>JAQGJH010000035.1 GCA_028290705.1 Hyphomicrobiales bacterium
TCGCGCGTGACCGGTTCCGGTCCCCACGGACGTATCGTCGAGCGTGACGTCAAGGCCGCGATCTCGGGTGGCTCGGCTGGCGCTGCGGCTCCGGCTGCGGCTCCCGCCTCCGCACGCGCGGCTGCGCCGGCCGCCATGTCGGACGAAACGATCAAGAAGTTCTTCGAGCCCGGCTCGTTCGAGGAAGTGCCGCACGATTCGATGCGCAAGACGATCGCGCGCCGTCTCGTCGAGGCGAAGTCGACGATTCCGCATTTCTACCTGACGGTGGATTGCGAACTCGACACGCTGATGGCCGCCCGCGAGGCGATCAACGCTGGCGCGCCAAAGGACAAGGACGGCAAGCCCGCCTACAAGGTTTCGGTCAACGACTTCGTCATCAAGGCTCTGGCGGTCGCGCTGCAGCGGGTGCCGGATGCCAATGTGACCTGGACCGAAGGCACGATGCTGAAGCACAAGCATTCGGACATCGGCGTCGCGGTCTCGATCCCGGGCGGACTCATCACACCGGTGATCCGCAAGGCCGAAACCAAGGGGCTGGCGACCATCGCCAACGAGATGAAGGACTATGCCTCGCGGGCCCGCGCCCGCAAGCTGAAGCCCGAGGAATATCAGGGCGGTTCGTCCGCCGTCTCGAACCTCGGCATGTTCGGCATCAAGAACTTCTCGGCCGTCATCAACCCGCCGCATGCGACGATCCTTGCGGTCGGCGTGGGCGAGCAGCGCGTCATCGTGAAGAAGGGCGCGCCCGCGGTCGCCACCCTGATGAGCGTGACGCTGTCGACCGACCATCGCGCGGTGGACGGTGCGCTCGCGGCGGAACTGATCTCGGCCTTCAAGTCGCTGATCGAAAATCCAATGGGGATGCTGGTCTAAGACCAGCCAATCACGCACCGTCATTGCGAGCGAAGCGAAGCAATCCAGAAAGCCATCCGCGAGGCCAAGATGGATTGCTTCGTCGCTTCGCTCCTCGCAATGACGGCTCACTATGTCGCCCGCGGTTGCGCCCGGAGTTTTGATCCATGACCACCTACGACGTTCTCATCATCGGCTCGGGTCCCGGCGGCTATGTCACGGCTATCCGGTCGGCGCAGCTCGGGTTCAAGACGGCCATCGTCGAGCGCGAGCATCTGGGCGGGATCTGCCTCAACTGGGGCTGTATTCCCACGAAGGCGCTGCTGCGTTCGGCCGAGATCTACCATTACGCCACCCATGCGGAGGCCTACGGGCTGAAGATCGAGGGCAAGGTGACGTTCGATCCAGCGGCGGTGGTGAAGCGGTCTCGCGGCGTGTCGGCGCAGCTCAACGGCGGCGTCGGCTTCCTGCTCAAGAAGAACAAGGTCGACGTCATCTGGGGCGAGGCGACCATCGACAAGGCCGGGCAGGTGACGGTCGCGCCGACGAAAAAGGCCATCGTCCAGCCGCAGAACCCAATTCCCAAGGGCGTTCTGGGCGAGGGCGTCTACCAGGCCAAGAACATCATCGTGGCGACCGGCGCGCGTCCGCGCGTGCTGCCGGGGATCGAGCCGGACGGCAAGCTGATCTGGACCTATTTCGAAGCCATGGTGCCGCCGACTTTCCCGAAATCGCTCATCGTGATGGGGTCGGGCGCCATCGGGATCGAGTTCGCGAGCTTCTACAAGACGATGGGCGTCGACGTGACGGTCGTCGAAGTGCTGCCGCAGATCCTGCCCGTGGAAGATGCCGAGATCGCGGCGCTGGCGCGCAAGCGCTTCGAAAAGCAGGGCATCAAGGTCCTGACCTCGACCAAGGTCACCAAGGTCGTGAAGGGTGCGAATTCCGTCACCTGCACGATCGAAGACGACAAGGGCAAGTCGTCGCAGATCGAGGCCGAGCGGCTGATCTCGGCGGTGGGCGTCGTCTGCAACACGGAAAATCTCGGGCTGGAGAAGCTCGGCGTGAAGATGGACCGCGGCGCGATCGTGACCGACGGGTTGGGCCGCACCAACGTGCCGGGCGTGTTCGCCATCGGCGACGTGGCCGGGCCGCCGATGCTCGCCCACAAGGCGGAGCATGAAGGCGTGATCTGCGTCGAGGGCATCAAGGGCCTGCATCCGCACCCGATGGAAAAGACGATGATTCCGGGTTGCACCTATTGCCATCCGCAGGTCGCCAGCGTCGGCCTGACGGAGGCGAAGGCGAAGGAGCAGGGGCTCTCGGTCAAGGTCGGGCGCTTCCCGTTCGTGGGCAACGGCAAGGCCATCGCGCTTGGCGAACCCGAGGGACTGGTCAAGACGATCTTCGATGCGAAGAGCGGCAAGCTGCTCGGCGCGCATATGATCGGCGCGGAAGTGACCGAACTCATCCAGGGCTATGTCGTGGCGATGAACTGCGAGACCACCGAGGAAGAGCTGATCCACGCGGTCTTCCCGCATCCGACGCTCTCTGAAATGATGCACGAGAGCGTTCTCGACGCCTACGGCCGCGTGATTCACTCATAGCGTCCGGAGGATCGGTTTCGAGCGCTCGTTGAAATTGCACCCGTGGGACACGATCTTCGGGTCCAGCGAAGGGGAAGCACGATGGATCAACCAATGGGCGTGATGGGCACTCCGGGCGTCGGCTTCTTCATGCTGCTGCTCATCGGCGCACTGGCAGGCTGGATCGCCGAGCGAGTCACGCGCTCCGATCATGGCCTCCTGACCAACATCATCGTGGGTATTGCCGGGTCCTTCATCGGCTCTAAGCTGGCCGATGCGCTCGACGTTCGGGTGAGCGGCTTCTGGGGGCATCTCGTGGCCGCCGCTGTCGGGGCCATTCTGCTGCTTTGGGTGTGGCGCGCGATCCGGGGACGCCGGGACGACCGGACGATCAACCGCTAGCCGCCCTGCATGCGGCACATGGCCGGGCGGCGCGGGCGCGGGTTGGCGCGCGCGCCGTTTAGCCGTAAACCAGACGCGCAGGCGAGAGAAACGACATGGCACTGGTGCTCGATCTACTGAACGACGATCCGCGCAAGAAGCGCGCAGCCGCCGGCGACGCTCCGCGTCACCCGGAAAAGGTTCATCGTCCCGATCAGCCTGTGCTGCGGAAGCCCGACTGGATCCGCGTCAAGGCGCCTGGCTCGCCGAAATGGGCAGAGACCCACAAGATCGTCAAGGAGAACGGCCTCGTCACGGTTTGCGAGGAAGCGGGCTGTCCGAACATTGGCGAGTGCTGGGAGAAGAAGCACGCCACCTTCATGATCATGGGCGACACCTGCACCCGCGCCTGTGCGTTCTGCAACGTCAAGACCGGCATGCCCGGCGCCCTGGACGCGCAGGAGCCGCAGCACATTGCGGAGGCGGTGGCCAAGCTCGGGCTGTCGCACGTGGTCATCACCTCGGTCGACCGGGACGATCTCGCCGATGGGGGCGCGGAGCATTTCGCGCTGGTGATCCGGGCCATCCGTGCGCTCTCGCCCCAAACCACGATCGAGATTTTGACGCCGGACTTTCTGCGGAAAGAAGGAGCGCTCGAAGTGGTCGTGGCGGCGCGGCCCGACGTGTTCAATCATAATCTCGAGACGGTGCCGTCCAAATATCTGACGGTCCGGCCCGGCGCGCGCTATTTCCATTCCATCCGCCTGCTGCAGCGCGTGAAGGAGTTGGACGCCACGATCTTCACCAAATCCGGAATCATGGTCGGCCTCGGCGAAGAGCGGCACGAGGTGCTGCAATTGATGGATGACTTGCGGTCCGCCGACGTCGACTTTCTGACCATCGGCCAGTATCTGCAGCCGACCCGCAAGCATCATCCGGTGCTGCGCTTCGTCACGCCCGAGGAATTCAAATCCTTCGAGAGCGTTGCGCGCGCCAAGGGGTTTCTGCTTGCATCCGCTTCGCCGCTCACGCGTTCCTCCCACCATGCGGGAGAAGATTTCGCCCGGCTCAAGGCGGCCAGAGCGGCCAAGAACAAGGGCTGAGGAGCAGTCTCTCAGGCTGTTCCGCAGGCCTTCCCGGAAGGTCGAGGAGGCAGTCGCATGTACCACCCGCGCCGGATCGAACTGGAGCCGCCGCGCCGCGTGATGATCATCGGCAGCCCGGGGTCAGACAAGACCAGCCTCGGAAAGATTCTCGCGGACCGACTGGCGCTCCCTTTCTTCGAGTTGCAGCGCGAATATTGGAAGCCCGGCTGGGTTCGGCCGGAGGCCAATGCCTGGGCGCGCCGGGTGAGCGAACTGGCGGCCGGCGACGAGTGGGTCATCAGCGGCACGTTCCCTTCGACGATGGACCTGCGCGTGCTGCGGGCGGACTGGATCGTCTGGATCGACATTTCGGGCATCGTCTGCATTTCGCGCAAGTTGCGGCAGATGCTGGGGCGTGTGCCTGGTCAGTCGGACGAGGTCGCCCCCGGCTGTCCGCGCCGCGTTGATCTTCGGCTGCTGCGGTTCACCTGGACGTTCCCCACCATGGTGGCCCCGGGGATCGCCGCCATGATCGCGCGGGAGCGTCGCAATCGCTCCATCTTCATCCTCCGGTCGCAAGCGGATCGGGAGGAGTTCCTGTCGCGCGTTCCGACCCTCGGGGGTCTCGGCCGCGACGACGCCACAGGCGGGTCGCCTCCGGAAAGCTGATTTTCCGGGGACGGCTTTCCCTGCCGCCTCACCATGCTAAGACAGCCCCGGCTGAAACGGGATCATCCATGCCTTCGTTCAATACCTCGCGTCACGTCCACCACTCCGCGCCCAAAATGTTCGACCTCGTGGCGGACGTTGAATCCTATCCGGAGTTCCTGCCTCTGTGCCGCGGCCTGCGGGTGCGGCGTCGTGTCGAAAGCGGCGAAGGGATTCAGGTGGTGGTCGCCGAGATGGAGGTTGGCTACAAGGCGATCCGAGAGACGTTCACGAGCCGCGTCACCCTCGACCGGCCACGCTTGAAGATCCTCGTCGAATATGTGGACGGGCCGTTCAGTCACCTCGAGAACCGCTGGACGTTTCGCGATGCGGGGGACGGCACGTCGCATGTCGATTTCGCCATCAGCTACGAGTTCCGCTCGCGGACCCTCGGCTTGCTGATGGGCGCCATGTTCGACACGGCCTTCCGCAAGTTCGCCGAGGCCTTCGAGGCCCGTGCGGATCAGGTTTACGGGACGTCCTGAGCCTCAGCGCGGCCTGAAGATTTCATTGAAGATCCGAACCCATTTCTTCTCGTCTTCGGCATCCAGCAGTTTGGTCACGACCTTTGCCTTCAGCACCGGCTCGAGAACTCCGGGCGGATTGGTGGTGACGTCCGAGCGCGTCGGCAAACGTCCGAATTTCGAGAGAAATTGTTGGGCCTCGCGGCTCAGGATGAAGTTCTGCGCGAGTTTCGCGGCATTGGGATGCGGGGCTTTGGCGTTGATGGCCGACTGGCCGAAGAAGAGCGTCACCGGTTCGACGACCCAATAGTCGGTCGGCGAATTGGCCAGTTTCACGTTCATCGTCAGATTGAGGTAATTGTTCAGGGCGACGAGATATTCTCCACCGCCGACGGCGCGCGCGATGGCGAGATGGCCGTCGAGTACGACGGGCTTCAGCTTGGTGACGATCTCGCCCAGAATCTCGCGTGCGCGCTTCTCGCCATAATGGTCGAAGATTGCTGCAAGCCAGGGCGTATCGGTGTTGTCGATGACAACGCGGCCGGCCCATTCGGTGCGCTTGGCAAAATCTTCGAGCCGTGCGGGCAGGTCCTCCCGCTTCACGAACTTGGTGTTGTAGGCGGGGGTGTTGTAGTTGGCATAGACGCCGTACCAGCGCTTGCCGGGATCGCGGGCGCCTTCGATGAGGTTGCGGGCTTCTGCGGGCTCATGGGGCAGGAGAAAGTCCTGCGGAAATTTCTGCAGGTTCGCCGTCTGTGCGATGTCCCAGGCGCGCTGTCCGGCGCGCGCCTCGATGACCACGCGGCTGAGGATCTGGACGTCGGAGGCGCGGACGTAGAGCACCTTCAGCCCGGTGGCTTCCTCGAACATCTTCCACAATGGCAGGCCTTCCTGCTCATTGGTAGTCGAGTAGACGACAACCGTGCCTTCCGGCTTCGCGGCGGCGAGGAGTTCGGGATCGAGCCAGGATGGCTTTTCCGCCTGTGCTGCTGCGGACCAGTTGCCGAACATCATGGCGCTGGCGAGCGCGCACATCGTCATGCGCCGCGAGATACGGATCTGCATGTCATCCTCCCTGATCTCACCCATGGCGGGTTGCGCCTCTTGCGGACGCATTCGAGATTCGTAGTCGCGCGTCGAAGTCTTGTCCACACGCGGATCAGGCCGGCAGGCGCGTCCGCAACTGGAAAGATGCCCAAAGGCCGCAGGCCGCGGCGGCGAAGATCACGATCGGCACTGCGGGCCAGCCGAACCCATGAACGACGAAACCGGCGGCGATCGGACCGACGAATTGTCCGACGTTGCTCGTCTGCTGGATCAGCCCGATGGTCGGCGTGACGAGTTCCGGCGCAACGATGCGTGGGACGGCGGCGAAGATCGATCCCGGTGCGAGCCCTGCTATTCCCAGCGCCAGCCCGGTCAGGATCGCGACCCAGCCGGCCGGAAGCCCCGCGGAATAGATCAGCGGCGCCGTCACTGCATAGGCCCCAAAGGCGATCGCCATGCTGGCCCAGAGGGGAAACGACAGGCGCGAAAGAATGCCGGCCGCGATGTTGCCGATGGCGTTGGCGAAGACGCTGGCGGCGGTCAGCAAGCTGGCGCTGGCGATGGACAGGCCAAGCGCGCCGACGAGAATGACGGGCAGGAAGCCCGCCAGGATGAAGTACTGCACGGCGTAGACGCCGAAGACGAGCGCGAGCAGGCGGCTGTTGCGGTCCCCCAGCACGAGGCGCGCCACGCGAAGAAAATCACCCTGGCTGGACGCTGTGCTCTTCGTTGCCGCTGGGAGGATCATCATGGCAGCCAAGGCATAGAGCAGTGCGACCGCGGACTGAGAAAGCCAAAGGGCGCGCCACCCGAAAGTCGGCAAGACCGGTCCGAGCAGCAGCATCAGGGCGGTGCCGGTGGGCATGAAGCAGCCCCACATGCCGATGAACAGGAGGCGGTCTTTTCCGCGCACGACGGTGTTCAGCAGGTCGGGGATGACGACGACGACTCCGAGGAAACCAACTCCCTCGAGGATGCGGGACGCGATGAGAAGGGCGGGTCCTTCGGCAGCTGCGCCCAAGAGGCTGCCGGCCGACATGACGATCATGCCGAGCACGAGCGAGCGCCGCGCACCCATGCGCCGCGCCACCAGCCCGGTCCCCATTCCGAGCGTCGCACCGAGGGTCGCGAAGGTCGCGATGATCAGAGAAACGACGTCGATGCCGAGCGCCATCTCGCTTTGAAGAAGCGGCATGGCCACGATGGCCTTGCCGAGTTGCGCCGAGGAAATGATGCCGCCGAGCAGCAGGAACAGCGCCAAGGGTCTGTGTCGGGATGGGCCGCTTGTCTCTTCCGGGGCCGGATGGATCCGGCCAGTGCTTGCGTCCTGCATATGTGGTCCTGCCGCCGCAGCTTCAGCGCCGCGCCAGCTCTTGGTAAACGCGAGATGCGCGGGACGCCAGCGTCGCGGCGTTCAGCGCAGGCCGAAGAAGCTCAGCACAGCCAGAACCACGACGACGAGACCGACGATATAGATAATGCCATTCATGTTCATACTCCTTGTAAGTTGCTGATGATCTCGAACGCCTAGACCGTGGCCGGGTTCCTGTAGAGTTGGGATCCTGCCGAGCTAGGTCGCGGCGCGTGTCCAGCGATGCAGCCAGGTCTCGCTGAAGGGGTGGTCGCCGCGCATGAGCCGCGCGGTGAATTCAGCGGTCACGCCAGGTTCGGCACGCGCGATGAACATGGCCCGGATGCCCGGTCCATTGGGATTCCAGCGCAGGCGCGCGCCCGTCGCTTCGCCGCGGCTCGATTCGACCACCAGGTCGAACTGGTCGAGAGCCTTCTCCCAATAGTCGATGTCATGCGACGTGAAGTCGATGACGTACAGCCTTGATCCGCTGGGCGGTCCGCCATTGGCCCGCGCGAGGTCGCTGATCAGCGTTCGGCTTGCTGTGGCGAGTGCGTGAATTTCGGAGCCGTCCGTCATGGCCTCAATGCGATAGCGCCACGTCGTCGGCTTCAGTGGTTCGAGAGGCGACGCAGGCCGAAAGCATGCGACGATGTTGTCCTGAGTCTCGGTTGCGGTCGTGAGTTCGGAAAGCTGAACGGCTCCTGCGCTCCATTCGCCCTGCGGGACGACCCAGTAGGACGGGCGCAACTCGTAGGTGGCTTCGAGATCCTGGTATTGATCGAAATCTCGATTGCGCTGCAGGAGGCCGAAGCCCTTCGGCTGATCGACAGGATAAAGCGAGAGCTCGTTGTCGAGCGGGTTGCGGAGCGGCCTCCAGGTGAATTCATCGCCCGACCGCATCATCAGGCCGTCAGAATCATGGACTTCCGCGCGGAACAGGTCGGCCTCACGGGGTCCGCTCGCCCCGGTGTAATACATCGACGTCAGAGGTGCGACGCCGGCAGTGGTCACGGTGCGCCGCGCCAGAACGGTCGCGGTGACATCAATCGCCGTGTGGACGCCGGGATGCACCGAAAAGGCGAAAGCGCCCGCAACGGAAGGACTGTCGAGCAGGCCCATGACGTTGAGGTGGTTCTGATCTGCGGGGCCATCCTCGATCCAGAATTCGCGGAAGAAAGGAAACTCCTCCTCCTGCATCGGAACGCCCGCGTTGATTGCGAACGCGCGCGCAGAGAGTCCGTAGCGCTGATCACGTCCGAGAAAGCGGAAGTAGCTCGCGCCCAGAAACACGATCAATTCGTCGAAAACATCCGGACGGTTGAGCGGTGTGCGGATGCGGAAACCGGCGAATCCCAAGGTATCGGGCTGCGGCGCCAGGACGAGATCGTCGAAGTCGAAGTCTTCGTGGCGGTAGGGAAGAGGTGTGGGCTCGCCATTCCGCAGAAGATTGATTCCGACACGACGCACGAAGAGGTTGCCGCGGTGGAAAAGATCGAGCTGGAACTTGCCACCCGTCAGAGACTTGCGGGCCTCTTCCTTGAAGCGGATCTTGCGATAATCGTCATAGTCCAGAGCGGCCAGCTCGGGCCATTCCGCATCATGCGCGTCATCGAACGGCGTCTCGGCCAAGGCACGCGCCCGGTCGACCACGTCTTCGAAGCGAAAGTTACGGGTCGGCTTCTCACCGGCGGGTTGCGCGACGGCCGTCGTGTTCCAGCTTGAACCGGCAATGAGGCCAGCCCCTCCCCAGACGCTGGCGGCGCTGACGAGTTGCCGGCGCGACCACGTGCTCGTTGAATCGGTGATGTGTTTCGTCAGCTGACGCAATTCCGGCCTCGCTCGTTGCGAAAGGGGAACGGGCGTGAGCGCTACCGAGTTCCGGCAAAGCTGGATTTTTGTGGATCAGCTCCGATCCAGTGTCCGGCCTTCCAGCCGACGCAATCCATTGTGGATGTCAACGGCGGCAATCTCGGCATGCGCCATTGCGACGCCGATCTGATTGAGGCCGGTCACGATGTCGCCGGCGGCGTAGCAGTGTTCGATGGACGTGCGTTGGTGGGCGTCCGTGACGATCCGGCCGTCCTGCGTGAGATCAATGCCCAGTCCGCGCGCCAGATCGTTTTGCGGCTCGATCCCGAGAGCCGAATAGAGTGTGTCGACGCGGAGCGTCGCGCCGTCCGCGAAAGTCAGCAGAGCACCCGCGGCCTCCGGGTCGAGGGATACAACCGGCTGTTGAATCGTGCGGATCCCGGTTTCGGCGATCCTGTCGCGAGAATCCTCCGGCAGCGCGAGAGCTTCTCCGACGGACACCAAAGTGATGTCGTCGGAATATCCGCGCATGAAAAGGGCCTCGCCTGCTGCCGCACGGCCGTTGCCGATGATCGCAATGGATTTTCCCCGTGCCTCGTAGCCATCGCAGATGGGGCACTGTCGCAGCAGCCCATCTCGCATCGCCTCTCGCATGCCCTCGAGCGGGGGTACGCGGTCGACCACTCCCATGGCGAGCAGGAGGCGTCGTGCGCGGATCGTCCTGCCGCGCATTCTGGCGACGAAGATTCCGTCGGCATCGCGCTCCAGGCTCTCGACGCGCATGCTTTCACGACGTACGCCGAACTGTGTCGCCTGCTCGCCGAGACGCGCAAGAAGCTCTCGTCCGCCGATGCCGTGCGGAAAGCCTGGATGATTGTGCGACTTGGGAATCCAGGTTGCGCGACTATCACCCGCGTCGACGACGACGATGTCGCGCAGAAAGCGTGCGAGGTAGATGGCCGCGGTAAGGCCTGCCGGGCCGCCACCGACGATGAGACAATCCTTGAGGTGTCGATCTTCGGATTCGAGCGTGGCGGGACTCATGGAAACTCCTGATGGCGCGGTTGCGGTGCTGCTGACCGGGCGCACGGGAACGAAGTCGGCCATGCAGGGTTGCCGGTCGTCATGACTTGGTTACAAAAGGACACACGAATGATGCGGACCATCGCCCTTACCAGCACAGTCCTGGCCAGCGTGGCCCTTTCGACTTTCGGGCTCGGCATTGCCGGCGCGGCCGCGCAGATGTCGGCGCCACAGTCCCAGGGGGCCGATTCGACATCCGCTGGCCCAGACACGACCGGCACCGGCCAAAAGGCGCCCGTTTCAGGGACCCGCAGCGATTCATCTACTTCTTCGGGCGCGAAGGAGAGCGCAGTCAAGCGGATGAACGTGGACCCGCCGAACAAGTCGGGGACCAAGCCTGCGGATAAATGACTGGACCGCGGCGCCGCGGCGGCTGAGGTTCCGCTCGGGCTTCGCTTGAGCTAGCATTGCATTTCGCAATGCGGCAACCAAAGCGCGGCCTGAGGATTGTCGGTGACCAGAACGCACCATTGGAAGTCCAGAATGAAGCGCCCACGTCGTGAAGACGTCTACACCCTAGGCGCTCTTGGATTGGCGCTTCTCGCCATCCTGGCTTTCGGCATCTTCTGGTATTTCACCCGGCCCACGCAATTGCGTGTCGCCGTCGCGCCTCGCGACAGTGTCGAGGAAAAGCTCATCAGCGCCTTCGCGGGCGCCTTGCGCGACACGCAGAAGAACATCGGACTTCGCACTGAGGTTTTCGAGGATCTTAAGCAGACGGCAGAAGCGCTTCAGTCCGGCCGGACGCAACTCGCCATCGTCCGTCCCGACGTCGAACTTCCGAGCAATGGGTTGACGCTCGCGATTTTGCGCGAGGAGGCGCTCATCTTCGCCACTCCGACATCACGCAAAATCACGGACATTGCCGACCTTTCGGGCCAGAAGCTCGGACTGGTGGACGCGCGTGAGGCGGATCGGGCGCTGATCGAACGAGTCCTGGCGCGCTACGAACTCGGCGAGAACGATATCGAATATGTCGAGTTGACGGCGGCGGAAATGCCTGCGGCGGTTTCAAGCGGCAAGGTGGATGCCATCGCCTTCGTGGCCGCGGCCGTGAGTTCCGAAGCCGGCGCCGTGATGCGTTCGCTCGCCAAGGCCGCCGGGAACGACATCACGATCTTGCCGGTGGAAGAAGCCGAGGCCATGAGCCTGCGGTATCCGGCGCTCACGAAGGTCACCATCCCGGCGGGAGCCTTCGGCGGGCGACCCAAGCAACCCTCCGAGGAACTGACGACCATCGGTGTCTCGTATCGCCTGATGGCGGCATCGACGCTCGACCGAGGGCCGGCATCAGTGCTGACCGAAAATCTCTTCAGTATGCGCTCGCGGATCAGCCAGGCGACCGCGACCGTCAATCTGATGAAGGCGCCCGAGATCGACAGCGCCACGAGCGCGGCCCTGCCAAATCATCCGGGCGCAGTTGATTACTTCAACCGCGAACAATTGACCTTCATGGATCGCTACGGCGATTGGCTGTGGTTCGCGCTCTTCGCCGGCGGCGGCTTTACCTCGGTGTTCGCCTGGATCGGTCAATTCTTCGCACGCAAGAAACGAGAGAAGGTCGATCGCGTTCTGGAAGGTCTGGGTCATCTCCTGTCGCGCGCGCGGAAAGCCTCGAATTATGACGAGCTCGAGCAATTGTCCTTGGAAGTCGACGTCCTCGTGCGGCAATCGATCCGCTTCACGCGACGTGGCCTCACCAACGTGCGCACCATTCAGGTGCTGATGCTGGCGATCGACTCGACGCGTAACGCAATCGCCGACAGGCGGCGGCTGCTGGACATTCGATCCCGCCAGGGAGGCCCGAATGTGGTGGCAGAAATGCCAGACCTCTCTGGAGGCGCAGTCATATGATCGGCCTGGACGACCTTCTCGGAATTGGACGTGACGGCGCAGACATCAGTGTCCTGCAGATGGGGCTTCGCGCAGTCGTCATCTACTCGGTCACGGTGGTGATCATCCGCCTCGGCCGCAAGCGGTTTCGGGGACGCGCCACGGCGTTCGATATCGTGTTGGGGATCATGATCGGCTCGGTTGCGAGCCGGGCGATCACCGGCGACGCACCCATGGTGCCGGCGATGTTCGCCACAGGCGTTCTGGTCGGGCTGCATTATCTGCTGTCGGTCTTGACGATCCGCTGGGAGGCGCTGGGAGCCGCGCTCAAAGGGCAGCCGGTGCCGCTGGTGCGCGACGGCGTGATGGATGTCGAGAACCTGCGCAAGACACACATCAGCGAGGACGATCTGCGCGAGGAGCTGCGCTGCAAGGGCATTCGCGATCTGCGCGAAGTCGGCCTCGCAAGTCTCGAAGGCAGCGGATCCATCAGCGTGCTTCGCAAATCGAACAAGACGAAGGTGGTGGAAATTCCGATCACCGAAGGAATTCAGGTCGTGCGGGTCGAAATCGCCCAATAGTCGGTCATGGCCGGGCCTTTGGTCGCGCCACATCAAAGGCAGCACGCATGAATCAGAGAGCTTTTCCGGTTGGCGCGGAGATCGTCGGCTCCGGGGTTTCGTTCCGGGTTTTTGCGGATTCATCGAAACACGTCGACCTTTGCCTTGCGGGCCGTGACCGGATTCCGATGGTGGCTGAAGGCGACGGATACTTCTCCATTCTCGTCCCGGACCTCGAGGCCGGCGCCCGATATCGGTATCGGCTCGATGGAGGGCAGTTGCTGCCCGATCCGGCATCGCGCTTTCAGCCGGACGGACCACATGGCGACTCGGCGCTGGTCGATGCTTCGGCTTTTGCATGGACCGATGGGGCGTGGGAAGGGTGCCGGATCGACGGGCAGGTCATCTACGAGATGCACGTCGGCACTTTCACGCCGGAGGGCACCTGGGCGGCCGCCATGACCAAGCTGCCGCATCTGGCGGAGACAGGCATCACGCTCATCGAGATGATGCCCGTGTCGTGTTTCCCGGGCGCCTTCGGGTGGGGCTACGATGGCGTCCTGTTGTTCGCGCCGGTCGCGAACTATGGAGCGCCAGACGACCTCCGCCGGTTCATCGATGCGGCGCATGCCCTGGGGATCGGCGTCATTCACGACGTGGTCTATAATCACCTCGGGCCGGACGGTAATTATCTTGCGTTCTTCTCGAAGAACTACGTGACGGAGCGCTACACGAACGATTGGGGCGCCGCTCTCAACTTCGACGGCGAGGGCGCCTTGCCGATGCGCGAGTACGTCGTAGCCAATGCACGTTACTGGATCGAAGAGTTTCACTTCGACGGATTGCGGCTCGACGCGACGCAGAGCATCCATGATGCATCCAGCGATCATGTGATCGCCGAAGTGGTTCGCGTCGCACGTCAGGCGGCTCGGCCGCGGAACATCGTGATCGTGGGCGAGAACGAACCACAGGATGCGCGACTGGTGCGTCCACCGAGCGCCGGAGGTTACGGCCTCGATGCCTTGTGGAACGACGACTTTCACCATTCGGCCGTCGTGGCCGCGACAGGCCGCAACCCGGCCTATTACAACGATCATGCGGGTCTGCCGCAGGAGTTCATCTCTGCCGCAAAGCACGGCTTTCTGTTCCAGGGCCAAGTGTACGAGCATCAAGCAGCCCGGCGTGGGCAGCCGGCTCTCGATCTCACTCCCGACAAATACGTCCTGTTCACCGAAAACCACGATCAGGTGGCCAATTCCGCGACGGGGCGTCGGCTGCACATGCTGACCTCACCCGGTCGGGCGCGGGCGCTTTCCGCCATGCTGCTTCTCATGCCGGGGACGCCGATGCTGTTCCAGGGGCAGGAGTTCGGCTCGACAGCTCCGTTCTTCTACTTCGCGGATCATCGGGGCGAACTCGCCGACATGGTGGCGTCCGGCAGGGTCCTGTTTTTGCAGCAGTTCGAATCCATGACGTCAGACGACATGAAGAAGAGGCTGCCACGACCGGATCATCAGGCAACCTTCGATGCATGCAAGCTCGACTGGTCCGAGGCCGCGCCGGATGGCCAAACGTTGGCGATGACGCGAAGCTGCCTGGCGCTTCGCAGGGGCGACGGCGTGCTCAACGGATCACGGCGCATCGGAGTGGATGGTTCGGTGTTGGCCGAGGAAGCATTTTACCTCAGGTATTTTGCTGAAGACGGCAGGGATCGTCTGCTGTTCTTCAATCTGGGCCGCGACGTCCGACGCGGAAGCATTCCGGACCCCCTGGTGGCCCCGCCAGCCGGATGCGTCTGGCGCTCGATATGGTCGAGCGAGAACCCTCGTTTTGGCGGCAGCGGCGAGGCTCCGGTCGAGAGCGACGACGGTTGGCTGGTGCCCGGACAGTCGGCCGTGGTCTTGGCTGCGGTCTTGCGCGATCAGTAGAACTTCTCGGTGATGACGTGCTTGATCTCGCGAATTCGTTCCGCGCCCAGCGAGCCGTCGAGTGAACGTCTGACCAGCCCCTCGATCTCAGAAGGTTCGCCGTAGAGCGCTGGTTGCTGCATCTTGCTGAACTCGGCGAGCGCTTCGGGATCGTTGAGGATCTTCCGCGTGACGTCGCGCAGATAGGCCAGCCGCTGGGCGTCCGTCTCCGGCGGAACGACGAGCAGTCGCCCGATCTTGCGGAGATCTTCGCGGAAGTCGAGCCACCAGGCGGCTTCGTCGTCGAGCTTGATCGCCTCGAAGATCGTCGGAACCTCGGGCATGATCGTCGATTTCTCCCGCGCCGTGACGACCAGCGGACGCAATTGGTCACCCTGCGAGTAGCGGCTGGCCGAATCTTCGACCAGCACGGTGCCGTCGACCTCGCCATTGATGGCCGCCATGGAGAAGTCGCGCGACGACTTGTAGCCGATCATGATCTTGCAGCTCAGCTTCAAGGCGTGGCACAGGACCGCCGCCGTGTCGGATGCTCCGTCTGTCTTTCCATTCGCCCCGATGAAGATCTGCTTTTTGGCGGCGGCAAAATCCGCGATGGTCTTGTAGGGACCCTTGGGATTGACGATCAGGACACGCGGCGCGGTGTTGACACGCGCGACGATGGGAAACTTCGTCAGATCGAAACGCACTCCGGGCTCGTCGGTCAACTTGGCCAGAACCGCGCCTTCGCCAGGCGCAAGCATGATCGTCAAACCATCGGGCGGCGAGGTCCACACGTGGTTCATCGCCGTGAGCATGCCGGCGCCGGGCCGCGCCTCGACAATGACGGTGGCGCCCAGCGCCTTGGCGAGCCAGGGCTGGAGCATGCGGGAATAGAGATCGTAGCCGCTTCCCGCATTGCCGCCGTTGACGAGGCGGACCGTCTTGCCTTTGTAGAATTCGGCAGGGGTCTCGGCGCGCGCGGCCGCAGAAGCCACAAGGGCGAAGCTCAAAACAATGGCGGAAATGCTTGCCGTCCGGCGCATGTTTCTCTCCCCAGAGTGGACGCTTGCGTCACCAGGGCCTTTGCGGCCTCTCGTTTCATCAGGCTAGTCCGCGCGTGCGCCCGCCGCAAGCGCGCCGAGGCGGCTCAAAGGACCGAGGGTGAGAAGCCGGCCGATACCAGTGCCGCCAGAACGGTTTCGGCGTGGTGAGCGTCGCGGGCCTCGAAGACGACGTCCACCGTCGCCTCATTGGCGGCGAGCGCGAGCCACGTGCGCTGATGCTGCACTTCGATGATGTTGCCGCCGGCTTCCGCTACGGCTGTGGCGACGCGTGCCAGCAGGCCGGGGCGGTCGGCCAGGGGGATGCGAACCGTGACGATGCGTTTCTCTCGCACCAGTTCCCGCATCAGCACCGAGGAGAGGAGGCGAGCGTCGATGTTACCGCCTGAAAGGACGAGCCCGACACGCTTGCCGTGGAACCGTCCCGGGTGGGCGATGACCGCCGCGAGCGCGGCCGCGCCGGCGCCCTCCGCCACCGTCTTTTCGACATTCAGGAAGAGCGCCACGGCCTTTTCGATGGACCATTCGGGCGCCAGCAGAATGTCGTCGACATGTCTGCGGATGATCGCCGCGGTGATTTCGCCCGGTTGCTTGACGGCGATGCCGTCCGCGATGGTGGCGAGACCATCGGTCTGCGTTCCGTCTTTCAGGATGGCGCACATCGCCGGATGCGATGCGGCTTGAACGCCTATCACTTCGATGCCCGGCTTCAATGCTTTTAAGGCAACGGCCATGCCGGCGATGAGACCGCCGCCGCCGACCGGCGCCACGACGGCATCCAGGTCCGGGCGGACGTCGAGCATTTCGAGCGCGACCGTGCCTTGTCCAGCTATGACGAGCGCGTCGTCGTACGGGTGAACGAAGGTCATGCCGCGCCTGGTGGCGAGCGCGCGGGCTTGTTCCTGCGCCTCGGCCAGCGTGTCTCCGATCAGCAGCACTTCCGCGCCATGCGCGCGCGTGTTCTCGATCTTGGTCAGCGCGGTCGCGCGGGGCATGACGATGAGTGCAGGGATGCCGAGGCGGTGAGCATGAAAGGCGACGCCCTGTGCGTGGTTGCCGGCCGACATGGCGGCGACCCCATGGCGGCGCTCCGCTTCGGACAGAACGGACAGACGGTTCAGCGCGCCACGTTCCTTGAACGAGGCCGTGAATTGAAGATTCTCGAACTTGACGTAGATTTCCGCGCCCGTGATGCGGGACAGAACGCGCGCTTCCAGGAAGGGCGTCACCAGCAGGTGGCCCGCAATGCGGATTCGGGCTGCTTCGATGTCCGCAAGGTCGATCATCCGCTCTCCCGTGAGTGTTCGGCAGAACATGGTCCCGTCCACGTCTTCACACAAGGTGCGGAGCTTTCGGGTCGCATAGGCGTTGATCGGACAACTGCGCGAGGTGCCGCATGAGCGAAAAATACGCCAATCCGCTGGTCCGCGTTCTCGCTCGCTGGGGGCTGACCGAGGCCGCGCCCCCAGAGCTTCAGCCGCAAGAGGATCAGGCGATCCTGCAGGCGTTGGGCGCCGCCGTCATCGCCCGCTGGGCAGACCTGCCGCGGGACGTTCAGCGTTCGTTGTTCGATGCGGCCGTCCACGGCGGGCGGCCGGATCGGGAAGCCATCGCGGTGTTTCTGCACGACCACCACAGGAACACCCAAAAAGCGCGCTGACGATCGGTTCGGGTTGCCGGCCGCCGCGCTCTTTGATCTACCGGTCAGCGGTTCTTGAAAATTACGCTGCGCAGGTGGGACTTTTGTTCCGGCGTGATGCCGCTGAGCACCTTACGGGTGATTTCCAGCGCCTTTTCGGGGGACTGATACTCGATCATGCGCTGCGTCTTCGCGCCTTCAGCGATCAGATCCGGATTGGACAGGGCGCGTTTGACGGCGTCCCGCAGGAACGTCAGGCGATCTGCGGGAGTGCCCGGAGTCGTGATGAGGATGCGGCCGAGGTCGTTCAAATTGGCGCGGAAGTCGAGCCACCATTCCTGATCGGCCGTGAGCTTCGTCTGCTCGAAAATGGTCGGTACGTCGGGCAGCAGTGCGGAGCGCTCGCGACCCATGGAGGCGAGCGCCACGGCCTGGCCAGCCTTGACGTAATTGGCTGCGGAACTGTCCGACAGATACAGGCCGTCCATTTCCCCGCGCTCCATCGCGAGAGCGATGTCGCCGCTGCTCTTGTAGCCGAGCACGATCTGGCATTCGAGTTTCAGCACTTCGCAGGTGACTGCCGCGCCATCGGCGGGGCCATCGCTCGGGCCCGTACCTCCCCAGCGGATCTTGCGGCCGGGCAGGCGGGCGTCCGCCACCGTCTTCATGCCGGTGTGCTTGCCGACGAGCCACATCCAGGGATAGGCGCTGACGACTCCGAGGTGGTCAGCCTTGGTGAGGTCGTAGCGGATGTTGTCCTGCTCGAGCAATTGGCCCAGAGCCGCAGGCGTCCCGTTGACGATCAGCAGGCGCAGGCCGTCGGCCTGGCCCGCGAACATCTGGTTCAGGGCCAGCAGGCCACCCGCGCCCGGCTGGTTTTCGACGATCACGGTCGCGTCGAGTTCTTTCGACAGGTACGGAGCGATCATGCGAGCATAGGCATCGAAGCCGCCGCCGACACCAAGCCCGACGACGAAACGAACTGTCTTGCCCTTGTAGAACGAAGCCGCGTCCTGCGCTCTGGCGGTCGCCGTCACGGCGAGGCCCATCAGCGCCGCGACCGAAAAGGCGCGCACCACACCCTTCAAACCCATCATGTCGTTCACTCCCGATGCGCTCTTTTCATCGTGAGGACGATGGGTCCGTCGTGGCGCATCCGACGGAGTGCGGCCAATCTACTTTTTCGACGCGGGAGCGGCAATGCCCCCACGCGTCAGTCAAAACCCCCGCGCGCGCGCTTCGGGTCCAGCACCTTGTCCTTGTTGAGACCTCGCTCCTGCTGAACCCTAGGGGACGAACCCGCCGGCGGCACCCCGAGCCGCATCCGCCACTCACGCCATTTCAACTTGGCGTCGGCCAGCTTATGGCCGGGCGCGGCACGATCGAAAGCGCGCCACTCACCGGGTTTGACTGTGCCTTTGGCGGCGACGTGACGCATGACCGCGTCGCCCCACGAGTCGAAGCTGCTGACAAACGCATCTTCCTCGACGGCGTGTTCGGATTGATTGCGGCTGTAGGGCAGGCCGACACCCGTGGCGGCATGTGCCCAGAGCGTGTCAGGAACTTCGATGCCGCTGTAGCGACATTGCCAGACGAGTGGCGCATAGGTCTGTCGCATTTCCTCGAAGGGCTCTGCCGAAGGATCGAACCAGGCATTTCGATCCAGAATTTTCGGGCGGCCTTCCGCATCCATCTCGTCGGCGCCTCCGTCCGAGTAACAGAAGAAGGCGGCGGTGCGACCCTCGAGATGGTTCCGGCTCAAGCTGCGCCATTCCGGCGAGGCCTCGAGCGCCATCGCCATCTCGGGGTCCTTATGGTCGATGAGATCTTCACGCGGATTACCGCCGCTCATGCAGACGAGCCGGTCGAAGAACAGTTTCATGTTGCTGGTCGGCGCGTACCAGTTGACGGGCGCCACGAACATCCAGGCGTCTGCGAGATCCAGCCGGGCATAAAGATCGAGGTCCCACATCAGGTCCGGTTCGTCCTTGTTGGCCTTCTCGTAACAATTGCAGGGCCAGACGCAGAGCGACATCGCGGTCGAGACGCAGGCGTTACAGCTCTGGATGCGGGCTCGCCCGAAGACGTTGCCGAGATCCTCGAAGTCGATTTCCCAATCCTCTGGCAGGCGGTCGGCGAGGCGGAGAGAAAGCCAGCGAGCTTTCGAGTCGACGCCGGGACAATTGTACTGCCGCCGGTCCGAGCCTGCGACGATGAGGACACGCAAGGGACGCTGATCATGCGGCAGGCGGCCGTTGTCATCATTGGGTCGCATGATACGTTCCTTGTCGTGCCGGAGTGCCCGCAACCGGGTGTCACGCAAGGCGAAACGTGGAACGCGGGCGCGGCGTTCCGAGGCTTTGCCTACACGGTTTCGCGCGTAGAATTTCGCCGTCGATCGTGCTCCCTGCGCCGAAAGAGAGACATTGTTAAGCCTGCCGGATTACTTCTTGGACGTGAGCCTCAAGGAGTTGGCCGTGCTGATTTGGTGGGTACAGGGAACGGGTGTGCGTCACCCTTGTAACAGTCTCGAGGGTGCACTCTGGATGGTGTCTGCCGTCCGTGCGTGGGATCCCGATGCGTCGTTGTGTTGCGCCTATGCGGCGCTGGCTTCTGGCGAAGACGAAGCCACGTCGGACTGATCTATGGGAGCGTCGGAGGCTGCGCCTCGACCCTCCAAAAATAATCCGGGCGGCTCTTGTGCGCGGGAAGGGCTTTCCTTAAGTTCTTGAAATCGATCTTGGCCTCATAGGCCAAGCACCCGTGGGTGCCTGCTGAATACACATCCATTGACGATCGATACCGAGCGGTTCGCTCGCGCGAACCGATGACTGCGCTTATCTAGAAGGACGTCTCCCATGGCTACGGGAACTGTAAAATGGTTCGACGCAACGAAGGGCTACGGATTTATCCAGCCTGACCAGGGTGGCAAGGACGTATTCGTCCACGTTTCCGCCGTCGAGCAAGCTGGCCTGCGTGGCCTCAACGAGGGCCAGAAGGTCAATTACGAGGTCGTCTCCGACCGTCGGACTGGCAAGTCTTCTGCTGGCAATCTCAGCGTCGCTGGCTGATCTGCACCAATCGGAGCGCTTGCGGCCCGTCGGCTGCACCCGTCGTCTGGTTTCCGAGGGTCCCTGACAAGGGGCCCTTTTTATTTGCCTCCAGTTTGGCGCCCCAAGGCTCGGCAACGCGGGCCGGTTCGAATCGAATTCTCCACGACCCATGCAGCCAATCGCCGACTGGTTCGTTGCAGCCTGCGCGTCCTGCGCCAAAAGGAACCAAGGCGTCCTGCGGGCGTTATTGGTGCGAGGCGGGCGCAGGTCTCGCCGCAGCGCAGATTTCTCACACATTGACTTCTCGCCGTGAGTGGCGGGCGCGTTCGTTCGCGCATCGAGGTCGTGTGTCGATTGGTGGGCCGGGGATGGAGACGGATATGAAGAAGAAGATCTTGGACCGACAATCACTGGAAAAAGTCTGCCTGGAGACGCTTCGCAGCGCGCCCGGCTACGAGACGCTGGAGCGCATCGAGGTCAGGTCCATTCCGCGCGATCGTCACGACCGCACGTGGCAGTTGGCCCGCGTCCACCCCGACCATAGCGTCGGCCGCAAGTGGGCGCCGCTGAAGATGAAGCTGACCGAGCTTCAGGAAACCTTTGATCTCGTCGAAGCCTGAACTGGCAGACTGGCAGCGGCGTCCTCAGGCCAGACAGGCCTCGACACCCGCCGCGATGGCGAAGAGATCGTTGTCGCGGTTCCCCGGGAGTGAGAGCATCAACCCGGAAGGCGCCTGCGGCGGGCGCGACATCGGAACCGATATCGAGCACCCGTCGAGCATGTTGATCACGGCGGGATTGCGCAGGATCAGCATGTTGAGCCGCGCAAAATCCGTGTCCGCGTCGAACGCGCTGATTGGCGGCGGCACAACCGGAACCGTCGGATAGGCGAGCACGTCATAGTCGCGCATGTGGTGCTCGAACTTTGCGATCAAGGCTGCGCGCGTGCGCATGAGATCGATGTAATCCGCAGCAGTTTGCTCATGACCACGCTCGATGCGCACGAGAACGCGTGAATCGTAGAGATCCGCATGGGCCTCGATCAACTTGCGATGGGTCGCAAGCGCTTCCGGCGCGGCAAAGCCGCCGCGCGCATTGGCTTTCGGAATGGCGTCGATTTCCGGGAAGGCTGCGTGTTCGATGATGGCTCCCGCTTCCGCCAGACGCTTCAAGGCAACTTCGAACGCGCGCGCGACGTCGGCGTCGAGATCTTCCATCACGTAGGAGTTGGGAACCGCGATCCGCAGGCCGCGGGCCGCACGCGCGATCAGTGGCTCATGCTGGCTTCGCGCCAGCACAGCGTCGACGGCGGAACAACAGGCGACGCTGCGACCGATCGGTCCGATCGAGTCGAGGGTCGTCGAAAGCGAGAATGCACCGGTGAGCGGGATGCGTCGGGCAGTAGGCTTGTAGCCGACGAGCCCGTTGAAGGCGGCGGGGATCCGGCACGAACCGCCGGTATCGGTGCCGAGCGACACATGGGCCATGCCGTCTGTCAGGGCGATGGCTGCACCCGAGGAGGATCCGCCCGGAACCCGGTTCTTGTCACGCTGCCAACTACCGCGCGGCGTACCGAAATGCGGATTGATGCCGACGCCCGAAAAAGCAAATTCGGTCATGTTGGTGCGGCCGATGACGATGAAGCCGACCTGCCGCAGGCGCGTGACCGTGACGGCGTCCGAGGTCGCGGGCTCAGCCTCCTCGAGCACCTTTGATCCTGCGCGGGTGACTTCACCCTCAAGGTCGAAGAGATCCTTGATGGAGACCGGAATGCCCGCGTAGCGGCTTGGCGCCGCGCCTGCGCCTCGCAAGGCGTCCATGGCGCGCGCGGAGGCCCGCGCGCTTTCCCGATTTACGTTGAGGAACACGCGCTCGCCTTCGCCGCCGCTCTCATCGATGCGCGCGAGACAGGCGTCCACCAGCGCTTCGCTGGTGGTACGGCCTTCGGCCAGATCGGCCGCCAGTGCTTCGAGGGTCGGACCCATGTTCACCTCCGCTGACATGCTACGCTCAGGCCGGGTCGAAATAGTGGATTTCGAGCAGCAGGCAGCCATTGTCGGAGCGGAACGGGCCGTGGAAGGCGCCGGGCGGACGACAGGCATAGGTGAACGGCTGGAACGATTCTCCGCCCTTGCCCTGTTCGTCGTTTCCGACCGTCAGGTCGCCGGTCACGAGGAATACCTCTTCCCAATATTCATGCACGAAGGGCTTGGTGGTGTACGTGCCGGGGATGAACTTCAGCAGTCGCGTGCGGCTGCCCTTGCGGTTCTCCTCGTCGAGTGCGCCGGACAGAATTTTCTGCTGGATGCCTGCCGGATAGCCGGCCGGCACTTCCCAGCCGGTGTTCATGTCGAGCGTATGAAATTCGTCGTGCAGCTTGTTGATCGCCATGATCGCGACTCCTGTGTTTCAAAACCTGACGTGGCTTACTTTTCGTCGGCCCTCGGCACCGGATCGTTCATCGCGACATCCGAGCGGCGGCCGCGAATGAGTTCGTCCGAGAATTCGAAATATTCGCTGCGGGACGCCATTTCCGCCTGTCGCGCAAGATTGTCCGGCCAGACGCCGAGATCGTAGCCGTGCCACGGCGTTTCCGGCTTCAGTTCAGGTAGTCCGAGCCGCTCCCAGATTTCCTTGGCTTTTTCCATGAACTCGCGCTTCGGCAGCGCGACTGGCGCGTAGTCGCCCTTCAGCAATGCGTTGATGAGAACGGACGCGCTCTCGCCATTGTCGCGCGGCCCACGGGGGCCGTGGCCGGCATCCTTGCGGTCGAGCATCTTGAGATCATGCTGCGGCTGGCAGCGATAGGACATGGCCCAGAGCAGGGCGTCGGCGTTTTCCGGATCGATGTCCTCGTCGATCGCGATCACCCATTTGCCCGCGAAGCGATGCAGGGTCGATGCCGCATAGAGCGCGCGCCAGACCTCCGTCTCGAGCACGCCGCGCTCGAACACGATGGCGATCACCGCGTAGAGGCTCGTCAAAGGCTCGTGCATCGAGACACGCTTGACGCCCTTGATGCCCAGCGCATTGCGCAGATGGTTGAGATAGACGGGCTCCATCGCGGCCTTGCGGATGACGCTCGACTCGCTCGGCGTCACCTGGCTGATGAAGGACGGAATGATGGTGTTCTTGCGCCGCGTGATCGCAGTCACGTCCATGAAGGCGTTGTATTCCTGCAGATTGACGTAGCCATGCGACTCGCCGAAGGGCGCTTCCGGCTCGAGGAACTGCGTGTCGATGAAGCCTTCGATGACGATCTCGGCCTGGGCCGGCACCATCAGATCCACCGTCCTGGCCTTGACGACGTCGATGGGAGCGCCCGCAAGTCCGCCCGCGACGGCCATTTCGTCGATTCCTTCGGCGAGCTTCTGCACGGACGTGTAGGAGACGGCCGGCGGGCAGCCGAGCACGACGGCGCAGGGCATGGGCTTGCCCATCTTCTTGTATTTCAGCCAATGCGCGTAAATGCCGGCGCGCAGTTCGACCGAGGGATTCATGCCGAGACGACGCGGCGATTTGAGCTGACCGCGATAGTTTCCGATGTTCTGGACGCCGGTGTCGGGGTCCTTGGTGATGTAATGGCCGGCCGACAAATAGGGTGCGTTGTCCCAGCCGGGAGTCGAGATCGGCACCGGAATGCCGTCGAGCGCGGCGCCATCGGCATCGAGGGCGTCGCCCTCCGTGACGATCTCCTGACAGGACGCGTTTTCGACGACGCGCGGTTCGATGGGGTTGGCGATGGCGTTGATCCAGGTCTCGCCGATCTTCTCCAGCGGCTTTCCGAAGCCGGTGCGATAGACGTCGGGAGTTGCCGCGAGACCGGCCACGAGCACCGCGGTATCGTATTTCCGGCCCTTGCTGTCGGTGGGGTTCGTGAAAAGAAACGCCTTGCGATCGCGTTCCGCAATGCCGCCGCGATATTGCCAGCGCACCAGCGGATGCATTTCCGTGTCCTTGTTGATCGGCTCGTCGACGACGATCAGAAGGCCTCGGCGCGCCAGCTCCAGCACGTGCGCGTGAAGGTCGGGGTAGGCGGTCCTTGCGCCGGCTTCATCGACGAAGCGCCCGAGAGAAGCCGGCAAGGGATGAACCTGGTCCTGCATTTTTTTTGGCCTTTACGCGACGTTCTGGTTGGCGGGAGCGATGATTTCGACGATGGCTGCCGAGAGAGCAAAGAGCGCGGCGTCCTCGTCGCGATAGCCCATGACCTGGACACCGAGCGGCAATTGACCGACGCGCAGCAGCGGCAGGGACAGGGCCGGAACTCCGAGCAGTGAAGACGGCACGGCGAAGACCGGATTGCCGGTCGCCTCGATGCCGACCGGAGCGGCATCCGGCGCCGAGAGCGTGATGCAGGCGTCTGCAACTTCCGTGATCCGCGCATGAATGGCGCGAATTTCGTCGCGACGCGCGATGTCACGGCGGTAATCCTCGACGTTCATGGCCTCGGCTTCGCGCAGGCGGTCGATCATGCCCTGGCTCAGCTTTGAGGCGTCGCGGTCGACGTAAGTGTTGAGCGGCCAGCGCGACTCCCACGCGTTGATGCGGCGGGTCAGCGGCAGCACTTCGGGCATCAGGTTTTCGAGCGCCGCAACGGCCGTGTCGTCGTGACGCGTGACGATCTTGATGCCTGCGGCCCGAAGATCGTCGAGCACGCGCGACATCGCGTCCCGTGCGGCCGGTGCGGCGACGTCCCATCCCTCGGTTTCGAGAAAGGCCAGGGACGCAGGTATTTTCGAGTCGGGCATGACGGGCGGGCCGATGATGCCCGGCATGCCTGGGTCGCCGCTGGCGCGCACCACGATTTCGCGCGCAATCTGCCACGTGTCTTCGAGCGTCGCGGCGAGAACGCCCTGGCAGCTCTGGCTCATGTAGTCGTGGCTGCCACCGCGATTGATGCCGCCCAGCGAGGGCTTGTAGCCGACGCAGCCGCAATAGCTGGCAGGCCGCAGGATCGAGCCGACGACCTGTGTGCCCAGTGCGCCCGCGAGCATGCCCGATCCGACGGCTGCTGCGGATCCGCTGCTGGAGCCGCCTGGCGTGCGCGTGAGATCGTGCGGATTGCGCGTCGGTCCCGGACGGGTGGCGGCGAATTCGGTCGTCACAGTCTTGGCGACGATGATGGCTCCGGCTTCACGGAGTGCGTGCACCGACGCTGAATCGTGACCCGGGCTATAGCCGTCGAACAATGGCGAGCCCATGCCGGTCGGCATGTCGGCCGTCTCGATCACGTCCTTGATGCCGATCGGCATTCCATCGATGGGCGACAAGGGCGCGCCTTCATGCCAGCGCTGCGTCGAAGCGTCTGCGGCGGCGCGTGCGGCGTCGAGATCGATCGCCGTGAAGGCTTTCACCTCCGGGTCGCGCGCCTCGATCTCGTCGATGCAGCGTTCGAGAAAGTCGCGCGGCGTGTCCTTGCCCGAGGCGAAGTCGCCGAGAGCGCGCGCAAAGGATCGCGGGTGAGGGCGGTTCATGCCGCGGCCTCTTCCAGTGTGATCGAAGCGGCGCGCGACTGCATGGAGAGCATCGAACTGCGCAGCAGATATTGCCGCGCCTTGACGGGATCGGCTGCGGTCTGCGCCAGTTCGGCCAAGGTCGCCTTCCGGGCCACCGGCTCCTTCGTCTCGAGCTGCTTCTTGTTGGCGATGGACTGCGCCTGGACGAACTCGATCGAGACTGTGCGACGTTGCAGCGAGTAGAGATCGAGCAGACTGTCGGGCGCGCCGGCCAAGACCTGCACGAGCTTTTCGGACAGGTTGGCAGCGTCCTGAAGGCCGCCGTTCAGACCCATGCCGCCGATGGAATTATTGACGTGCGCCGAGTCTCCCGCGAGCATCACGCGGCCCTTCCGGAAGGTGGCGGCGACGCGCTGGTGCGTGGTGTAGAGATTGCGGTGAACGATGTCGTAGGGCTGCGATCCCGGAAAGAATTTCTGCAATCGCGCCTGCACCGCTTCGTCGCTCATGATCTCGGCTTCGCTGGCGTTCGGGTCCGTCGGGAACACCGTGCGCCAGAGGCCCGGAGGTCCGTCGGCCGCCACCTTGAAGCAATTGCACCATTCGTCCGGATCGGCGAAATAGCTGCGGTAGCAGTAGCCGAGATGGGCGTTGAAGTCGAAGGGCGTGGTCAGCACCAGGAAGCGTTCGGCCCAGGTAAATCCCTCGAACGGGATGCCGGCCTGCTTGCGCACGGTGCTGCGGCCGCCGTCGGCGCCGATGAGATAGGAGCCCGTGTGCTTCTGTTCGCCGCTCTTGGTGCGGACCGTCACCGTCACCTCGTGGTCGGTCTGATCGACGGCCACGACCTCGTGCCCGAACATGATCTCGACGTTGGGCATGTCGACGAGGCGCTTCATGATGATGTGGGCGGTCTTGAATTGCTCGCACTGGATGACGAACGGATATTTCGTGTCGTTGGCCAGGAGTGCGAGATCAAATTCCGCCACGAGTTGTCCGGACGGGCGATCCCAGAACTGGAAGATCGGCGCGGTCAGGCCCTGCTGCGCCATGTCCTCGACGAGACCGGCCAGGCCCAGAACTTCGAGCGTCGCGGGATGCGTGGTGGCGGCGCGGGGATCGTCCTGCAGTTCGTCGTTGATGTCGAAAAGGCGCACGGGAACGCCCTGGCGGCCCAGCAGGAGGGCGCAGAACAGGCCCACGGGGCCGCCGCCGGAGATCAACACTCGCTGGTTGGTCTTCATGGTCTTCATCCTCTCAAAACGGCGGCGCATCGGCGCGCGGAATTACATGTTGTGCGTCAGGTTCTCGCGGAAAGCTTCGATATGGGCGCGCATCGCCTGTTCGGCGCCGTCCGGATCACGCGCCCGGATCGCCGACAGAATGGCTTCGTGTTGCGCCTGCACGCTTTCGTGGTGACCCGCCTTGTTCAGCGAGATGAACCAGAAGCGCAGCGAGCGGTCGTGCAGCTTGGCGAGCCAGTCCCCCAGAACTGCGTTCTTGGACGCGCGTGCGAGGACCCAGTGAAACTCGCGGTCGAGCTTCATCAACTGCTCGCTGTTGCGGGCCTCGATCCATTGCGCGGCGCGGGCGAGGATGTCGCTGAGGTGAGCGATCTCGTCGGCGTCGGCACGGTCCGCCGCGAGGCGAACGCAATAGCCTTCGTTCAGGAGCCGCACCTCGACGATCTGCATGATCTCGTCGAGGCTGACGGGCTTCACGATCACTCCCTTGCGGGGAATGACGTCCAACATACCTTCCAGCATCAGCCGATCGATCGCCTGATGTACCGGCGTGCGGCCGATCCCGAGGGTGGCCGAGACGAAGGCTTCGTTGATGTATTCGCCCGGCTTGAACGCGCAGGTGATGATGCGGTGCTTGATCGCCTCATAGGCGGCATCGCGCAGCGATTGCGGCTCCGGCATCGAGATCACGCGCGCCGAGTAGCCACTGGAACCAGGCTCCTGTGGCGTCGTCACGCGATGAGTCTGACGCAAGGCCGCTTCGTCTGTCACCCGAGCACCGGAAGCTTTTCGAGCTCGTAGCCATGCCGGATGGTGCGGCCGAGAACCGGGTCTTCCATCTCGAACTCGAAAACATCCGCCGGGCGAATGCCGCCCTTAGCGGCAAACGTTCCGCACAGCATGATCGTGCCGGTTTCCAGCGACTTTTTGCCGTCGTAGCCTTCGATCAGAACGGCTGGGTCGAGCATCGCGTTGACGGCGCCCTCCTGGTAAAGCACGCGCGCGCCGTTCTCGAAAATGAAGGAGCGGAGGATGATCTTGTCCCAGTGGCCGGCGACGTCCGCGAAACGCCAGACCTCGGGCGCCATCGGCTTTTCGCACATCTGCTTGGAGACCGTGACGTTGTAGGTCTCGACCTGGCGATCGGTATGGTCCGAGCCGACGCCCACCCACAGGTCACCGTTCCATTGCGCCATGATGAATTCGACTTCACCGCTCGAGGCCGTGCCGGTCGTCTGGACTTTCGTGTCGGTCGTCACTCGGGCGGCCGAGACGCGATAATAGACGGGAGTGGAGGCGGGGCGTGCCACACCCAGTTCTTCCAGTTCCTTGATGTGTTTCTCGAGCGCGACACGGTCGCGGCCGGTCCAGCCTGCCACCACGCATTGTTGCACCTGCACGTCGTGCATTTCGGTGCGGCCGTCAGAGACGCTCCCGGTGTGGAACTTGATCTGCATGATCGACATGACCCCCGCTCTGCAACTTGTGAAATTTCACAGTAATATATCGCCGGGTCGAGTCAATCGCCTGCCGGATCACGATTTTCGTCCAGGCGATCATAGAAGCCTGAGTAGCCCTCGCCGAGAGGATGGAGTCTGGCGGCGGCCCTGGAGTCGAGGTCACCCTTCAGGGCGCGGCGGTGCAGTTCGACGAATTGACCGAAGGACTCGTCGTGCGATCCTGATCGGCCATGCAGGGCCCAGGCGCGGACTTTTTCCGACTTTCCGCGCAGGGCGAGGTCGCCGAGATCGACGAAGTCAAAGCCGCGCGCAGCCCGCGCCGTCGCGTCCGATACGATGATCGCAAGGCCCAGGGTTTTAGTGGCCGCCTCGAGCCGTGCCGCGGTGTTCACGTGGTCGCCCACGGCGGAGTAATCGAAGCGCTGCTCCGATCCCATGTTGCCGACAAAGGCTTCGCCCGTGTCGATGCCGATGCCGATCGAGACGCGAGGCGGATTGTCCTTGCGGCCTTGGGCGGCGGCCGACAGACGCGCATCTATGCTGGGAATTGCCTCGACCATGGAAAGGGCGGCCGCGCAGGCGTGGGTGGCGTGGTCGACGTCGTCGAGCGGCGCATTCCAGAATGCCATCAACCCGTCGCCGACGAATTTGTCGATCGTTCCGTTGTGCGACAGGACGGCAGCGGTGAGAGGCGTGTGAAGCGCGTTGAGGAATGACACGACGCTTTCAGCATCGAGCCTTTCGGCGTGTGCCGTGAAATCGCGCGCGTCGCAAAACAGGATGGTGAGTTCGCGTGCTTCGCCTCCGAGTTTCAACTGGCTGGGGTCTGCCGCGAGGCGGTCGACCACGGCGGGCGCGAGATAGCGTGAGAATGCGTCGCGCACCTGGCGGCGGTCGCTTTCGGTCCGCCTGAACATGCGGAGGGTCACGGCCCCGAATGTCGCGAGCGCCGTCAACCCCGGCGTGAGTGGATCGAACAACAGGTCGCCGCGTGTGAAAGCGAGCCACGAGGCGACGAACAGACCCGCCAGAGCAATGGCGGTGACGGATGCTGCTCCGGCCGGGCGCAGCCGGGCTGCGGCCATGCCGGTCAACAGCGCAAGCGCGATCAGGACGAGCGCCTCCAGTCCCTCGGCATAGTCGAGTCGCGTCAGCCGCGATCCGGTGACCACGTGCTCGATGGTCTCGGCGTGAATCTCGACGCCCGGCACCGCCGTGTCGATCGGCGTCGAGCGCAGATCCGACAGCGCCGCCGCGCTGGCGCCCACGAAGAGAATGCGGTCGCGGATCTCATCGAGAGGCAGGTCGCCTTCTATGATCCTCCATGCCGGGATGAAGCGCGCTGGTTGATGGCCGGCGAAGCGAACCCGGACCGTTCCGTCACGTTGCGTGGCGATCTCGGCCTCGCCGATCTTCGCTTCCAGAATGGCGCTGCGGCTCGAAAAGGAGGTTTCGCCGGATGCGCGCGTCGACTTGAGCACGATGGTATCGAGCCCTTGCGCGACCCGCAGCGCTTCGGCGTCGAGCGACGGCAGGAGCGTGCGCGTATCGCCCGTGGCGAGCGCGAAGACGAGCGGCACGTTGCGCACGATCAGATCGCGATCGGGCAGGTAATTGATGGCGCCGAGGCCGCGTGCCTCCGCGGCCAGCGCCGGCAGCGGCAGAATGGCTCGCGGAAAAGCCGGGAGGGCAGGGGCGGCCCGGTCGCCGAGTTCCACGAAGCCGCTTTTTGACGAGACGCCGGTGAAAGGCGAGGGTTGCGTGGTCAAGGCCAGCGCGAGAACGACCGGCGCGTTCGCAATGGCGGCCGCGAAAGGATCTGGGCTTCTCGTTCCGAGCTTCTTCGCCAGCGCGTCCCGCTCCGGCGATGGCGGCAGCCTTTCGAGGAGACGTTCCGGGGCGAAGCGGTCTTCCTCGGCGAAGAGAATGTCGAAGACGATGGCGGCCGGCGCGGCTGCGGCTAGCTTGCTCGTCAGTTGCGCGATCGTATCGCGCGGCCAGGGCCATTGCCCGTAGCGCGCGAGGCTCGCGTCGTCGATGTCGATGATGCGGACGGGAAGGTTTGGGTTCCAGGGGCGTGGGGAGAGGCGCTGATAATGATCGAAGAGCAGGCTGCGGATCTGCGCGACCGGAGCCGTGTCGCCGAGCGTCAGCAGCAGGCCGAGCACAATGGGCGCGAGGAGCGTGAGAGCGTCGCCGAAGCGGCCTCGCCGAGCCGCTGGCGCCGGCGAAGAGAGCTTGGCGCGCTCGCGCATCATGCCAGGTCGATGCGGATGGGGACGTGGTCGGAGGGTTTTTCGCGTGCCCTCATCTGCTTGTCGATCGTGACGTTCCGCAGGCGGTCGGCCGCCTGCGGCGAAAGCAGCAAGTGGTCGATGCGAATGCCGAGGTTCTTCTGCCACGCGCCGGCCTGATAGTCCCAGAACGTGTAGACGCCCGCCTCGTCGCTGACGGCGCGCAGCGCATCGGTGAAACCAAGGTTGAGCAGGCTGTGAAAGCGCTCGCGTGTCTGCGGCAGGAACAGCGCGTCCTTTGCCCATGCGGCGGGATCGTAGGCGTCACGCGGGCCTGGGATGACGTTGTAATCGCCGGCCAGCACGAGGGGCTCTTCGAGCTTGATGAGTTCGCGTGCATGGGCGGTGAGGCGCTCCATCCATGCGAGCTTGTAGTCGTATTTTTCCGTGCCGACGGGATTGCCGTTGGGCAGGTAGATGGACGCCACGCGCAGCACGCCGCCATTGTAAGGCACCGTCGCTTCGATGTAGCGCGACTGCGTGTCCTCGTCGTTGCCTGGAAGGCCGACACGGGTTTCCAACGGCAGTTTCGACAGGATGGCGACGCCGTTGAAGCCCTTCTGTCCGTGGACCGCCACATTATAGCCAGCGCTTTCGACCTCCAGCCGCGGGAAGGCGTCGTCCGTGCATTTCAGTTCCTGCAGGCACAGCACATCGGGTTCGGCCTCCTTGAGGTAGGCCAGAAGATGCTCCAGCCTTTGCCGAACCGAATTGACGTTCCATGTCGAAATGCGCACGTGCGTTCCATCTCCACTTCAAGGCTGCCGCCACCTTAGCACGAGCGGCCTGCCGGTCAGCCCCAGCGCTTGTGACCCCACATCCACTGCTCGGGCCGCTCGCGAATGGATGTCTCGAACATGGCCTGCATGTTGGCCGTCGTGGCGGCAATGTCCGCGTCGCGATCGCCGGTTCGTTGCACATCGACGGGACGCACGGCGATGCGGAAGCGGACACCGGGCTCACGCACCACCTGGGCGGCAAACAGAGCCTTGTTCTGGGTGACGGCAATGAGCGCGGGGAACGGGGTCGAAGGGGCCGGGCGACCGAAGAAAGGCACTTTGACGCCGCGCGTTTCGCGCAGATCCGCCATCAGGGACAAGGCGCCGCCGTTCTTGACGTGGCGCAGCATGGTGAGCGCGGTAGAAGGGTGCTTGGGGTAGAGACCCGCAGGATAGAGCGGCTCGCGCAAGCGCTTGGCCATCTCGTCCACGTAGGGATTCTTGATTTTCTGGTAGATGCCCGCCGTGCTGTAGCCGAGGCGGGCCAGAACCACGACGGCGATCTCCCAATTGCCCTGATGGGCCCCGCAGGCGATGAACCCATGGGTTTTGGCAAACATGTTCCGGACCTCGTCCTCGTCCTCGATGACGATCCGGTCGGAATGCAGCAACTCCGTCAGGTGGAAGGATTCGGCGAAAACGCGTCCGAGGGTCTCCCACATCGCGCGGGCGATGCGTTGGCGTTCGGCGAGGGGCATGTCGGGATAGGCCAGCGCCAGATGATGAAGTGCCCGCCGGTGCCGCTTCAGGAGCGGCGCTATCCAGCGCCAGAGGGCTCCGCTGAGCCGAGAGGCCGTTTCGAGCGGCAGGGCCGTCGCCAGAGCGGCCACCAGGCGGAACAAGAGAAATTCGAAGCGATACCGCAAAGTTCGTCCAGCCGCGCGCGAGTGCCAACGCCGCAGCGGGCGCGGCTCAAGGCCTGTCTTGTGAGCCCACGAAGCCGAAAGTCAAGCGGGCCGGGCGGCGTCCCGGTTGCACTGCGAAAGATCATCCACAGACAGTTTTCAGGCTTACCGAGCCCATAATTGATACACAATTGTTAACCATGTTAGACCTTGCGCACGCTGGTTATTCTTGAATTCGCGTTCGTTCGACTGGAGTTTTCACCTGTCTTCCAATCACGGCTTTCGACGTCAAATCATTCTTCGCGGTTCAGGCGTCTGGCGCAGGGCAACCTGCCTCTCGCTGATGGTGCTTGCCGGAGTCCTCTCGGCGGGAGCCGCTTCGGCGCAGTTCTTTGCGCCGGCCAATCGAGACGCGCCGCCGCCCGAACCGGCGGCTCCGCAATTCGAGGTTCAGGATCTTGCGCCGCCGGAAGACGTCGGGACAGCGGGACGTACGGCAACACCGCCGGCCAAGCCGCGCGTGCGAACCGCGCGTTTCCCGCGGTTGGGGCCGGTCCCCATGCCGCGTCCATGGGGCGATCGCGACGCCTTTACGCCTGATCCAGCCGAACTCGCGTTGGCGCAATCCCAGAATGGCGATGTCCCTTCGGTCCCGAGTGCTTCGGTCGAGGTGACCGGCGTGAGTGCGGAGCCGGCTGAACCGGTCGAGGTTGCGAAAGCGTCTCAGCCGCCGGCAGTCGAACCTTCCGTGCAGGCGGAATCCCAGCAGGGGCCGGCAGGAACCCCGCCGGTGGACGCCATTGCCGCGGCCCCTTTGCCTGAGCCGCCCAAGTCTTTGGACGTCGCGACCCCTCCGGCGCCCGAACCTCCTTCCGAGCCTGCGCCATCGCTCGCGCCCCGGAACAATCAGGTCGCGGCGCTCGAGCCTGCGCCCATGGTCCACTCTCCCGAGCTGTCGCCGACCACTCAACGGCCGGAAACCCCGAACGAGAGTGTTGCGCCGGAGGCCCGGACCGGCAGAGACGCCTATTCGCTGGTGCTCGTCGTTCGGCCGGACGTGTCGGACGTCAGCGACCTCCGGGGTCGGCGGATTGCGCTGCGTGGCGTGACGGCACGCGACGCTGACGTGAGTCTGGCAGTTCGCAGCGCGATCCAGGGACCGTTCATTGCCGTGCCTGGAACACGCGACAGCGACATCAAGCGATTGATCCAGGGCGAGGTGGACGCCATCGTGGTCGGCCTCGGTCCGACGCTCTCCGAGGAAGACGTGAAGAGCGCATCGGTGGGATCCTTCAGGGCGCTGCAGGTGCCTCTGCGGATGCATCCATGAGTCCGTGCTTTACCATGGATCATCAGCACCGTTTGTAGAGCCGTCCGATTGGCGTAGGTTTGGTCCGGGCGCCGTGACCTGCGCGAGGGACTGGACGTTCAACGATGTTTCCCCGTCAAGACCTGTATCAATTTGCGATGTCATCCCTCGGCCGCATCGCAGATCTTCTGCACATGCGGGGACAGGCAATTTTTTGTCTGCACTCGGTGACCGATGAGCGCACGAAGGTCTTGCCTCACGGCCGCATGTCTGTGACGGCCCACTTCCTCGCGGAACTCATTACTAGTCTTAAAGAATGCGGCATTGCCTGTGTTTCGCTTGGCGAGGCGATTGAGCGCCTGCAGCGGCGCGACCAAGCGCCTTTTGTCTCATTCACCTTCGATGATGGATATCGGGACAATTACGAGGTCGCGTTTCCGGTATTCAAGCGGCACGGTGTGCCGTTCGCCATCTTCCTGGCCACAGGACTGCTTGATCGAACCTCTCCCATGTGGTGGCACTTGCTCGAACATGTCGTGCAAAGCAACCAGCACGTCGACTTCGGCGGAGTGCGCTACCCGTCGCATGATCCGGTCACGAAAGGCCGGACATACGATACGCTGGACGCTCGGTTTCGCGCTCTTCCGACGGAGGACAAGGCAGCTGCGTCGACGGAGTTATGGAAGTCGAATCCGTCTGGACTTATGCACGAGCATGTTTCTGAATTTGCCCTAGACTGGAGAATGGTACGCGAAATGTCGGAAAGTGGGCTCGTTACTTTCGGAGGTCATACCGTTTCGCATCCAGTACTTGCCCGCGTGCCCGGCAATGACCTGAAGGACGAAATAAGCCAGTGTCATGCCCGAATTTTGGAGGAGACACGCGTCGCTCCTCGGTTTTTCGCTTATCCGTTCGGACAGCCGGACGAAGTCGGGGACGATGCGCCGCGAGTCGTCATGGATTCAGGCTATGACTTCGGGTTCACGACTTGCAGTCGTCCGATAGCGCCGTGCGACCTCGAGACACCCGCGGAGCTGCCACGGATCATGCTGGTGAAAAAGTCACAGAGCGCCGTCATCGCAAGGGCGTACATCTCAGGTTTGCCTTTTCGGTTGAAACGCAGCATGAGATTGTTAAGGGGTTCTAAGGGTAATCCATAATAAGTATCGCACAAGCTTCTATGCCGAGCCTTGAGTACATCGACAGTCTAGCTTGAGCGTATCAGGGGAGGGGTGGGGGATATGCGGTTCAGCCTGGTCGTGGCGACGCTCGGACGTCCGGAACTTGACCGGCTGTTGAAGAGCCTCGCGGAGCAGGTTTATCGCGATTTCGAAGTCCTCATCGTGGACCAGGGTCCTGGCGACGAGGTTCGCGCCCTTGTGGAGAGATACTCCAGCGTTTTTCCCATCAAGTACTTGCGCAGCGCGCTCGGCCTTTCACGCGCCCGCAACGTCGGGGTGGCGGCAGCCCAGGGTGAAATCCTGGCCTTCCCGGATGACGATGCCTGGTACGGCGTTGATCAACTCGAAGCGGTCGACGGATTGTTCAGAGAAAACGCAGGGCTTTTCGGCGTCACCGGACGATGCACGGATCTGTCCGGCAAGCTTTCGGCCGGCGGGATCCGGCGGCGGGGCGGAGCGATCACTCGCGAGAATGTCTGGCATAGCGGCGTTTCCGCCTCCATGTTCCTGCGTAGAGAGATTTTCGAGATGGTCGGAAATTTCGATGAGGATCTGGGACTTGGGAGCAGCGGGCCGTTTCAGTCCGGAGAAGAAACGGATCTGATGCTGCGCGCGGCGGCGAAAGGCCTTCCGCTGATCTTCGCGCCGCAGATCTGCGTCTATCATCCTTCTTTGCCAGCTCCGGACGTTCCCGGGATCATTGAGAAAAACTGGCGCTATGCCCTCGGGATGGGGCGGGTCCTGCGTAAGCATGACGAAGGCTTCGTCAGCATGGCGGGCTGGATGGTTCGCTCTCTGACAGGCGCGTTGGTGGCAGGCTTGTTGCTCAACTCCGCGCACGCGCGTCTCCGGCTTGGTCGAGCGCACGGCGTGTACATCGGATGGCGCAGCAAAGGCGATGAAAAGTCGCTGCAGGCGCCCAGCTGGCTGCGCAGCTGAGCTGAAACCCGCTACAGTTCCAGCACTTTTCCCGGATTGACGATCCCGCGCGCGATGTCGGCGAGGCCGAGCATATTGCCAACCAGGCGTCCGCGTCGGTCGACATAGCTTTCCGGGAAAGGCAACCGCGCAACGTTGGCCGCAAGATTCCGGACCATGCTCATCAGGGCGTTCGGCCAGGGATATGTGCCCTTTCGTGCAAGGTAGACCGGGTTGGAGATCTGCGAGTAACCAAACTTGCGACCCGAGATCCTGGCGCCCTTGGTGCCCAGATGAACTCCGCGAGCTGCCTCCAGCCGCACCATGCGGCCATGTCGGCCTGCACGTCGCATCACGTCGATATCCTCGTACCAGGCGTACAGCGGCAAGGCTTCGTCGAAATGAATGCCGTTCTCCCGCAGAACGGACATCCGGAACGCCATGTTGCACCCATATCCGTGCGGGATATCGACGATCCTCGAAGTCTCGGCCGGCGGCAAGCTCGTGAGCATGTCACGGCCTTCGTCAAACGGGATGCCCGGTGTCTTGATCCCGTCCGCCAGCACCCGCCCGGTGGCACAAGCCAAATCCGGATGGGCCTGGAACGCGGCCTCGAAGATCGACAGAAAGTCGGCTGCCATGAGGAAATCGTCGTCCAGAAAAAGGATGACGTCGCAGTCGGCCACCGCGAGGATCTTGTTTCTCTGGCGGGTCAGGCCGGCCTCGCTGTTCAACAGCGTAAGATCGGTGCGCGGTTCGATCCCGGCATAATCTTCCGGTCCCACGCCGCAGATGAAGATGGCGTCGGGCTGGCGGGACTGCCGGAACACGTCTTCGACCGTCTTGCGGAGAAGCTCCGCGCGGCCCTTCGTGGCGATGCCTATGGCTAAGCGCATGTGTGCAACGTCCATTCGCTGAACCGTCGACGTCGCGCCCTCGTCACGGAGGCGCTCGTCTCGACGCTGAGCTTTGGCGGCCTTCGATGATGAGTTCGGAGTTCCGCTCGTGGTCCGGAAGCGAAAGGCCGGCCGCATCCGCGCCGCGACCGGTTCCAGCAATCCGCCAGGCTCAGTAGACGCCGCGCGCCTTGATCACCGCGGGAATGGTGAGCACCAGGATGGCGAGATCCTTCGTGAATGACCAGTTCGTCACGTATTCCCGATCGAGTGCAACGCGCTGATCATAGCCGGTATCGTTGCGGCCGCTGATCTGCCACCGGCCGGTGAGGCCGGGGCGGGCGCGGCTATATTCCGTGAAGGCGTTGCCGTAACGAACGATTTCGTCTTCCACGATCGGGCGGGGACCCACGAAGCTCATGTCACCCGCAATGATGTTGAAGAGTTGCGGGAGCTCGTCGAGGCTCGTCTTGCGCAGGATCCGGCCGAGCCGCGTCACGCGCGGGTCCACGGCCAACTTGCGGTTCTTTGTCCATTCCTCGAGTGCAGCCGGGTTCTCGGCAAGATGGCGCTTCAGCACCTCGTCGCCGTTCGTCACCATAGACCGAAACTTGAAGCAGCCGAACTTGCGGCCGCCCTTGCCGATCCGCTGATGGCGGATGGTCACGGGTCCCCCATCCGTCGCGAGAATGAGAAGGCTGAGAAGAATGAGCAACGGCGCAACCACGATCGCGGCGGCGACACTGGCGAAAAGGTCGAACGCGCGCTTGGCGAAGCCTCCGATCGCGGGTTCGCTCTCGTGGCCAATCAGCGGCGCATAGTCGGTCGTGTCATGGATCGTCACAGGTCAACCCCACAAATTCGGACAGATCCTGGTAGCTGGAACCGAGCTTTTCGCTCTTTTCCCCTGCCTTCTGGCTTAGGGGCATCCTTGGTGCGCTGCGACAATCCCATACCTCCAAACAGAAATCAACGTGATTTAACAAAATTTTAACACGAGTTTAGCCGTTTTCTTTCATGTTCAGCAAGATGGTTAAACCCGTTAACTTTACGATCCCGGGTTAGTTCCACGATTTCGGAACTACACGGATCCGTGAACACTTCACTCATCTTGGCTGCTGTGAAGGTAAGGTGCCTGTGCTGATGGTCGCATGATGCGAATCATCAGCTTCATCAACACCATACTTGGTGTTTTCCCTCCCTGAGGAAGGGTCGGCGACAATTGGTGGCGCTGTTGCATTCATGCGCCACGACATGCGACGCGTCGAAGCAGACCGCCAACGCCGAAGCGCCCCTCTGCGGGGCAGAGAGGCGCTTGAAGCAGATGGGCGTCCAGTGGAAGCTGGCGGCTGGCCAGGTCTCGCTGGAGCTGCGCGTCGTTAACCTAGATGGCGGCCTTCTGGCGCTCTTTGTTGATCACCGTTCCGATGACGGTCGCCTTGGCGTGTTCAAGCTGATCGATGGCCTGAGCAACTTCATCCACTGAGGTCGACCCGGATTCGACGACGACGATCAGACCTTCGAGCAGTGGCGCCAGCGCGATGGCGTCGTTGGACTCCGACAGGGATGGCAGATCGACGATGACGATGCTCGAACGACTGAATTCCTCCAGCAACCTGCGCATGGTTTGCGAGCCGAAGAAAAGGAAGGGTTGGGCTTTCTTGCCATGCGGCAGCGCCGGAAGAAATTTCAGCGAGGAGCCGATTTCGACCAGTTCCGGCGGAGCCGTTACGGCTTGCTGGGCGAGTTCGGAGAGTCCGACCTTGGATCCCTGGGCGAGCAGGCGGGTCAGTTCGGCGGACTTCAGGTCGGCGTCGATCAACACGACCGACGCGCCGGAGGCCGCCAACGTGTGCGCCAGATTGGCGGCGATCATGGTTGCGCCTTCGCCGGTCGTCGACGAGAGGACCCCGATCGTCCGGGGGGCCGATTGACTGTGGTTCAAGACCACGTTGCGGATCGTGCGAAAACTCTCGGCGAATTTGCTGAGCGGCTTCAAAGTCGCAAGCTCGAGGGCAGCCGGACGTTTGCCGCTGTACCTCATCTTCATCCCGCGGACATAAGGGATCGAGCCGAGGCACCGGGTGGCGATGCGCTCGACCATGTCGTCTTCGGTCCATACGCGGCGATCGAGCAGGCGGCCAACGACGACGGCGGCAATGCCCGTCACCAGTGCGAACGACATGGCGAAGATCATCAGCAAGGTCGTCTTGGGAAACGACTTGCCGGTCGGGGGCGTCGCGGTGTTTAGAACGCGCACGTCGGCGGCCGGGAAGGCGGCATCGGGCGCGACGCCGGTGCGCATGGCCGTCAGCGCGGCCTGCTGCTGGTTGCGCATGTCTTCGATGCGGCTTTGCAGCCAGTCGCCGGTCCGGCGCATTTCGATGAGCTTGGAGCTCACCTGGTCGTAGAGATAGGCTGCCACCACCGCATTGGTGAGCCGGGCCGATTGTTCCGGCGTCGAGGCGCGGACGCTGATTTCAAGGACCAGCGACTGGCCCATGCGCCGCACATTGATGCGCTCGGCGAAGGTTTCCACGGGCAGGCTCGGCGGCTTTTCGACTTCGTCGACGAGGATGTCCTTGATCATCGCGATGATGCCGCGCCTCGGCGCAGTCAGGTCCGGATCGGCTGCGAGATCCATTTCCTTGATGACGCCATTCAGCACCCGTCCAGATTTGATGATTTGGGTTTGGCTCTCGATCTGTGGCGTATCGAGATTCTGCTGGACCTGATTGACGTCGCTCTGCGTCAGAAACGCCGGCCGCCGGGGTTCTAGAATGATCAGCGAGGTCGCGGCATATTCCGCAGGAGTCACGACGATATAGGCGGCGCAAAGCACGAGGCAGAAGACCACCCAGGCAATCAGCGCCTTGAAGCGCCGGCGAATGGCCTCGATCGCCAGATCGAGCGCGCTACGGCTCCGCCCGCGAAGGGCGTCCTGCCCATCCATGCCGGGCTCGTCCTGCGGCAGATCACGATACAGCATGGTTCAGCTCCGATCGCCGAGTGTTAGATGTCCACGACGCGTTCGGGAGTGATTTTCCCGCGAAGCACGTCGTTGATTCCAAGTATGTTCCCGATCAGGCGCCCGTATCGGTCGACGAATTTCTCCGGAAACGGCGCTTTGACGAGATTGCTGGCGATGTTCTTCGATACGTGACCGAACGCGGTCAAGGTATCCATGTTTCCCTTACGCCACAGGTAAACTGGATTGCTGATCTGCGAATATCCAAATTTTCGGCCTGAAACGCGACCAGCCTTCACACCCATGTGAACACCCAGGGCGGTGGACAGCTTCGCGACGCGGCCGCGCCGCGCGACCTGCGATCCGAAATCCCGATCCTCTTGCCAGCCGTAAAGAACGAGCCGCTCGTCAAAGGACAGACCTTCGATGGCCGTGCGCCGAAACGCCATGTTGCATCCGTAAGGGCTGTAGGGCGAGTGAAGGCGCGGTTGCGGGGGCAGGTGAGCGGAGTCGACGATCGACACGGCCTCATCGAACGAAAGTCCCTGAGTCGAAATGCCGTCCGCCAGGACATGGCCCGTCAGTCCAGCTACATCTGGATGAGCGTTGAAGGTCTCGACGACCTGTTGAATCCACGTGTCGTGCGCAACGAAGTCGTCGTCGAAGAAGATGACCACATCGGCCTTGTCGGGAAGCGCCCGCAGGGCGGCGTTCCTTTGCCGCGTCAATCCCAGGTCGCTTTCCACGATCATGACATTGGTGCGCGTGGCGGCATCCCCGGCGTCCTGGAGGTCGGCGCACGAGATCAGAATGACGTCTGGAGCATGGGTCTGACGGTCCAGCCGCGCGATGACCCTGTTCAGGACGTCGGCGCGCCCGCGCGTCGCAAAAGCGACGGCCACGGAGCCGCAAGGGCTGGTTTGGCGCGACTCAGTCAACAATGCCTCCGGAACCCACTCTTGCGGGTTGTTGCACAATCTTGCACGAGGGCACACGGCTTGTTGGTTAGCAAATGCCGCTTCCTGTTGAGACGGTAAACAGAATCAGGGGGATCTTACAGCATTCAGCCACGCCTAACCTCCCGTGGCCGGGGTGAGGCCCGGCTGCAGGTCGTTCGGCCGGACCCGTCGTCTTTGCTTGACCGCCGCCGGGGTGAGCGCGGTGGCGCGCGTTGCCGCGACGGCAATGCCCGCCATGGTGAAAAACAGCAGCCCAAGGTCGATGAGGGCGCCTGAAATGGTCGATGTGAGCAGCATGCCGACGCATCCTGTCTGGGCTGCCGCCTGGATCGTCGCCTCGCGCGATTCCCTGACGCGAACCCGCGTGGTCAGGACCTGGTAGATGAACACGAAGTAAGCCAGTCCTCCGATCACACCCAGGTTGGACATGACGGCGATGATGAAGCTGGATGCCCGGACGCTGCCGATTCCGGCGCCCAGGCCGTACGTGTCGATGAAGTTCTGGATGGCGAACACGTTCCAGGCCGTCCGCTCGATCCCGGAGGCCGTGGTGGCCTTCTTGAGCACCATCATGTCGATGAAATTGAAGAGGACGCTGGAAACCGAGGGCGTGAGGAGGATGACTGCAAGTCCGAGAACGCCCACCAGGGGCGTCATGATGACGAACATCAGCGTCGTCCCGTTTGCCTGCTTGTTCAAGACTCTTCCGGTTGACGTCATCAGCAGGAAGCAAAGGATCACCGGCAGGGCGACGTAGGCGGTCGATGATGTCGAAAAGACCAGCAGGGCCATCGAGACGATGGCCACCGGCAAGGTAATGGCGGGTGCGACGCCGCCGAGCCAGAGCCTCGCCGAATAGCCGAGCGCCGCGATGCTCGCGTAGGAAAAGGCCGAGGTCTCGGTGAACGATCCGACGATGCGCTTCAGTCCGTCGATCTCGGTGTCGAGGTGAAGCTGGTATGTCGAGTTCCTGATGAAATCCAGGAGGAAGCCGGTTCCGGTCAGGTAGGTCCCAAGATCGAGAAAGGCGAAGACGATGTTCAGAATGCAGTATGCCAGAAGGGCGCGGGCCGCGATGTGGAAGTTCCTGTAGCTCCGCGCGTAGGTATAGCTGACGATGAAGCAGACCAGATTGCCGATGAAATAGACCGACTGGGTGATATTTCCCGAGGTCGGACCGAGGGGAATGGGCCGGGTTGCGAACCCGAATTCGGTCACCCCGATGGCATTGACGTAGGTTTCGCCGGCGAAGAGTCTCGGCAGGAAGAAGGCGCCGAAAACGCCGTATCCGACCGCCGCCGCAAGCCACCAGGCTTCCCGAGGAACCTCGAAACTGCGCGACCGGGAGGATTGGGTCAGGAAACCCAAGGTGAGGAAGCCGAGCATCAGATGCGCGGGCTGAATATTGGCGCCGCCCATGAAGGTGAGAATAATTGCCGCGGACGAGCCGAGCAACGTCGAGACAATAAACGCGCAGAAGGCGAACATCGGGCTCTGAAACGCTGTCAATCCGACAGCAAAGGCAATGAGTCCGATGAACTGTAATTCCATGATCCTGTCCCGAAGCACCGTCAGACGGTCGACGGAGCAGCGAAGAACCAGTTGCCCGATTTCGTCAAGTCATACGCGTTGCAAGGCTTAAGAAGCTTTCCGCGGGGGAGGGCGGCTCGCCGGGGCCTTCGAGGGTGGCCGGGCTTCCCACCGGCGCGGCGCCAGCCTACACAGGATCGTCGCTTCAGCATGCACCGAGTCGGGGGCCGCACGGCCGGCTCTTCCTCAAGAAATCCGCCGATGTCACCCCGCTGCTGTATCTGCTTCCTGACTGACGAAAAGTACCTCCTGCCGACCCTGCTGGCGGCCATGCAGGCGAGGCGTCACACGTCTGCGAACGTGGCGGACGTCGCCGTTTTCTTCGTCCACGGCGGCGCGGTTCCGGACCGCTTCAGGTCCTATTTTGCCGATGTCTCCGTCGAGTTCATCGCGGTCGAGCGTCGATGCACCGGCGCCATGCCGATCCATGCGGCCCGCCTGTTCCTGGATGAGATACTGGACGCCCGATATTCCGAGATCCTGTATCTGGACGCCGACGTCCAGGTGACGGCCTCGCTGAATGAACTCGCCGGGGCCGTAGCACCCGATGGAAAGTTTCTCGCCGCCCCGGACCCATTCGTGATCTGCCGAGACTGGACGTCAGCGCAGGCGCAAGGCCTGAGGCGATATTATGAGGGCATCGGACTGGCCCAGGAACAGCTTCAGAACTACTTCAACTCCGGGGTCATCCGGGCTTCCCGGATCGTATGGAGAGAGATTGCCATCGCGGCCCGCAAACTGATCAACGCGCGCGGTGAGCCTTTCCGGTTCGCCGACCAGGACGCTCTCAATCTCGTGGCTGCGGGCTGCTGCATGCCCTTGTCGTACAGGTGGAACTATCCCGCATTTTTCCGGGGATTCATGCCGCCTGATACGATCGAGCCGCGGATCGAACATTTCATGTCCGATCCCAGGCCGTGGTTTGGCCCGTTCCGTCCGTGGGGTTGGCGCGCCTACACCCCCTATGTCGATCTCGTCGCGAAACATCCCGAATTGGCCCCCTTGATGCGGGCGTCGCTCTTCACCCACGCCAGATATGCTTTGCAGCAGGAGTATAAGGGCTGGACGGAACGGCGGGCGTGGGGACGCCCCGCCGTGCTTGCCCGCATTGCCGAGATGGAGAAGCGCGCGTTCCTTTGATTGGTCCGCGCAACTCCGCCACCCACCGCGTCAGGGATTGATCGTCAGGACCAGAGGATGGTCGCTCAGCGTCAGCGGAAGCGATGAGACTTTCTCGTGCGTTTGGATGGTGTCGACGCCTCGCGTTGGATTGGAAACCCGGATGGACGCGACAGGAGACGCAAAGTTCAGCGTGACCTTGTCTTCGCCCTGGAGACGCTCACCCCAGAGCACGAGCTGGAACGCGCCGTTGCTGTGCTGAAGCAGCATGTCATGGACGGTTTTCGGCTGGTTCGCGATGCTGTAATCGAGCTGCCCCGCCTTGGCCAGGGTCCCGGTATCAGCCAGGATCGTCGTCAGGTTATGCAGGTAAACGGCAGCTTTTCGTGGCGTGTAGTCGGGCCGGAAGAAGCCGTAGGTCTGGTTTCCCTGCTCGTCGGTCCGGTCCCTGAGGAGATATACCGAGGTGTAGCTGTACCCCCGCTTGAACTGCGCAAGGTAGAGGTTCATCAAATGCAGCGCCTGCAGGTCCTCGGTCACCGGACCGCTGATGGAGACGCCGGTTTCCGTCGTCACGCGGGGCAGGGTCTTGAGTTGTTCTTCGGTATATCCCTTGAAACGGCGCGCCCAGGTGACCCCGAAATTTCCATAAAGGCCGTCGACCTTTGAGGCCGAAGACGGATCGGCTGCGTCCCATGTCTTGTTGTCACCGGGATTGGGCGACCCTGGGTGGTAGACATAATTGTGCACGTTCGCGTAATCGGCGTAACGCGTGCCATCAGGCATCAAGGTCCCGGCGCCCGGCGGGATGGTGAGAAACTGAAGCCCGACGTTGTCGTACTGCGCGCCTGGTTCCGAGATGGACCAGACGGGGTAACGCGCGAGAACTGGGTCGGCCTTGACGGCCGCGTACATGTCGCGCTGCAGCTTCGCCACGGGCATCCAGCTCATGTTTCGCCAACCACCTTTCTCGCCCTGGTAGGTGACGCCCCAGTTATTGGGCTCGTTGTTGCCTTCGATGGCCAGCAGTGCGCCGGCTTCAGCCAGGATCTTGCCGGTGGCAACCAGTTTGGCGACATCCACCCCTCCGCTGACCAGCCCCCAGCTGAGCTTCACCCCGGTCGCGCGGTGCAATTCCAGAAACGTCCGCATGTTGGTCGGACCGTCATCGGTCAGTCCCTCGATGCCGGCGCGCACCCAGCGGAAACCGCCGTAGCGGACCATCTGGATGGTTCGCTCGAGCGGTTGGCCGCGATCCGGGAAGGTCGATACGATCCCGATGCTGTTGAGGAAATCCTGAGTAGGGGTCGCTGTCACCGGTGCGGCAGACGCGCCGCCGGGCCAGAAAGGCAGGCTCAACATCGCGCAGAGCGAGAGCCGGCTGACGGCGCGAATAAGCTGCGACTTGGTGATCAGCGTCCCGTTGTTCATTCGGTGCATTTCCTCTGTCGTGGCGGTGGAGGATTGGATCGCGTCCGGCATCGGGCACGCGCCCGTATTGCGGACCAACGCGGAAAGCGCGCGATAGTCACATAGGATGTCCGCAAAGCCCTTTGATCACAAGGCTCTGGAGATGGCTCACCGTGAGACTGAGGTTCCCGGTTGAACGGTTACGCTGTCGCCGAGGCTCGCAGGGAGTCCGCGAGACGACGATAGAGGGCTCTGGAATCATACTGCGATCGGATCGTGGCTTCGGCTGCGGAGCCCAGCCGAGGCCCGCTTGTCCACGCATTCGTGATCGCGGCCGCCAGGGCATCGACATCGCCGACCGGCGCCAGACACCCGTTCACGCCGTCCGTCACGAGTTCCTCAAAGGTCGGGATGCGGCTCAAGACCACGGGAGCGCCGCAAGCCATGGCTTCGAGGGCGGCGATAGCGACCGCTTCATTGTCGGACGGCATGGCGAAGACGCCGCACGTCTGCAGAAACCCGCGAACGTCGTTGCGCCCGACGAAGCCCCTGAAGCGAATCCTGGCGGCGACACCATTCTTGTGAGCCAGGGCCTCCAGCATGTCCCTGTCGGGGCCGGTCCCGACGATGTCGAGGGTCCAGTCCTCGGGCAGTCGCGTCAAGGCGTGGATGAGATCGGACGTTCGCTTCTGCTTGTTGGTCAGGCGGGCAACCGTCAGGATGGTCTTCTCTCTCTCAGCCCCGGGATCGGGATAGAAGGTGGCCAGGTCGCATCCGTTCGGCTGTAACTCGGCGTGGCCGCCAAACGTCTCGATCAACCGACACTCTGCTTGCGTCTGGCCATAGCAAACTTTGGCGCGTCGGAGCGCCGCGGACTTGAAACCAAGATACGCTCGCTCCGCCACGCCGCCGTGATTGGCGCCCGCTACCGGGATTCCGATCCGATGGACGATGTGATCGAAGCGCCCGCTCCAATATTCCTGAATGTACAGCAGGTCGATCTTGTCGGCCTCGAGGGCCTGCGACAGCGAGTCCATGAAGGCGTGTGCGTTGATGCGCTCGTCGGCGTAGCCGGTGAAGCGCGTCTGGCGACCCAATTGCTTCGGCAGTTTCTGGTCAAGAAGCCAATACCACTTGGCGAGCGGGAGGAAGCGGACCGAAATGCCTTCCGGAGTTTCGTAGAGGCCGCCTTCATGCAGGGAAGGAATATAGATGATGGGGACGAGACCATTTTCCTGGAGGCCTTTGGCATAATACCAATGCCAGTCGTTCCGATAGCTCTCCAGATAGCTCTCGCGCGTCTGCTTCAGCACCCGGCCGAAGAACGCCTCGAACGAGCTACAGCTCAGCAGCATCGCCACCTTCATCGAAACGTCCTTCTGTATCCCGCTGCCGTGTACCGACCCGTTCACGCGTCGTGGCGAGCATAAACAGCGAATTTTATTATAAAATCAGCAATGTACTTTTAGCTTAACGCTCCAGACAGGCGGTTGTGCCCGGTCGCATCGAGACGGGCCCACGGGCCCGGCTGTGCGACGCCATGCAAACACAATGCCGTGGCGGGACGCCAAATGTGATCATGCCGGCGACGCCTTAGGTGGGAAACACCTAATGATTTCAGCGTCATGGTTGATAGGTAAGGTTGCCAACTGGGTTATGAGAATTTTCAAGGTTCACGGAGCGTATTGTGTAAAGTGCCCGGGAGGGATTCCAAGATATCGCGGTCGTCCGAGTGGCGTGACGACGACCTGAGAGGCAGTGGCGTATGCAAGCTCCGTTCATCACGGTGATCATTCCCAACTTCAATTACGAAGCCTATGTCGGCGAGTGCGTGCAGAGCGTTCTGTCGCAGGACTACTCGCATTTTGAAGTGATCGTCGTGGACGACGGGTCGAGAGACGGCTCCTGGGACGTCATTCAGAGCTTCGGCAGCCGCATCAAGGCACTACGTGTGGAAAACGGCGGCGCTCTACGGGCCTGCCTGGCCGCGACCGACATCGCGCGCGGAGACTACATTTACATCCTGGATTCGGATGATCGCCTGAGCACCACCCGGGCGCTCAGTCAGATCG
>JAQGJH010000056.1 GCA_028290705.1 Hyphomicrobiales bacterium
CATGTAACCGCGACGCCGAGAGCGATGTACGGCATGCCTCGCGGCGTGTTCGAGGCTGCTTCAGGAATATCCGGGAATTCGCTCGGGAACGCTGGCGTGCATTCGATGAGGCGCTGGAGAATGGTGCCGCTTGAGGGATTCGAACCCCCGACCCCCTCATTACGAATGAGGTGCTCTACCAGCTGAGCTAAAGCGGCGACCGGGCTTTGCGCGGCGCTGATGCGCCGTGCGAGGCAGGGTCGTCTTACCGATTGCGTCGGGCCTTGGCAAGCCGATTGGCGTGGCATGTGGGCCTTGTGGCAGTGTGTTTCATGAAAAGAACCGACGCTGTGGCGTCGCGGTTTCGGCCGGTTCGGGGCCGGGGTCGTCTGGAATCGTCGGCATCGGGTAGAGCGCCGAGGCGGAGCTGCGGCGCGCGGGTGGCGTCTGCTCGGGGGCGGGCTCCGGGGCGGAGACCGGATCGAGCTTCGGCACGCCTTCCAGAGGCGGCAATCCGCCGCTCGTTTCCGGCATGAGCGTGGCGGCTTGCGTCGTCGCGGGCTCCTTCGGCGCGGGGTCGACGGCGGTGGGCTCGGCCGCGACCGGCTCTGCCCTGGCGGGCTCGTAGGCCGCAGGGTCGGAACGGGCCGGCTCCGGGCGGTCGATCTTTTCCGGCTGCGGCTCGGGCGGCGGCAGGATGGTGACCAGGGGCTCGGGCCGGGGTGCTTCAGGTGCTGGTGCGGGCTGCGCCTGCTCGACCGGAATCCATTCCGGCGGGCTGTTGAGACGCTCCGTCGGGGCGGCCCAATGGAACGCGTCGAGTTTGCCGGTCACCGGGGAGGCGGGCTCCCAATGGTCGGCCAGCACGCCGTCGGCGATCCAGACGGGATCGCGCGGCGCGCGGGCTGCGCGGGCCAGCCATTCGCGCACGGGTCCGCTGTCGCGGCCGTGCTCGGCCTCTTCCAGATCGGCCATGAGCAGGCAGGTGCGCTGCGTCGGCCGGACTCCGCCATGGCCGCCGATGAGCGGTTGCAGGGCCTTGCGGGCCTTGTCGAACTCGCGCGCCTCGAGGGCGGCGCGGCCGAGCGTCAGGCGGGTCTCCTCGTGGCCCGGCGCGATGCGGGCCAAAGCCTCGGCGCGCACCAGCCGGTCGCGGGCCGAATCGCCGGGACGCATCTCCAGATAGGCGGCGGCGATGTCCGGGTGGGTCGACTGCCGCCAGGCGGCTTCCAGCGTGCGGGCGGCGCGGCGCAGATCGCCCTTGCGGGCGAAGATGCGGCCGGCGATTTCCGATGCCGGGATGAGGTCGGGCGCGAGCTTGATGGCTTCCCGCGCGCGCTTGAGAGCGCCGTCGGCATCGCGCTCGGCGGTTTCCCGCGCCAGCGCCGTGAGCAGCACGGCGCGCTGGCGGTCGGCGGTCGTGCGGTCGACGCCCTTGTGGGTGCGGTTGGTCTCGACGATGTCGAGCGCGCGGGCCCAATCCTGCCGGGCCACGTGGTAGGTCAGCAGCGCCTCGCCCGCCCAGCCCACAGGGGCGATGCGGTGCGCCTGTTCAGCATAGGCGTGGGCGGTCTCGTCCTCGCCGCGGCGCAGCGCCTCGGCATGCATGCCGCGCAAGCCGAGAAGCCGCGTCTCGGGCCGTTCGATCATCTTGGCGAAGGTCTGTTCGGTGAGATAGCGATCGCCGGCGAGCTGCGCGGTCTGGGCGCGCAGCAGCAGGGTCATGGGCTCCTCGCCGAGAAGCTTTTCCGCCTCGCGGGTGGCGCGCGCGGCGTAGCGGGTGTCGCCCGAGGCCGCCGCCACCATGCCGCGCGTCAGCGCGTCGTAGCCCCGGTTGCGCCGCCGCGCCCGGGTGGTCATGGCGACCACGGAGGGAATGCGCAGCAAGAAGCGCATGAAGCTCCAGAGAACCACGAACGCCAGGGCGATCGCGGCCATGACCGCGAGGCCGACGAGGACCGAGGTCTCGACGCGCATGCCCTGCCAGGTGAGGACGAGTTCGCCCGGACGGTCGGCGAGCCAGGAGAGGCCGAGCGCGAGGCCGGCGAGCAATGCCAGGAAGACGATGAGGCGGATCATGCTGTGCCTTATTGCGTGCGGCCGAGGCGCTCGATGGCCTCATCGAGGATCTGGCGGACCGAAGCATCGGCTTCGGCGCGGGTGCGGGCGCGGTCGGCCCAGTCGCGCGAGGATTGCTGCGCGGCCGGTGGAAGGGCGTCCCATTGGGCGACGGCCTGGCGGACGTCGCCGCGCGCGAGAGCGCTTTCGATGCGGCTCACCAGCGCGCCCGAATCGTCGCCCTGGGCCTCGCCCACCGGGCGGATGCGCACCAGATTGGCGGCGTTGCGGGTCAGCCGGTCGAGGAAGCCGGCCGGAGGGTCGCCCGGCTGGCCGGTCTGCTGGCCCGCCTGCGCGGTGGCGCTTGCGATCGCCCGGAAGGATTGCAGCAGCGCCTGCGCGCCGGGTGCGCCCTTGTCGGCGAGGCTCTTCAGCGGAGCGAGACGCTGAGCATCCGCGCCGAGTTTTTCCAGTGCGGCAAGTTCCGGCTTGAACGGCGTCCCGCGGTCGAGCTTTTCACGCAGGCTCTGGGCCACGACCGCGACCGCGGCGGCGTCGCCCGGCGGCGTGCCGACCACCGGCTCCTCGGTGGCCCGCACCTCCGTCTTGGGGGTTTCGAGCACCTTCTTCAACGGGGCGATCTCACCCTCCAGACCGGCGATGCGGCGATCCAGCGGCGCGGGATCGAACACGGGTGCGGGCCGCGTCTCGAGCGCCGCGATGCGCTTTTCCAGCGGCGCGAGATCGACGCCGGGCGTCGGCGTGGGCTCAGGCCGCTGCAATGCGCGGCCAGCTCCCGCCTGCGCCTCGCGGGCGAGCTTTTCGGCCGCGTCGATCCGGGCCGAGAGGGGAGCGAGATCGACCTGAGCGGCGGCTGGCCGCGCGTCGATGGCCGCGACTTTCTGGTCGAAGCCGGACAGCCGGGCTTCCGCCCGGTCGAGGCGTTGCGCGAGGCTCGTGAGGTCGGCGGACGACACGCCCGAGCGTCCGGCGGTCATCGCCGTGTAGAGGGCCGCGCCCGACAGCAGCACAGCCACGAGCGCCCCCAGCGCGGGGAGCAGGCTGCGCGATGTCGCCGGCGGCGCTTTCGGTTCGTCGTGCGGCATCGACGGGGCGGCCGGTGAGGCGGAGAATACGGATTCGCGCGGGGGCGGGGGCGGGGTCGGCCCTAGGTCGGAGGATGTCGAGCCGGGCCTGGAGACAGCCGGGTCTTCGCCGCTCTTCGCGGCATCGGGCGCCCCGGCGGCTTTGACCGGAGGCGCCATCGGCGACGGCTTTTTCGTCTCAGGAGCGGCTTCGGCGGGCATTCCGGGGCCGGGATCCAGAATCGTCTTTTCGCCGCTGGCGTCGGACGTGGCCGATTTTGTCCCCGAGGCGAGGGTCCCGGAGGTCTCGGCTGCAGGCTGGGCCGGCGAGGATGGCCCGGCCGGGGGCGGATTCGTCGCCGCCACGGGTCCAGCGGCGGCTCCGGGCGATCCGGGCACGACCTCTCCGTCGATCGTCGCGGGTTCGCGCTTCCGGTCGCGGTTGGGGTTGGGACCCCTGAAGTTGCCGCCGTGTCCGGATCTGCTCCTGTCCTGCGCCATTCAGACCATGCTCCCTGGCCGGGTCCGCCCATGGGCGGCGTCGCCCCGGCGTCCACCCCGGCAATCCTGTATAGGCGATCTCGCGCCCCGTGGGGAATCGTCCGGAGGGCGGATATGGTTCCGGTTCAGTCGCGCTTTGCGAGCGCGTCCGCAATGGCCAGCGTCCGTGCCGCCATGTCGGCATGCAGCAGTTCCACCATCCGGCCGTCGAGCGAGATGGCGCCCCGGCCGGTGTTTTCCGGCAGGGCGAAGGCCTGGATGATTTTTTTCGCGGCCTCGATCTCGCTTTGCGCCGGCGCGAAAACCTCGTTGGCTATGGCGATCTGCCCCGGGTGGATCAGGGTCTTGCCGTCCATGCCGAAATCCCGGCCCTGCTCACATTCGGCACGCAGCCCCGCATCGTCGCCAATGCCGTTGAAGACGCCGTCGAGAACGTCGACGCCATGGGCGCGGGCCGCCAGCACGCAGGCGGACAGCCAGGCCAGCATCGGCGCGCGGCCGGGCACGAGCCGGGCGCGCGTCTCCTTGGCGATGTCGTTGGTTCCGATGACGAAGACGTCCAGCCGCGCCGCCGGGTCGGCGGCCGTGCGGGCGAGGGAGTCGATGTTCAGCAAAGCCAGCGGGGTTTCGATCATGGCCCAGATGCGCGTGCGGTCGGGCGCACCCGCATCCTGCAGGGCGCGGGCCGCCAGGGTGATGTCGCCCGGCGTCGAGACCTTCGGCAGCAGCACGGCGTCGGGGCCGGCGGCCGCGGCCGCGGCCAGATCGTCGCGGCCCCATGGGCTCTCCAGCGCATTGACCCGGATCACGACCTCGCGCCGGCCGAAGCCGCCCTGTCGCACGGCAGCGGCAACCTGCTCGCGCGCATCGCTCTTTTGCGCGGGCGCGACCGAATCCTCGAGATCGAGCATGACCGCGTCCGCGTCCAGCGTCCGGGCCTTGTCGATGGCGCGGGCATTGGAGCCGGGCATGTAAAGTGCGCTGCGGCGGGGGCGGATCATGAGACATCTCCAGACATTCGTGGCTTGCGCTGCAGCATAAGCGCCCGGCCGGTCCCGGCGCCATGCTTCATTGGTTCGGCCCAAGGGCCTCGACGCGCCCGCGCCGGAAGGCTAGAAATCCCGCTTCGAAACAGGGTTTCGAAACGAGGACCGACGATGAGCGACGCCGCCAAACGGACACTGCCCTTCCCATCCCACCTGATCGACGGCTACGAGGCTTTCGTGAGCGGACGCTTCAAGGGCGAGCAGCAGCGCTATCGCGAACTGGCGGAAAGCGGACAGAAGCCGCGCGTCATGCTGATCGGCTGCTGCGACTCGCGCGTCGCCCCCGAGGCGATCTTCGACGCGGGGCCGGGCGAGATCTTCGTGGTGCGCAACGTCGCCAATCTGGTGCCGCCCTATGCGCCGGACGAGAACTACCACGGCACGTCGGCGGCGCTGGAGTTCGGCATCATGGGTTTGCACGTCGAGCACATCGTGGTGATGGGCCATGCGCAATGCGGTGGCGTGCGCGCCTATGCGGAACTGGCGTCGCATCCCGAGCAGCCGCCGCTCTCGCCCGGTGACTTCATCGGCAGCTGGATCAAGCTGATCGGGCCTTCGGCTGCCCGGCTCGGTCCCGCGCCCGAGGGTGCGCCGGGCGATTACGTCGAGCGGCTTGCGCTGGAATCCGTCAAGCAGAGCCTTGCCAACCTGCGGACCTTCCCGTGCGTGCAGGCGCTCGAGGCGAAGGGCAGGTTGTCGCTGCACGGCGCCTTCTTCGGCGTCATGGACGGTCACCTGCTGGTCTACGATCCGGTCACCGACGGCTTCGTCCGGGTGGCGGCCGAATTGCACGCCGCCGCCTTGCAGACGCCACGCTTCTGATCAGGCCGAGACGGGTTTCGGGGCCTCGGCCACGTAGTCCGGTCCCGGGTTCTGCGTCCGGCCTTGCTGCGAGGAATGCCCGTTCACGGACTTGCCGTCCTGCTGGCCGCGATCCAGCGTGAAGTCGCGGATGATGTCGGCGAGTTCGGGCTCGCGCACGACTTCGGCCGCCTGGGCCAGGGAAAACCAGCGGGTGACGCGCTGGTCGCGCTCGGGCCAGCTCTTGCGCTGGCGTTCGACCTGCATCGGGAAGACGTCGACCCGGCAGAGGATCGCGGCGCCGTTGCGCATGTTCTTGACGTAATGGTAGGAGCCCACCGGCTTCTTCTCGATCTTGCCGAGAAGACCTGCTTCCTCGAGCGCCTCCTGGGCCGCGGCGGCATGCGGCTTGCGGCCCTTCATCGGCCAGCCCTTGGGGATCACCCAGCGCTTGGTTTCACGCGACGAGACGAGCAGGACCTCCGGCTCGGGAGAGGAGCGGAAGGGGAGCGCTGCATACTGGACGCGCGCATCGCGCGGCTTCGGCGCCTTGCCCGATTTCGTCTTCATCTTGATCGATGCCTGCCTTTCACGCGCAACGCGCGCCTCCCGGGTCATGCGCGACCCGAATCACGAGAGACGTTCAGCCTACACCATGGCGGGCATGGCGAGCCGCCGGGCGCTCGTCAGCGGGTGAAGACGTAGATGTCGACCTGCAGCGAGGTGTCGTCGGCGGTCTTCGGCTCGGTCAGATATTCCTCGATGAACATCGTCTGGGCCTCGACGGATTTTTCGTCGAGATAAGCGGTGATGGCCTCGTAGGTGGAATCGATGTCGTCGTAGGCGCTGCGATGTTCGAACTTCATCACCTTGCCGGCCGGCGTCTGGCCGAGCTTCGCGGTGGCGGGAAGCGACGGCGCGGTGGCGGGCGCGGCCGCGAGCGGGATCATGGCGTCGAACTTGAAGCCCTGGTCGTCGGTTTCGGTGAAGACCGCCAGCGGCTTGCCGCCAGGCTGCAAGCCCGCCTTGGCCATGGCGGCGCGGATGTCCGCGAAGGACGCGTTGAGCTTTGCAAAGCCCTGCTCCCATTCGGACGTCCCGCTGACCACGATCGCGGGGCGCGCCGCCAGCACCATGTTCTGGGCCGTGGACGCATCGCCCACCGACTTGCCCATGTCGGGCGCCGGGATGACCTGCGGCTCCGGACCCGGAGACGGCGCCGGGGTCGGCGTCGCGGGCGCGGTTTGCGTCGGCGTGCTGCCGCCGCTTCCAGGCGTGGTCTGGGCGGCGAGCGGACCGGCAAGCCCGGTGGAGACCAAGGCCAGGATGGCGACGCTGCGGGCGAGGCGCGAAAGCATGTCGTTCTTCATTTCGAAATTGGCTCCGGCCGGCAGGAGTCCGCGCCGGCATAACATCGAATCACTGGCATATGAGACGAACCCTGCGGCAAAGCCAAGGCGATGCAACCAGCTCGTCCGCACGGAATGGCCCCGCGCCTTCCTTAATCCGCGCGGGGCACGGGGGTTCAATCCGGCCGCGCAACTCGGCGTCATCTCCCGCCTGCTGGCGAAGGGGTGGAATTGCGCCTATAAGCGCGGCGTCTGACCGGAGCCTTACCTGAGAGGAGCCCTGGCGCATGAGCAAGCTCGCCGGCCGGCCGTTCTTCAAGATGAACGGACTCGGCAATGAAATCGTCGTTCTCGATCTGCACGGCACGGCCCTGACGGTCTCGGCCGCGGAGGCGCGCGCCATCGCACGCGGCGAGGGGCTGGCTTACGACCAGATGATGGTGCTGCACGATCCGCGCACGCGCGGCACGGACGCTTTCGTGCGGATCTACAACAACGACGGCAGCGAAGCAGGGGCGTGCGGCAACGGCACGCGCTGCGTGGCCTGGGTGCTGATGCGCGGAGATTCACGCAAGCGGCTGCTGGTCGAGACCGTGCGGGGTGTGCTCGAATGCCGTCGCAACGGCGACGTCGAGTTCACGGTCGACATGGGCCGGCCCCGGCTCGCCTGGAACGAGATTCCGCTGCGCGACGAATTCGCCGACACGCGCGGGATCGAATTGCAGATCGGGCCGATCGACCAGCCGCTGCTGCACACGCCGGCGGTCGTCAACATGGGCAATCCGCACGCGATCTTCTTCGTCGACGACATCGAGGCGCATGATCTCGCGCGTTTCGGTCCGCTGCTCGAAAACCATCCGATCTTCCCGGAACGCGCCAACATCTCGCTGGCGCATGTCGTCTCGCGCGATCACATCGTCCTCAAGGTGTGGGAGCGCGGCGTCGGGCTGACGCAGGCCTGCGGGACTGCGGCCTGCGCGGCTTTGGTGGCGGCGTCGCGCCGCAAGCTGACCGACCGCAAGGCGCGCGTCACGCTGCCGGGCGGCGACCTCTTCGTCGAATGGCGCGAGAGCGACGATCACGTGATGATGACGGGGCCGGTCGAACTGGAATTCGAGGCCGCTTTCGATGCTCGTCTGTTCGAGGGCATGGACGCGTGAATGCGCCGTCGCGGCCCGTGTCCGCCGTCGAGGTCGTGACCTTCGGGTGCCGGCTGAACGCCGTGGAATCCGAGGCGGTGCGGCGCGCCGCCGAAAACGCCGGGCACCGCGACACCATCGTGTTCAACACCTGCGCGGTGACGCAGGAGGCCGTGCGGCAGGCACGCCAATCCATCCGACGCGCCGCGCGCGCGCGGCCCCACGCCACCATCGTGGTGACGGGCTGCGCCGCACAGATCGATCCCGCGGCATTTGCTGGCATGCCGGAAGTCGCGGCCGTGATGGGCAATGGCGACAAGGCGCGGCCGGACGCCTGGCTCGATCTCGCGCGCACCGGGGCGGCGCGCGTCAACGACGTGTTCGCGCTGCCCGAAACCGCGCATCATTTCGTCGCCGGCGCGGTGGATTCGATCGAGGGGCAGACGCGCGCCTTCGTCGAAGTGCAGAACGGCTGCGATCATCGCTGCACCTTCTGCATCATTCCGTATGGGCGCGGACCGTCGCGCTCGGCTCCCGCCGGCGACGTCGTGGCGCAGATCCGGCGACTGTGCGCCAACGGTTATCGCGAAGCCGTGCTGACCGGCGTCGATATTACGTCCTGGGGACATGACCTGCCGGGCAGCCCCGCATTTGGCTGGCTGGTGAAGCAGATCCTGCGGCACGCGCCCGAACTCGAACGGCTGCGGGTCTCCTCCATCGACTGCATCGAGGCGGATGCCGACCTTCTCGACGCGCTCGCGAACGACAAGCGGTTCATGCCGCATCTGCATCTGTCGCTGCAGGCGGGCGACGATCTCATCCTCAAGCGGATGAAGCGCCGCCATTCGCGCGGCGACGCGATCGCGTTCTGCCGCGAGGTCCGCTCGGCGCGGCCCGACATCGTGTTCGGGGCCGATTTCATCGCGGGCTTTCCAACCGAGACCGAGGACATGTTCGCCCGCACGCTCGATCTCGTAGAGGAATGCGGCCTCACGCATCTGCACGTGTTTCCGTTTTCGCCGCGTGCCGGAACGCCGGCGGCGCGCATGCCGCAGGTTTCCGCCGACATCGCGAAGGATCGGGCGCGGCGACTTCGCGCACTGGGAGAGGCGAAAGTCGCGGCCCATCTCGATCGCCAGACCGGACGCCGAGTGACCGTGCTGGTCGAACGCGGCGGCGCCGGACGGAGCGAGGACTTCACACCGGCGTGGACCGGAGAGGCCCCGGCGGGATCGGTGCTGGATGCCGTTGCGACCGGGCATCGCGACGGAAAATTGCTGTTGCGGCCCGACGCCTGCGAGCCGAGCTGAAGCGGAGCTTTCACCCGCCCCGCCATAGGTCGGCCTTCCTGTTCTCGACGGGCCGGGCTAGCTTCCCTGCCGAACCGGCTGTTCGGCCGAGGACAAAGTCTGGGAGGACTGAATGTTGAGAATCGCCATAGCTTTGGGCGCGGGCCTGATGTCGGCCGGAGCAGCTTTCGCCCAAGCCTATCCAAGCAAGCCCGTGACGGTGATCGTGCCCTTCGCGGCCGGTGGCCCGACCGATGTCGCGGCCCGCATCTATGGCGAGTTCTTTTCGCGCACGCTCGGCCAGCAGTTCGTGATCGAGAACGCCGCCGGAGCGGGTGGAACGTCCGGCTCCATGAAGGCGTCGCGCGCCACGCCGGATGGCTACACGGTGTTCGTCCACAATGTCGCGCCTCTGGTGGCGGGCCCGTCGCTGTACAAGAGCGCGCAATACGATCCCCTGAAGGCGTTCGAGCCGATCGGCACGCTGGCCTTCGCGGCGCATTACGTGGTGCTGCGCAAGGACTTTCCCGCCAAGGACCTGAAGGAGCTCATCGCCTACGCAAAGGCGAACCCCGGCAAGATCAACTACGGTTCGGCGGGCGCGGGCTCGGCGACGCATCTCGCCTGCGTGCTGTTCGGCCAGCAGGCCGGCGTCGACATCCGTCACGTGCCTTATCGCGGCACGGGGCCGGCGCTGAACGACCTCGTGTCGGGCACGCTCGACATGATGTGCGACCAGGGTCTGAACATGATGGGGCAGGTGCCGAGCGGCAACGTGCGGCCCATCGCGATCGCGCAGGCGACGCGCTTCCCGCGCCTGCCGGACGTGCCGACATCCGCCGAAGCCGGCCTGCCGGGCTTCGAGGTTTCGGCTGCGACCGCCTGGTACGTGCCGGCTGGCACGCCCGCCGACGTGAAGAAGAAGCTCTCCGAGACGATGGCGGCGGCCTACAAGGATCCGGTGACGCGCAAGCGCATCGAGGATCTGGCGTCCGAGGTGCCGGCCGAGGGGCAGAACACCCCCGAGGCGCTGGGCAAATTCACGGCGTCCGAAATGGCGCGCTGGACGGAAGCCATCCAGAAGGGCGGCATCACGGCCCAGTAAGGGACTGACCGGGCGAGGCCGGCTCGGTCTCGCCCGCCCAGCCGCAGGCGCGCAGCCGGTCCTGCATGTGAGCGGGCACCGGCGCCGTGACGGCGATCGCGGGCTTGTTGTTCGAGATCGGGATCGTCACGCCGCGCGCGTGCAGATGCAGCGGGGCATCCTGATTGCGGCGGTTTTCGCCGCCATAGACCGGATCGCCGAGGATCGGCCAGCCGCTGGCCGAGGAGTGCACGCGCAGCTGATGGGTGCGGCCGGTCAGAGGCTGAAATTCGATCCAGGCCAGCGGCGCGTCGCCATGATGGCCGCGACCCAGCACGCGATAGAGCGTGCGCGACGGCAGTCCCGCCGGATCGACCTTCATCCACCAGCCCCGCTCCGCATCGAGGCGACCCAGCGGCAGGTCGATCTCGCCCAGTTCATCGACAGGTCCGCCTTCAACCACGGCCCAGTAGGTTTTCGAGATCTGCCCCTTCTTGAACATCAGGCCGAGCTTCTCGAGCGCCTTGCGGTGGCGGCCAAGCACCAGGCATCCCGACGTATCGCGGTCGAGCCGGTGGGCGAGCGAGGGATTGCGCGGCAGCCCGAAGCGCAGCGCGTCGAAGTCGTCCTCGAGACAGCGGCCACCTTTCGGCCCCCTGTGCACGGCGACGCCCGCGGGCTTGTCGATCACGAGGATCAGGCCGTCACGATGGAGCAGGCGGGCGTTGATTTCTTCGGGCGTCATCTCGATGTTCCGGTCGCGGGGCCGCTTGTCTCTTCCGGTCGCGCGTCGAAAAGGCTATGCGAGGGCGGACGGTCGACGCGCCACTCTTGCGCCCAGGCGCATGAGCCAAGCTTTAGGGCCAAGCCTTCGACGGCGCAGGCAGAGCCTGCAGTGACACATTCGGGATCAGATGGCGAGCGACGAGAGCGACAGGACGAAGCCGCAGAAACCGGGATTTTTCGGGCGGCTGTTCGGACGGGGCGAAACGGCGGCGCCTGCGCCGGAGCCAAAACCCGAGGAGAAGCCCGACGACAAGGCAGAGCCCGAGGCTGTGCCGCCGACGCAGCCGGAGGTCGTGCCGCAGCAGGAGCTCGCGCCGGTCGCGGAGGCTCCGGCACCCGTCGAGCCCGAGCCTGTAGCAGAGCCCGAGCCTGTAGCAGAGCCCGAGCCGGCCGCGCCCCAGGTCGCCGAACCCATCCAGGCCGCCGCACCGGCGACGGCGGAACCCGCGCCGCCGGAGCCGGCCGCGCCCGCGCCCAAATTGTCATGGTGGGATCGTCTGCGCAGCGGGCTGTCGCGCTCGTCCGCCTCGATCGGGCAGGGCATCGCCGACGTCTTCACCAAGCGCAAGCTCGACGCCGGCATGCTGGACGAGCTCGAGGACATTCTCATCCAGGCGGATCTCGGCGTCGCCATGGCGACCCGCATCCGCAACGCCGTCGGGCAGGGCCGTTTCGACAGGGACATCGATCCCGCCGAGGTGAAGCAGGTTCTGGCGCGCGAGATCGAGGCCGTGCTGACGCCGGTGGCGAAGCCGATCGCGATCGACGCGACGAAAAAGCCGTTCGTCATTCTGGTGGTGGGCGTCAACGGGTCGGGCAAGACCACGACGATCGGCAAGCTGGCGACGAATTTCGTGCGCGACGGCCGCAAGGTGGTGCTGGCGGCGGGCGATACGTTCCGGGCCGCCGCCATCGAGCAATTGCAGATCTGGGGCTCGCGCGTCGGCGCGCATGTGGTCGCGCGTCCGCAGGGCGCGGATGCGGCGGGCCTTGCGTATGATGCGATCCGCGAAGCGCGCGAGAGCGGCGCCGACGTGCTGCTGATGGATACGGCCGGACGGCTGCAGAACCGCAAGGAACTGATGGCCGAACTCGAAAAAGTCGTGCGGGTCATGAAGAAGGTCGACGCCGACGCGCCACATGCGGTGCTGCTGGTGCTGGACGCGACGGTCGGGCAGAACGCCATGAGCCAGGTCGAGATCTTCGGCCGCGTCGCGGGCGTCACCGGGCTGGTGATGACCAAGCTCGACGGCACGGCGCGAGGCGGCATTCTCGTGGCCATCGCGGAAAAATTCGCCCTGCCGGTGCATTTCATCGGCGTCGGCGAAGGCGCGGACGATCTCGAACCTTTCGCGGCGCGCGATTTCGCCCGCGCCATTGCGGGCCTCGAGGCCTGAGAGTTTGCAAGGATAGATCATGACGGACGTCGAACCGAAGTCCCAGCCCGCCGCGGCGACCGGCCGAAAGCCAGCGCCGCCCCAGAACCCGACGCTGAAGCTGATCCTCGAAATGGGTCCGCTGGTGCTGTTCTTCATCACCAACTGGAAGTTCGGGATTTTTCCGGCGACCGGCGTGCTGATGGTGGGCGTGGTGGCGGCCCTGATCGCCTCGTGGGTGCTGACGCGCCACCTGCCGATCATGCCGGTGGTGACGGCGGTCGCGGTGGTGTTCTTCGGCGGGCTGACGTTCCTGTTCCACGACGAACTGTTCATCAAGCTCAAGCCCACGATCGTGAACACGATCTTCGGCACGATCCTGCTGGGCGCGCTGGCCTTCGGGAAGCCGCTGCTGCCGGTGCTGCTCGACAGCGTGCTGCAATTGACCGAAGAGGGCTGGCGCAAGCTGACGATCCGCTGGGGCGTCTTCTTCTTCGTGCTGGCGGTCATCAACGAGATCGTCTGGCGCACGCAGACGACGGACTTATGGGTCAGCTTCAAGGCGTTCGGCATCATGCCGCTGACCATCGTGTTCGCGCTCGCGCAGGTGCCGCTGATCCTGAAGCACGAGATCAAGCAGCCGACCGACGCCGACAAGAACCATTGGTGAGGAGGTCTCGCGCCGCGGTTTGAATTTTCGCGGCGCGGTCCCATATCGACGGCGGGGACGACCCCGTTTCGACACATAGGCAGGGACGACCCTGCGGGGATCGTCTCATGATTGCGTACATGTCGTCGCCCGGCCTCGCGTGGGCCTGGCTTTTTCTCGCCGGACTGCTCGAAATCGGCTGGGCCATCGGGCTGAAATATACCGAGGGCTTCACGCGATTCTGGCCCAGCGCCCTGACGCTGGTCAGCATGGCGGCGAGCGTTCTGTTTCTCGGCCTGGCGCTCAAGAACCTGCCGCTCGGCACCGCCTACGCGATCTGGACCGGCATCGGCACGATCGGCACGGCCTTGCTCGGCATGTGGCTGTTCGGCGAGCCCGCGACCGCGCTGCGGCTCGCCTGCATCGGGCTCATCCTGTCGGGCATCGTCGGGCTGAAGCTGCTGTCCTGAACTCAGGCTCCGGCCTTCAGGGCGGCCTCGATGGCCGGCAGAATCCTGTCGCGCAGGTTTTCCTCGGTGATCGGCCCGATCTGCTTGTAGGCGATCGTGCCGTCGCCCCGCACCACGAAGGTCTCGGGCACGCCGTAGACGCCCCAGTCGATGGCGGCGCGGCCAGGACGGTCGGCTCCGGCGCGATCGTAGGGATTGCCGTATTGCGCCAGAAATTCCCGGGCGTTTTTCGGATCGTCCTTGTAGTTCAGGCCGAGCATCTGGACGCCTGCCTGCTTCAACCGTGCATCCTGGGCGATCTTCATCAGGAAGGGGTGTTCGTCGCGGCAGGGCACGCACCATGAGGCGAAGACGTTGACGACGGATACGCGTCCGTTCTTCAGGTCGGCCTGGGAGTAGCCCTCGCCCGGCATGCCCTCGATGGCGGGCAGGCGGAAGTCCGGGACCTGCTTGCCGATGAGGGCCGAGGGGAGGCGCGACGGGTCGCCGCTGGAGAGGCGCAGCGCGAACAGGCCGGCCAGCGCCACGAAGACGAGGACCGGCAACAGGGCCAGCCAGGGAATGCGGCGCGCCGGGCGGGCGTCGGGCGTCGGGCTCATGCGACTTCGTCCGTCGCGCGGGTGCGGTCCGCGGCTCCGAGCCGCGTCAGTTCACGCTGCAGGCGGCGATGGTCGATGACGATGGAGGCGATCAGCGCCGCCACGAGGCCGAAGCAGATCAGGTAGGAGGCCAGGATGAAGGCCCAGTGGATCTCGCTCATGAGGACACCCGGGTGGGGGTGAGCCGATGCGCCGGCGCCTCGGGGGCATGCCCTGCCGCCGCCGCCTGGATCGAGAGGCGGCGGACGCGGCGGCGCAGGATTTCGTTGCGGGTCGCCAGCAGGTGCAGGGTGGTGAAGATCAGCGTGAAAGCCAGCGCCATGACGAGCAGCGGCCAGAGCATCGAGGGCGCGATGGTGGGGCCGCCGAGCCTGAAGACGGAAGCGGGCTGGTGCAGCGTGTTCCACCAGTCGACCGAGAACTTGATGATCGGCAGGTTGACCACGCCGACCAGCGTCAGGATGGCGGCGGCGCGGGCGGCGCGGGACGGATCCTCGATGGTGCGCCAGAGCGCGATCAGCCCGAGATAGATGACGAAGAGGATCAGCACCGAGGTCAGGCGCGCGTCCCAGACCCACCAGGTGCCCCACATGGGCTTGCCCCAGAGCGAGCCGGTGACGAGGCAGATGAAGGTGAAGACCGCGCCGATGGGGGCGGCGGCCTTCTGGGCCGCGTCGGCCAGCGGATGACGCCAGACGAGCGTGCCGAGCGCCGAGGCCGTCATGGCCGCGTAGCAGAACATCGACAGCCAGGCGGCCGGGACGTGGATGTACATGATGCGGACCGTCTGGCCCTGCTGATAGTCGGGAGGGGCGCTGAAGAACGCGCCCCAGAGGCCGATCGCCAACGCCAGCGCGCTCAGGCCCGCGAGCCAGGGCCAGACCCTGGAGACGAGGCCGAGAAACAGCGTGGGATTGGCGTATTTCAGCATCGGACTGGTCTATTGCGGGGCCGGGGGGAAATCAATTCACGAGGCGTGGGGGATTGCGCGTCAAATCGGCCGGGTCGTCACTCGCTCATGTGGCGCAGGGCGGCGGCGGCCGCGAAGGGGGCGAGCGCGAGCGCCGCGAGGCTCAGCGCGCACAGGATCAGGAAGGGCGTCACGAAGGGCGTGGTGGCGGAGGTGGCGGCGGAAGCCGCCGAGACGCCGAAGATCAGGATCGGGATGGCGAGCGGCAGGATCAGGATGGCCATCAGCAGGCCGCCGCGACGCAGCGTCACCGTCAGGGCCGCGCCGATGGCGCCGATCATGGCCAGCGCCGGGGTGCCGACCAGCAGCGAGACGGCGAGCGCCGCCATGGCGGCGGGCTCCTGGGCCAGCATGAAGCCGAACAGCGGGGCGGCGACGACGAGCGGCAGGCCGGTGGCGGTCCAGTGCGCCAGGCATTTCACCAGCACGACGAGTTCGAGCGGCGTGTCGGCCGACAGCAGCAGGTCGAGCGAGCCGTCCTCGTGATCGGCCTGGAACAGGCGGTCGAGGCCGAGCAGCGTCGCCAGCAGGGCGGCGATCCACAAAATGGCGGGGCCGATGCGCGACAGCAGGTTGAGATCCGGCCCGACCGCGAAGGGCACGATGGTGACGAGCGCCAGGAAGAACATGACGCCCATGGCGCCGCCGCCGCCGATGCGGCGCGCGACGCGGATCTCGCGCAGGAACAGCGCGGCGAGCGGGCCGGTGCGCTTCATGTGAGCGCTGCCTGCGGGGCTGCGAGCGCCGCCTGCGGGGCGCCGAGTTCGAGGTGCTGGGCATCGATGCCGAGCGGCGCATGGGTGGCGGCGACGATGATCCCGCCCTCGGCGAGATGGTCGCGCATGCAGCCGGCGAAGATCGCCTGGGCGGCGCGGTCGAGCGCGGTCGTGGGTTCGTCCAGCAGCCACAGCGGGCGCGGGGCAAGCAGCAGCCGGGCGAGGCCGACGCGGCGCTTCTGCCCGGCCGAGAGATAGCCGACCGGCAGGTCCGCCACATGGGGCAGGCCGAGCCGCGCCAGCGCGTCCTGCGGCGTCAAGGCGGTGCGCCACTCCCGCAGCGACAGCATGGCCTGCCAAAAGACGAGATTCTCGCGCGCCGTCAGGGTCGGCTTCGAGGCATCGAGATGGCCGACGTAATGGGCATGCGAGGCGACGTCTTCGTCCGGCGCTCCGACGAGCCGGACGCGGCCTTGCGCGGGCGGCAGGAGACCCGCGAGGGCGCGCAGCATCGTCGACTTGCCCGCGCCATTGGCGCCGGTGATCGCCAGGGCCTGTCCCGATTCGAGCGCGAGATCGACATGCGCCAGCAATTTGCGGCCGCCGCGTTCGAGCGAAAGATCCTCGGCAATCAGGCGGAAAGAGGCGAAACGAGCAGTGGCCACGCGCAATCCGGTGTTTGTGTTATGAAACGGAGACAGCTAGTTTCTCGCGGGCGTACTTTTGTCCGTGTAGCAAGTGCGTGAGATTTTATCTATAAGCCCTGCGCACACCCACCTCACTGCAATTCCCGGGACGACATCGATGGCCTCGCTCGACAGTTTCAAATGCCGCAAGAAGCTCACCGTAGGTGCGAAGACCTATCATTATTTCTCGCTGAAGACGGCTGAGAAGAACGGCCTTTCCGGGATTTCGCAGCTGCCGAATTCGATGAAGGTGCTGCTCGAGAATCTGCTGCGGTTCGAGGACGGGCGCTCGGTGAGCCGCGACGACATCGTCGCCTGCGCCGAATGGCTGGTCAACAAGGGCAAGACCGAGAAGGAAATCGCCTTCCGGCCGTCGCGCGTCCTGATGCAGGATTTCACCGGCGTTCCCGCGGTGGTCGATCTGGCGGCGATGCGCGACGCCATGACCAAGCTCGGCGGCGACGCCCAGAAGATCAACCCGCTGGTGCCGGTCGATCTCGTCATCGACCATTCGGTGATCGTCGACGAATTCGGCACCCCGAAGGCGTTCAAGAAGAACGTCGATCTCGAATATGCCCGCAACGGCGAGCGCTACCGCTTCCTGAAATGGGGCCAGCAGGCGTTCTCGAATTTCGCCGTCGTGCCGCCCGGCACCGGCATCTGCCACCAGGTGAACCTCGAATATCTGGCCCAGACGGTCTGGACCAAGAAGGAAAAGTACAAGCCGGCGCGCGGCAAGCCCGAGACCGTCGACGTCGCGTATCCCGACTCGCTGGTGGGCACCGACTCGCACACCACCATGGTCAACGGCCTGTCGGTTCTGGGCTGGGGCGTGGGCGGCATCGAGGCCGAGGCCTGCATGCTCGGCCAGCCGCTTTCCATGCTGCTCCCGGAGGTCGTGGGCTTCCGGCTGGAAGGCAAGCTCAAGGAAGGCGTCACCGCCACCGATCTGGCGCTCACCGTCACGCAGATGCTGCGCAAGAAGGGCGTGGTCGGCAAGTTCGTCGAGTTCTACGGCCCGGGCGTCGAATATCTGTCTCTCGCGGACCGCGCCACGATCGGCAACATGGCCCCTGAATATGGCGCGACCTGCGGGTTCTTCCCGGTCGACAGCGAGACGCTGGACTTCCTCAAGACCACCAACCGCTCGCCGTCGCGCATCGCGCTGGTCGAGAAATACGCCAAGGCCCAGGGCCTGTTCCGCACCAATTCGACGCCCGATCCGGTGTTCACCGAATCGATGACGCTCGATCTCGGCGACGTCGTGCCGTCCATGGCCGGCCCGAAGCGTCCGGAAGGCCGCGTGGCGCTTGAAAGCGTCGGCTCAGGCTTCGCCACCGCGCTCGAGACCGAATACAAGAAGCCCGGCGAACTCGACAAGCGCTTCAAGGTCGAGGGTGCGAACTTCGACATCGGCCACGGCGACGTGGTGATCGCGGCGATCACGTCGTGCACCAACACGTCGAACCCGCGCGTGCTGATCGGCGCGGGCCTTCTGGCGCGCAACGCCGTCGCCAAGGGCCTGACGGTCAAGCCGTGGGTCAAGACCTCGCTGGCGCCGGGCTCGCAGGTGGTGGCCGAATATCTCTCGACCGCGGGCCTGCAGAAGGAACTCGACAAGCTCGGCTTCAACCTCGTTGGCTTCGGCTGCACGACCTGCATCGGCAATTCCGGCCCGCTGCCGGAAGCGATTTCCAAGTCGATCAACGACAATGGCATCGTGGCGGCGGCCGTTCTGTCGGGCAACCGCAACTTCGAGGGCCGCGTCAGTCCCGACGTGCAGGCGAATTATCTGGCGTCGCCGCCGCTCGTCGTCGCCTACGCGCTGGCCGGCAACGTCAACATGGACCTGACCACCCAGCCGCTCGGCAACGACAAGCAGGGCAACCCGGTGTTCCTGCGCGACATCTGGCCGACCACGAAGGAAATCGACCTGTTCATCCGCCGCAACGTCACCAAGAAGGCGTTCAAGGCGCGCTATGCCGACGTGTTCAAGGGCGACGTCAACTGGCGCAAGGTCAAGGTGCCGCCGGGCGAGACCTACAAGTGGGACATGGGCTCCACCTACGTGCAGAACCCGCCCTATTTCGAGGGCATGACCATGACCCCGGCTCCCATCAAGGAAGTCGAGAACGCCCGCATCCTGGCGCTGTTCGGCGACAAGATCACCACCGACCACATCTCGCCCGCGGGCTCGATCAAGTTCGCGTCGCCGGCCGGCACGTGGCTCTCGGAGCGCCAGGTGCGCGCCGAGGATTTCAACCAGTACGGCACGCGCCGCGGCAACCATGAAGTGATGATGCGCGGCACGTTCGCCAACATCCGCATCAAGAACTTCATCCTGCGGGACGACGCCAACAACGTGCCGGAAGGTGGAAACACGGTCCATTATCCGTCGGGCGAGAAGATGTCGATCTACGACGCCGCGATGAAGTACCAGGCCGAGAACGTCCCGCTGGTGCTGTTCGCCGGTGAGGAATACGGCAACGGATCGTCGCGCGACTGGGCCGCCAAGGGCACGCGCCTGCTCGGCGTGCGGGCCGTCGTCGCCCAGAGCTTCGAGCGCATCCATCGCTCGAACCTGGTGGGCATGGGCGTGCTGCCGCTGACCTTCGAGGCCGGCACCTCGTGGGCGACCCTGAAGCTGAAGGGCGACGAGATCGTCACCATCCTGGGCCTGGGAGTCAGCCTGAAGCCGCGCCAGAAGATGGAAATGGCGATCAAATACGCGGACGGCACGGTCAAGAACGTGCCGCTGCTCTGCCGCATCGCCACCGAGGACGAGCTGGAATATTTCCGCCACGGCGGCATTCTCCAGTACGTCATCCGGCAGCTCGCCGCCGCCTGACCGGGCGCATTCGAGCCGTCACGGATTTGAAGCCGCCGGGAGCCCCATCGCTCCCGGCGGTTTTCGTTTGCGCGCCGCCCGGCGGTTCCGGCGGCTTGCCAAGGGGGAGAGCAGAGGCTAGCAATCGCGCCTCTCCTTTCTTCCTCATCGACCGCGGGACTGGCTCATGGCGACGCACAAACTCCTCCTTCTGCCCGGCGACGGCATCGGCATCGAAGTCATGCCCGAGGTCATCAAGGTCATCGACTGGTTCCAGGCGCGCGGCGTGGCGGGTTTCGAGACCGAGACGGGGCTCGTCGGCGGCTCCGCCTATGACGCCCACGGCCAGGCGATCAGCGAGAGCGACATGGCGCTCGCCACGGAGTCCGACGCCGTGATCTTCGGCGCGGTGGGCGGACCGAAATGGGACGCCGTCCCGTATGACGTGCGCCCCGAGGCGGGCCTGCTGCGGCTGCGCAAGGATCTCGCGCTGTTCGCCAACCTGCGTCCGGCGATCTGCTATCCGGCGCTGGCCGACGCCTCGTCGCTGAAGCGCGAGATCGTCGAGAACCTCGACATCATGATCGTGCGCGAGCTGACCGGCGGCGTCTATTTCGGCGAGCCCAAGGAAATCATCGATCTCGGCAACGGCCAGAAGCGCGGCATCGACACGCAGGTCTACGACACCTACGAGATCGAGCGCATCGGCCGCGTCGCCTTCGAGCTGGCGCGCAAGCGCGGCAACAAGGTGACGTCTTCCGAGAAGCGCAACGTCATGAAGTCGGGCGTGCTCTGGAACGAAGTCATCACGGCCCTGCACAAGCGCGAATATGCCGACGTGACGCTGGAGCACCAGCTCGCGGACGCGCTCGGCATGCAGCTCGTGCGCTGGCCCAAGCAGTTCGACGTGATCGTGACCGACAATCTGTTCGGCGACATGCTGTCGGACATCGCTGCCATGCTGACGGGTTCGCTCGGCATGCTGCCGTCGGCCTCGCTCGGCGAGATGAACCCCAAGACCGGCAAGCGCAAGGCCATGTACGAGCCGGTGCATGGGTCGGCGCCCGACATTGCCGGGCAGGGAATCGCCAATCCGATCGCCATGATCGGCTCGTTCGGCATGGCGCTGCGCTATTCGTTCGGGCTCGGCGACGCCGCCGACCGCCTCGACAAGGCGATCGCGGACGTTCTGGCCTCGGGCCTGCGCACGGCGGACATCAAGGGCAACGCCACCAGCACCTGCTCGACCGGCCAGATGGGCGACGCCATCGTGGCGGCGCTCGACAAGGCCTCGGCCTGACGCAGACAAAAAAGGCGCGACCGACGTCGCGCCTTTTTCGTGGTGATTACGGGCCGCCCGGGCCGGTCGAGAACTCGACCAGCGGCTGCGGCCGTCCGGGCGGGTCGAAGCGGCGGGGCAGGGTCTCGCGGCCGAACGCGCCGGGCTGGCTCATGTTGTAGACCGGCACCGCGAGGCTCGTGCCGGCGCTGACGTAATTGCTCATGCTGCCGACCGGGACGATCGGTCCGGGATCGAGAAAGCTGCGGCGCTGGATGGTCAGCGGCGGCGCCAGCGGCTGGCGGGCGCGGCTCTGGGCTTCCGCCACGGCCGCGAACATCGTCAGGCCGGCGAGCGCACCCGCCGCCACGACCGTGTGTTTCGTCAACGTCCTCATCATGCACCCCCATGGTCCCGAGGCGGACGCAGGCTGCGCCCGTCTATCGTCTCCCGTTCAACACTCAAGGCGGCAATTGGGTTGCCGTCAACCGCCGCGACGCCGACGCTTGCTTGCGCCGTGCTTAACGGAGCGATTGCATCAAGTGAGCCGACGGCTAGCCTTGTAGGCGCTCATTATGGTGCTTAAGGTTGAGTTCTAGGCAGCAATGCTGGTGAGAGGCCGTGAAGCGCTTACGACACTCAGAGGCTTGAAAGAGGCGAGCAAGCTAAATGACCAACTTAAAGCCGCAGCGCGTTCGCGACCCAGTGCATAATTTAATTGAATTCAAGTTAGACCAGTTTGAGCAAACCCTTTGGCGTGTAATTCAGACACCTCCTTTCCAGCGGCTTCGCCGCATTCGGCAGCTAGGCTTTTCGGAGTTCGTGTTTCCTGGTGCGACACACACACGCTTTGCGCACAGCATCGGCGTGTTCCATGTCGCACGCTCGCTAATGAAGGTAATCAAGAGGGATATAGATGCAGATGCTGGGCGTCAGTTCGGTAGCTATCAAGCTACCGTAGCCCTTGCAGCTGCCTTGGTGCATGACGTCGGGCACGGCATGTTCAGTCACGCGTTCGAGTCGGTCGGCAAATCACTGAACCTCGCAATGGCGAAGCATGAGAACGTCAGCGAGGCAATAGTGCGGGATAGCGAAATCTCAGAAGTACTACGTGAACTAGGTAGTGGTTTCGCTCACGACGTTGCTACGTTAATCGGCCGTAAGGAGCCAGGAAACCTGTATGACGCCGTCGTGTCCAGTCAGTTCGACGCAGACAGGTTGGACTATATGCAACGCGATCGATTGATGACTGGAGTACAAAGTAGCGGCATAGATCTCACTTGGCTGATGGCCAATCTGGAGATCGCCTCGGTCCGGACGGGGATCGATGACGAGGGTACGGGAACTGTCGAGACGCTGGTTCTCGGTCCTAAGGCTGCTCAGACCGCCGAGAGCTACGTGCTTTCTCTGTTTCACCTTTATCCAAATGTTTATCTCCATAAGACGACGCGCGGTGCCGAGATGATGTTCGTCGCTCTGATGCGTCGATTGCTTAGGCTAGCACTCGAGGGCCACGAAGCGCAGACTGGCTTGGCAAAAAATCATCCGATTTTACGCTTCGCAAGCGAGCCGGACAGTTTGTCGAACGCTCTTAGCTTGGATGATACGATATTTTGGGGAGCCCTTCCGACGCTGGCAGAGGCTCCGGAAAAGGAAGTTGCCAGACTTGCAACGTTACTGCGAAATAGGTGTCTGCCGCGCTGCATCGATATCAGGCGAATCGTAGAAGAATCTATGCCGTTGAAAGTAGGGGAGGCCAGATCGACTTGGCAGGCCCGAATAACGCTTCTGTGTGCGAATATACAGAACACTCTCAAGAACTTACCGATCTCCTCAGAAACCGGACCCGCCCGCATCCTCTTGGATAGCTATGACAGACCGCCCTACAAGCGCTATCAAGATTCCGACACGCCACTCAACCGTATTTTGATTCGAACTGGAATTGGTGAGCCGCGGGACATGGCGGAAACGTCGCCCGTGATCGCAGGTGCCGAGACCTTTTCGGTTTCCCGCGTTTACGTATTTCGAGATGATGCTGAGGCACGAGATGTTGTGGAGAGTACAATGAAGACAGAGATGCAGGGGTGTAACAATGGCGAAGCGTGATCCGCACCTCACTGCGACGCGAATCATTCAAGACGCTGGCGGAAACTTAGTAGGGAGGACACGGCTGCAAAAAGTCGCCTATCTGATGCAGCTTGCCGGTTTCGGCGATGAATTTGACTTTGAATATCGCCATTACGGCCCCTTCAGTGAGGATTTGGCCCGTGGCATAGATATAGCGGCTGCTTTTGGGCAGGTGAACGAAGTGGCGAGGCAGGCAGCTTGGGGCGGCAACTATTCAGTATTTAGCTTGACCGAACCGGCTGATGTTACTGACCCTACACGGGCTGCTTTTGTGCAGAGGGCCAAAGAAGTAAATGCCGTTGAATTAGAACTCGCAGCGACGGCAGCTTTCCTCTTCGTTGTGGAGAAGAAAAGTGATCCTTGGGCGGAAACCAGTCGACGTAAACCAGAAAAGGCCAAGGGTGGTCGATTAGACCGAGCTAAAACTGCATACGAGGCGCTCCGGACCTTGAACACACCTAAAGCATTGCCCACCTTACCTACAACTTAAGCTCCTTTGTCCCGAAGGCTCGGTCATTGACTTTCGGGGCAGGGCGGTGTTTTGAACCTGATGAATCCGCCGGTCGTGCTGCGTCCGGCTCCCGGAGCGCCTTTCATGTTCTCGGCCGAGTTTCCGTCGACCATGACCGTCACGACGACGCGGACCAAAACCGCGCGGCCGGCCGGCCTGTCGAAAACCGGCGGCCGCACGACCTGAATGCGCCCGTGATCCCGCTCTCCTCCGCGGGTGCGGAGCGGAGAGCCGCCCGGACGGGCGGGAACGGGGGAGACATCGGGTCCACCAGAACGGGATGCATCACATGGGTTACAAGGTCGCGGTCGTCGGCGCCACGGGCAACGTGGGCCGCGAAATGCTAGACATCCTGGCGGAACGCAAGTTCCCGGCGGACGAGGTCGTGGCGCTCGCCTCCAGCCGCTCGATCGGCACCGAAGTGTCGTATGGCGACAAGATCCTGACCTGCAAGGTTCTGGACAATTACGATTTCTCCGGCACCGACATCTGCCTGATGTCGGCGGGCGGCGAGGTGTCGAAGGTCTGGTCCCCGAAGATCGGCCAGCAGGGCTGCGTGGTGATCGACAATTCATCCGTCTGGCGCATGGACCAGGAGGTCCCGCTGATCGTCCCGGAGGTGAACCCCGACGCCATCGCGGGCTTCCGGAAGAAGAACATCATCGCCAATCCGAACTGCTCGACCGCCCAACTGGTCGTCGCGCTGAAGCCCCTGCACGATGCGTTCGGCATCAAGCGTGTCGTCGTCTCGACCTACCAGTCGGTGTCGGGCGCGGGCAAGGAAGGCATGGATGAGCTGTTTGCCCAGACCCGCGCCGTCTTCGTGTCGGACAGCGTCGAGGGCAAGAAGTTTCCGAAGCGCATCGCCTTCAACCTCATTCCGCAGATCGACGTCTTCATGGAAGACGGCTTCACCAAGGAAGAGTGGAAGATGATGGTCGAGACGAAGAAGATTCTCGACCCGAAGATCAGGCTCACGGCGACCTGCGTGCGCGTGCCGGTGTTCATCTCGCATTCGGAATCGGTCAACGTCGAATTCGAAAAGCCCGTGACGGCCGACGAGGCGCGCGAAATCCTGCGCGAGGCGCCGGGCGTGCTGGTGATCGACAAGCACGAGCCGGGCGGATACATCACGCCGCATGAAGCCGCTGGCGAGGACGCGACCTACATCTCGCGCATCCGCGAGGATGCGACGGTCGAGAACGGGCTGGCGTTCTGGTGCGTGTCGGACAATCTGCGCAAGGGCGCGGCGCTCAACGCGATCCAGATCGCCGAGCTGCTGGTCAGCCGCAAGCTGATCTCGCCCAAGAAGGCCGCCGCCTGATCTGACGTCGAACGGGAGGGCGGCCGCTTGAAACAGATCGTCCTCCCGCGCACGGATCTTTCCGTGTCACGCTTTTCCTTCGGCACGGGAAGCCTGGTGCGCATCCTGTCGCCGCAGGACCGGCAGCGGATGCTTTTCGCGGCCGCGGACGCGGGCTTCACGCATTTCGACACGTCCCCCTATTACGGGTTCGGCGTGGCGGAGCGCGAACTCGGGGCGCTGCTGGCGGCGCGGCCGGAACTCACGGTCGCCACCAAGGCGGGGCTCTATTCACCGGGCGGTGAGAATGCGTCCAATGCCGCCATCATCCTGCGCAAGGCCGCCGGCAAGATCTTTCCCGCGCTGACCAAGCCGATCGTCGATCTCTCGGTCGCGCGGGCGCGGGCGTCTCTCGACGCCAGCCTGAAGCGGCTGCGGCGCGAGAGTGTCGACCTGTTCTTCCTGCATGAACCCGAAGTGGCGCTGGTGCAGACGGACGAGTGGCTGCGCTGGCTCGAGGCCGAGGATCGCGTCCGCCATTTCGGCATCGCGCTCGCAACCTCGCGGCTGAAAGCCTTTCTCGAGACCGATCATCCGCTCGCCCGCGTGGTGCAGACGCAGGACAGTCTCGAGGGGCGCGAAGCGGACGTGCTGGCGGCGCATGGCCGGCCGATGCAGCTGACCTATGGCTATCTGTCGAGCCGCGATGCTGCGGGACGCGCCGACGCCGCCCCGACGCTCGCGGCGGCGCTGGCGCGCAATGCCGCCGGGAGCATCGTGGTGAGCACGACCAAGGTCCCGCGCCTGCAGCAATATTTAAACGTTTCAAACGCATAGATCGTCCCCGGGCTCAACCATCCCGGGGCGTTGGATGATCTGCGATTTGGCCGAACTCGGGTCTTCGGGCCGCGCGCTCGCGTGCGACGTCCTGGTGATCGGCGGCGGCACGGCCGGGCTGGTGGTGGCGGCGCGTCTGTCGCGGGCCGGCAAGAACGTCGTGGTGCTCGAATCCGGCGGCCTTCGGAACGACGGCGCGACGGACGATCTCGACGAGGTGGTGCATACCGGCACGATCTATCGCGGCGCGCGCGACGGACGCGCACGGGGCCTTGGCGGAACGTCGACGAAATGGGGCGGCGCGATGCTGCCGTTCGAGGCGACGGATCTCGTCATTCCGCGCGAACTCGGCTGGGATGCCGCCTGGCCGATTCCGCTCCGCAGCCTGACCAAATTCCAGGACGACGTGGAAGCCCTGTTCGGCCTGCCACGCAGTTCCTATGCGGGGCCGGACTTCAGGCCGGAGCGCGAGGGCGCGCCGGATTTCATCACCAAGCTCGCCAAATGGCCGCCGTTCAAAATGCGGAACGTCGCGACCTTGCTGGGCTCTCAGATCAAGGCCGCGGCCGGCCCGTCGGTCTGGCTCAACGCCACGGTGACGCGGTTTCGCGTGGGCCAGGAGGGGCGTCTCCGCGAGGTCGTGGCGACGGGGCCGGGTGGCGCGGAGCTGAGCGTGGCGGCATCCGAGATCGTGCTGGCGGCCGGCGCGATCGAAAGCACGCGATTGCTGCTGCTGCTGGATCGCCAGCATGACGACCGAATCTTCGGCCCCGACGACGTGCTGGGCCGCTATTTCAGCGATCATCTGGCGCTGTATTTCGCCGAGATCGCGCCGCGCGACCTGCAAGCCTTCAATCGCGTCGTCGGCTTCGGCTTCGAGGACGGCGGCATGCGCAACCTGCGGTTCGAGGCCTCGCCCGCGGCGCGGCGACGCCACGGGCTGCCGGGCGCCTATGCGCAGATCACGTTCGAGACGCCGCAGCCGAGCGGCTTCGATGCGCTGAAGAACATCTATCGCCACGTGCAACGGCGGCAGCGCCCCGCACTGGGAGATCTCGTGTCGCTTGGCCTCAGCGCGCCCTGGTTCGCGCGCGCGGCCTGGTGGCGGTTTGCGGAAAAGCGCGTGCTGTTTCCGCCCGGCCCTTTGTTTCGCGCCCAGCTGGTGTTCGAGCAGGAGCCGCTGGCGCAGAACCGCATCTCTCTCGCGGCCGGTCGGCAGGACCGTTTCGGCCTGCCGCTGGCGGCGCTTCAATGGGGCGTGTCGCGGCGCGACACCGACCATGCGCAGGCGCTGGCCGACCTGTTCGCCGATTACTGGCGCTTGTCGCGCACCGCGCAACTCGGCGAGATCAGGCCCTATGCGCCCGAGGTCGTCAGGGCGTCGACCATGGACGCGGAAGCCTTCTACCATCCGGGCGGTTCGGTCCGGCTGGGGACGAGCGCGGCGGACGGCGTCGTGGATGCGCAGTTCCGGACGTTCCGGCTGCCCAACCTCAGCGTCGTGTCGACCGCGACTT
>JAQGJH010000075.1 GCA_028290705.1 Hyphomicrobiales bacterium
GCGGTTGCGACGGCGGGTCCCTTCTGGTCCGGGCGGGCCCCGGCATGCCAATGGCATGCCGGCTCCCTCATCCGGCCTTTTCGATCAATCCTTGCCCACCACGCTGATGTCGGGCGCGGCCGGGTTCTTCATGCCGACGACGTGGTAGCCCGCGTCGACGTGGAGGATTTCGCCGGTCATGCCGCGCGCCATGTCGGACACCAGGAACGCCGCGGTCTCGCCGACTTCCTCGATGGTGACGGTGCGACGCAGCGGGGCATTGTACTCGTTCCACTTGAGGATGTAGCGGAAGTCGCCGATGCCCGACGCCGCCAGGGTCTTGATCGGACCGGCCGAGATGGCGTTGACCCGGATGTTCTTTTCGCCGAGGTCGGCGGCGAGGTAACGAACGCTCGCCTCCAGCGCCGCCTTGGCGACGCCCATGACGTTGTAGTGCGGCATCCATTTCTCGGCGCCGTAATAGGTCAGCGTCACCAGCGAGCCGCCATCCGTCATCAGCTTCTCGGCGCGCTGCGCCACGGCCGTGAAGGAATAGCAGGAGATCAGCAGCGACTTGGTGAAATTGCCTTCGCTCGTCTCGACATAGCGGCCGGTCAGCTCGTCCTTGTCCGAGAAGGCGATGCAGTGGATGACGAAATCGAGCTTGCCCCAGATGCGCTCGACCTCGGCGAAGACGGCATCGAGCGTCGCCGAATCCGTGACGTCGCAATGGCCGACCACGTGGGCGCCGAGTTCGGCGGCCAGCGGACGCACCCGCTTCTCCAGCGCGTCGCCCTGATAGGTGAAAGCAAGTTCGGCCCCCGCAAGGTGAGCCGCGCGCGCGATCCCCCAGGCGATCGAGCGATTGTTCGCGACGCCCATGACGAGGCCGCGCTTGCCGGCGAGGATTCCCGTTCGCGCCGGAACGTCCGGCATTTCGACTGGCTCGGTCATGATGGTCCCGACAGAATGGCGGTACGGCGGACTGGACTGCAGCCCGATCTGCGCCTCCCGATACATGCATGCCGTTTAAGCGAGCCGCAGCGCGATGGCAAGCGCGGGGCCGGCCGCCGCGGGAGGCGACAAGCGACCGTGGTGCCGATTTTCGATCAAACATCGAAGCTTCCCATAGGCAAGGGCCTGGAGGCGTCCTAAAATGAGATGGGGACGGGAAGCGTTCGAGGGATGCGCGTTGGGTCATCGCGACGATCTTGCCAAATTGACGCCTGCATTGCGCCGCTTCGCCGGCGCGCTGATCCCCCGCGACGCCGCGCGCGGCGGAGATCCCGGTGGGGGTTCCGCCCATGATCTCGTGGTCAAGACGCTGACGGCCGCGCTCCGGACCGGCCGACAGGCTTCCTTCGAGCAATTGCGGATGTGGCTCTATTCGACGCTGGTCCACCTCAACCACGCGCGCCTCCAGGCGGAAAGCCAGGCGGTGGGCGCGACGCCGTCCAGTCGATCGCAGGGTGTCAGCCAATCGCTGATGGAGCTCTCGACACCGGACCGCGAAGCTCTGCTGCTCGTGGTCACGGAAGGCTTCACCTATGCGCAAAGCGCCGAGATTTTGGGAATTTCGCGCGCCACGCTGGTGAGCCGCGTCGCCCGCGCCCGCGCGGTGCTGGAACAGCACCTGGATGCAGCCCTGCCCTTCGGAGCGCGCCGGCTCTTGCGGCACCCGAGCCATCTGAGGCTGGTCAAGTGAGCTGTGCTTCATGAAGAGCCTCGAGCGCATCAGCGACGTGGAACTGAATGCGCTCGTCGACGGCGAATTGATCGCGGAGCGTCGCGCGCAGGTCGAGCGCTGGCTCGCCGATGAGCCGGAAGCGGCGGCGCGGGTCGAAAGCTGGCGGCGGCAGAACGACATCATCCGGGCGGCTTTCGCCCGTGTGGCGCAAGACCCTCTTCCGGCCGACATCGCCACGCTGCTGGGCCCGCGGCCCGCAGCGCTCAGGTGCGTCACCTCGGCGATCCCGCCCGCGGAAGCGCCGATCCGTCAGTCGCATCGGTTCGGCGCGATCGAGGCGGGACGGCGGCAGCGCATGGCCGGCTTCACCGCCCTGGCGTTTCTGGGCGGCGGTCTGGCGGTCCTGGCCGGCGCGAGCGTTTTGGGGACGCTCGGCCATAGCGCGGGGCCAACGACTATCGCCTCCTCGTCCTCGACCCGGTCGCCCTTCGCCTTTTCGAGGCGGGCGCTGGAAGCCCAGGCGGCGCTTTCGACACGCGACGACCTCCTGCTGGACCTCGCCAGCAGCGACATGCGGGAGATTTCAACGTTCCTGTCGGATCGAATGGGCGTCGCCATCGCCCTGCCGGATCCCGGCGGCGCGTATCGGGCGCGCGGCGTGCGGCTGATCCCCGGGTTTTCGGGCCTCGACGGCTACGTGCTCCTGGAAAGTGCAACGGGGTCCAGCGCCGGCATTCTGGTGGGTCGGGCGGAAAGCGCCGAAATGCCCGCCATGCAGATCCGCGAGGCGGATGGCCGCCGGGTCGCCTGGTTCATCTCCGGCGGCGTCGGGTATGGCGTCGCGGGAACGCTGGACCGCGCCGATCTCCTCACCCTCGCGGGGAGATTGAGCAGCGCGATCCGCAAGCCCTGAGACGTTTCAGGGCAGGTCGGTTCAGAGCAGGACGTTTCAGAGGAGGTCCTTGCGGGGCGCGTAGGGTTGGTCGTCGCGCCACTTCTTCATCAGGTCCTCGAGGTCCGGCGTCGGACCGTCAGGCAGGACGATTCGCAACGTCACCAGCAGATCGCCCACGGTCTTGCCTTCGCCCGACGGCAGCCCCTTGCCGCGCAGGCGCAGCGTGCGGCCGCCGTTCGAGCCCGGCGGCACCGACATCTCGACCTTGCCGGCCAGCGTCGGGACTTCGACCTTGCCGCCCAGCACGGCCTCGTAGAGCGTCAGCGGAAGATCGAGCCTGAGGTCACGCCCGTCGACCCTGAAGAACGGATGTTTGGCGATCTTCACTGTGATCATGGCGTCGCCCGCCGGGCCGCCGCCCTGGCCGGGCAGTCCCTGCCCCTTGAGGCGGATCTGCTTGCCGTCCTCGATGCCCGGCGGAATGGCGACGTCGAGCCGCTTGCCGTTGGGCAAAGCCACGCGCGCGCTCGATCCGGCCACGGCGTCGTTGAGCGAAATCGTCACGGTCTCGTTCACGTCGAGGCCCTTTTGCGGAGCACGGGCGCGCGCGCCGGCTCGGCCGCCGCCGAACAGATCGGAAAACAGGTCGCTGGCGTCAAAGCCTCCGGGCCGGCCGCCGCCACGATTGAAGGGGCCGGCGCCGCCCATGTCGAACTCGAAATGCTCGAACCCGCCCGCGCCAGTGCCACCGCCACCGCCACCGCCGCGACGGAATCCGCCCGGACCGGCTCCAAAGCCTTCGAAGCTCGGCCCCTTGGGCTTGCCCTCGGCGTCGATCTCGCCGCGGTCGAATTGCCCGCGCTTCTTCTCGTCGCCGAGAATTTCGTTGGCGGCGCTGGCCTCGGCGAATTTTTCCTGGGCCTTGGGGTCGTTCTTGTTCTGATCGGGATGATACTTTTTGGCCAGCCGCCGGAAGGCCTTCTTGATCTCATCGGCAGACGCCGACTTGCTCACCCCGAGGATGGTGTATGGATCGCGCATGAATGAGCCCGTTTGATCGCCCGCCCAATCGGCGCAGGCGTAATGTCTCGCCACTTATGTGGGCGCTGCGGCAGGTTACGCAAGGCTGCAACGCGACGATGCGCTTCGTCGCAGGGGCGCACTGATGCCTGCCTCGTCCGGGCGCGACCCGTCAGGCTTTCGGCTTCGGCTTGACGTCGCTGACCGCCCAGTCGCCGGACTTGTCGCGGCAGCCGGTGCCCTGCACCCGCTCGACGTTCTGCACCCCGATTTCAGCCAGAAACACGCGGCAGATCCGATCGTCGCGCGGATAGGCGTCACCGACCGGAACGAAGGTGCCCTTCAGGCCCGATTGCGGATTGTCCCAGGCGACCGACGCGCCATTGCCCTGCGGATCGAGCGCGACGCCCAGCGCCGCATGGGCGCGACGCCAGTCTTCCGCGTCGAGCCGCTTCGACAGTGGCGACGGCGCCTTGGGGATCGACCCCGTCACGTCGTCATGCGCGATGAAGGACGGTAACGGAAAAACGGTCGAACATCCGCCCAGGCACCCGGCCAGTCCGGCAACAATCAGAAATCGAACCATGCACGCCCTGACCATCGGAATGCGACCACCGGATATGTTAAGGTAAGCAGATACAGACTGCGAGCATCCGGACCGTGATCTGAAAACAACCAGGGCAAGATAACCATTGAACCCGTTAACGAGCAGTGACTTCGGGGACGCGGGCGAACCCTTCGCCCTGTTCGAAACCTGGTTCGCGGAAGCCCGCGAGCGAGAGCCGAACGATCCCAACGCCATGACGCTGGCGACCGTGGACGCGAGCGGGCTACCCGACGCGCGCATGGTCCTGCTGAAAGGCCTCGAACCTCGCGGTTTCGTGTTTTACACGAACAGCGAAAGCGCAAAGGGCGTCGAGCTCACGCACAACATGAAGGCGGCGCTCGTGTTTCACTGGAAGTCGCTTCGGCGGCAGGTGAGAATTCGTGGCCCCGTCGAGCAGGTTTCCGATGCGGAAGCCGACGCTTATTTCGCCAGCCGGCCGCGCGACAGCCGCATCGGCGCCTGGGCGAGCCGTCAATCCCGGCCGCTCGAAAGCCGGTTCGCTCTGGAAAAAGCCGTGGCACGGGAGGCTGCGCGATTCGGGCTGGGCGAGGTGACGCGACCGCCCCATTGGAACGGCTACCGGGTGATGCCGGTCCAGATCGAGTTCTGGCAGGACAAGCCGTTCCGTTTGCACGATCGTGTCGACTTCCGGCGCGACGGCTTCGACGCGCCGTGGGCCAAGACGCGGCTTTATCCATGATGCCGCGCGCATGCCGCCTCTATCCCGACCGGCCGTTTCTCGCCGCCAGCGTCGCGGTGTTCCGCGATGGCCGGGTTCTGCTCGGGGCGCGAACGGCTCCGCCCCACCCGCAGGTCTTCTCGCTGCCGGGCGGCGTGGTGGAGGTCGGCGAGACGCTGGAAGAGGCGGCGATCCGCGAACTCGCCGAAGAGACCGGCGTCATTGCCGAGATCGTCGGCTTCGCAGCCCATACGCAGGTGTTCGACCGCGACGACGAGGGGCGCGTTCGACGACATTTCGTCGTGGTGTCCTTCGCGGCCCATTGGATCTCCGGCGATGGCGAACCATCTGAAGAGGCGCCGGAATTGATCTGGGCCGATCCGGACGATCTCGGAGCGTTGAAGACGACCCCCAACCTGAAGAGAGTTCTGGACGCGGCGGGTCTCGTGCTAGAGCGGCGGAATGGAACGTGATTCCCGTCCAGGCCCTTTTCTACCGGCGGTCGCTTCAGCACTGGCGCTGACGCTGCTGACCGCGCCTCTGCCCGCGCAGGCGCAGTTTTTCCAGCCGTTCTGGCGGTCCGCTCCGCAGCCCGTCCAGCCGCCGCCTCCGCCGCCCGGATATTACGTCGTGCCGCGTGGTGCGCCGCTTCCTCCCGGCGAGGACCGGCTCCGACGTTCCCCGCAGCGGCCCGGCAGCGACCGGGCGACCACCCGCAAGCCCAAGCCGCCGGCGGCCGCAGGTTCGGTTCCGGCCAAGGCGGCGCCAGGCGAGGCCGCTCCACCGCCGCTTCAGGAAGGACCGCCGCCGCCCTATGAGCCGCAGCTCATGCGTCTGTCCGAGATCATGGGTTCGCTGGCTTTCCTGCGCGAACTCTGCGGCGCGCGTGACGGCGAGACGTGGCGCGCCCGCATGGAGGCGCTGCTGGAGGCCGAGGTCGCCACGGAGCCCCGACGCGAGCGTTTGGCCGGAGCCTTCAACAAGGGCTACCGGGGTTTCGAGGTGACGTACCGGACCTGCACCCCGAACGCCGAGATCGTCATCGGGCGCTTCCTTCAGGAGGGCGGCCGGATCACCCGGGAAATTTCGACCCGCTTCAGCGGCAGCTGATGATTTGCATACGGCTTTTTCCACAGGCGTTAACCTTTCTTAAAGACGATTGTCGCAGCCGCCCAAGGCAGAGGTTACAGTCCGCCCCGACATGACAGAACATACGATTCCCTCCTTCGAAGATCCGGCCGCGGACGACGAGCGTCGCGTCGCCATGGGTTACGTGACCGAGGCGTTCGCCGAAGCGATTCTGGCTGGAATCGAAGGCGATTGCTTCGCCCATGCGGCTCTGTTCGCGGCGTTCCAGGAACTGGTCGTCACCTATGGCGAGGAACCCGTGGCCTCGTTTGCCCAAAAGTTGCCGGACAGGATCCGCTGCGGCGAGTTTTCGCTCGTCAGCAAGCACTGACGCGGCAGCCCGGCCCGCGACTTCCGGCGGCCATATTCCGCCGGTAATCTCCCGCCATGGCGAAAGACACCCGAAAGACCAAGCCTGAGCCCCGAGACATCGTCTCCGAGCCGCGCACCGATCACGAGGCGTTGCCGCCGCGGATTGCCGCCCTGCGGGCGAAAATCCTCGAAGCGACGGCCTCCCGCGATCTCGAAAAGCTGCGCAGCCCGGTCGAATGGAACGAGGTGCCGCCGATCTTCCAGCGCGGACTGAAGAAAGGTCCGGGCTTCGATCCCCTTGCCGTTCTCAAGACCCGCTCCTTCGATGGCGAGGGGCGCGAGATGCTGTCGATCCTGGCCGCAGTCATGGAAGCGCCGTTCGTGACGGTGAAGCGCGGGCCGTTCGAGAGTTACGTCTGGCCGGCTTTCGGCGTGACCCCGCCGAAAGACCCCGACGAGGCGACGCGGCTGCACATGCTCCGCTGCATCCGATTCGAGGATCTGGGCCTGGTCAACGCCCGCGGCGGGCCGCTCATCCACAAGGTTTCGGTCGGCGCGGACGCCACCTGGCACACGTTTCTGCCGGACGAATGAACCGCGCCCGATTGCAGCCGAGGCTTGTCGCGCCGGGGCGAGTGCTTAACTAGGAGCGGCGGGCCCCAGGGAGACAGGACAGATGGCATCAGCTTTTCTCGACGATCGCGGCGTGGTTCGCGTCGAAGGAGAGGATGCCCGCAGTTTTCTGCAAGGCCTCGTCACCTGCAACATGGACGGCGTCTCCCCCGGGACCGCCGGCTTTGGGGCGCTGCTCAGCCCACAGGGCAAAATCCTGTTCGATTTCCTGATCGTCGAGGACAAGGGCGCGTTCCTGCTCGATACGCCGCTGGCGCTGTGCGGCGATCTGATCAAGCGGCTGTCGCTCTACAAGCTTCGCGCCAAGGTCGTTTTGCGCGATCTGTCGGCGCCGGGCGATGCCGGGCTCGACCCGATGGGCGTGATGGCGCTCTGGGATGGCGAGCCGGGCGAAGGGCTGGTGTATGACGACCCCCGCCACGAGACGCTGGGCCGCCGCTCGATCCTGCCGCGACACGTCGCGCGGGCGTCGGCGAGCGCCACGGCGGACGATTACGAAGGCCACCGCATCCGCTGCGGAGTGCCCAAGGGCGGAGTCGATTTCGCTTTCGGAGACACGTTCCCGCATGATGCCGACATGGACCTCATCCACGGCGTCGACTTTCGCAAGGGCTGCTACATCGGCCAGGAGGTCGTGTCTCGCGTCGAACACCGCGGATCGGCGCGCAAGCGCATCATTCCGGTCAGCCTGCGCGGGACCGCGCCCGCACCGGGATCCGAGATCCGCGCCGGCGAGATCGTCATCGGGACGATGGGATCGGCCGCGGGAGACCGGGGACTTGCGATGATCCGGACGGACCGCGCCGAGGAGGCGTTGGCCGCCGGCCTTCAACTGATCGCCGGCACGAGCATCGTCGAGCTCATGCCGGCGGATGTCGTCTAGCCACTGTGAGAGCATATGGATCGTTCGAGTTGATCCTGCACCCCTCGTTGGCAGGGCGCATTCATTCGTTCAACGATCCAGCTAAAATGAAGCCCTAATTTAAGATCTTCAGGGCGGGAACCGCTTTGAATACGTCCGCCCCGCTTTCGTCGATCGTCATTCCACAAAGATACTGTGAGACGCGCTTTGACGCGAGGAAGCCCGGTGTCTTGCCTCCACCCAAGTCGAAGTGGAGAGTATGGCCTGCGATTACGCCCACCTTGTCGTTCACAAGCGGTATGCGGTTTGGTTTTTCCGGGACTTTCAATGCAAGATGAACGTTTGCAGCCCAACCTCTTGAAAGCCGGTGAGGCGCATACTCAGGTCCGACCCGGATATCAACGCCGACCAAATCGGACCAAAGCGGCTCCGCCCCAAGGGGGCTGCAATACTCGCGAAAGATTTTTAAAGCTTCTAGGATTTGCCGTTCGGAGAACTTTGAATCGTTTCTCGAAATCGTGATCTTGGGTTCGTTTGCGCGCGCGGCAGCATGGAACCCGAGCGACGTGGAATTGAGCAACACTGCAAGAACGAACGTTGTTACATATAAACGCGAACGTTGCATGTGCAGGCCTGACCAAACTGAGCATTCATTGACAGCAAGCATCTACGAACACTGTGCCAATCACAAGCCGGCTGCAACGTGGCCAAGAAAGGTTTGCGGAGGCGACAGCCAAGAGCTGCCGCCTCCGATTTAGATCCTTTTAGTGCTGATTACATCGCCGGCATGATGGCGATGTCGCGCACCGCACCGGTCACGCCCGCGATCTTGCTCACGCTCGTGGCCTTGCCGGTCTCGAGCGAGACCGAATAGAGCGTGTCGCCCGCCATCAGGTAGGCGTCGTTCTTGTCTCCCGTCGTCACGATGTCGAAGGCGTAGGACTGCGCGGTGACGCCGAACTTGCCGACCGCGTTGAGCACGCCGTCGTTCGGCGGAGCCTGCTTGATCAGCGCGCCGATGGTGGCGTCGACGTCGAACAGCGTCGTCTCCTTGGCGCCCTTCATCGAGTTGGTATAAGCGCCGGCCACGATCTTCGGGGTCTCGCCCTTGTGCATGTCCTTCTCGGCGAAGGTCAGCTTGCCGTCGGTCGTGACCTTGCCGTCATCGACGTTGGCGCGCAGATTCATGCCGTCCGAGCCGATGACGCGGAGGCGGTCGGCCACCGGGTTGAAGTCCACCGTAGCCATGACGCCCGACGCGAGAGTCTTCTCGAGCTTGGACTTCATCGTGGCCTTGCCGGCCTTGTCGATCGTGTAGACCGTGCCGTCGGCGGCGAGCGCATAGAGCATGCCGTCGGCGGGGCGGACGTCGATGCCGAGGATCTTGCCCGAAGCGCCCGTGATCTTCATCGTGCCGCTGACCTTGGCGGCCTTGACGTCGACCATGGCGAGCGTGTCGTCGCCCACGAGTGCGGCGACGGTCTGGGCCTGGGCGGCTCCGGCATAGGCGACGCTGGCGAGAAGGGCGGCCGCGAGGGTGCGTTTCATCATGGAAGGTCTCCCGTAATTTTTCGCCGGTCTGGCCGGCTGACGGGGCGGATACACCTCAACCCGTCGCCTGGATGCAGAAGCCGTTGAAAAAAGTTTCCGGGTGCATCCGTCGGGCGTTGCCGTGTGTATGGTCGTCATGTGGAGAGAAACTCGATGTCCGGATCTGTCGCTGCCGCGATGCCGACCGACGCCCAGGCGCTTGGCGAGGCCCTGCGCCGTTGCGCCGGGGGAGATCGCGCCGCGCTGCGCGTCATCTACGATCGCGAGGCCGCGGCCATGATCGGCATCGCCATGCGCATCCTGCGCCGCCGCGATCTGGCGGAAGAGGCCGTCCACGACGCTTTCGTGCGGATCTGGCAGAAGGCGTCGAGCTTCGACGCCGAGCGCGGCGAGGCGCGGTCCTGGCTGTATGCCGTGCTGCGGCACCGGGCGCTCAACATTCTGCGCGGCGAAAAGCGCACCGATCAGGTCGAGGATTTCGACGCCCTGGGCCTCGAGTCCGAGGTGGAAAGTCCGGAAGCCTGCGTGGCGCGGCTCTCCGACGCCAAGGCGCTGCGGGCCTGCCTCGAACGGCTCGAACCGGCGCGCCGCAACGCCATCGTGCTCGCCTATGTGCAGGGGCTGACGCATGGCGAGCTGGCGGGCCGGCTCGGCGTGCCGCTCGGAACCATCAAATCCTGGATCCGCCGCAGCCTCGCGAGCCTCAAGGAGTGCATGGCATGAGGCGGGAGGACCACGACCGCCTGGCGGCCGAACACGTGCTGGGCCTGCTGGACGGCGAAGAGGCCGTGCAGGCCGAGCGTCTGATCGAAAGCGATCGCGCGTTCGCCGCGCAGGTCGAGGGCTGGCGCGCGCGTTTCGCCGAACTGGACGAAACGGCCCGCCCTGAAAGCCCGAGCGTGGCGCTCTGGGACAAGATCGCGACGAGCACGGCCGATGCGCCCGTGCGCTTGCCCTCGCGGGCGGCGACGCCGGCGCGGGAAAGCTGGTTCGCCCGGCTCTGGAACGATCTCGGCTTCTGGCGTGGCGCGGGTTTGGCCAGCGCCGCGGCGGCGCTGCTGCTCACCGTCGGGCTCGGCTATTTCATGCAGGCCGCGGCCCGCAAGCCGGTCATGGTCGCGGTCATGCTCACGGATGCGAACGAGCCCGCGGGGATCGTCAACATTCTGGCGGACGGCCGCGCGGAATTGCTGCCCTTGCGCGGCATCGAGGTGCCGGCCGGACGCGTGCTCGAGATCTGGACTCTCTGGGACCGGGCGCGCGGGCCGGTGTCGCTCGGCACTCTGGCCTCCGCCCGGACCGTGCCGCTCCGTCTCGACCATCTGCCGCGCACCAGCCCGGACCAATTGTTCGAAATCACGCTGGAGCCGGCGGGCGGATCCCCGACCGGCCGGCCGACCGGTCCGATCCTGATGAAGGGCACGGCGAGCACGGCGCTCTGAGGGGGCCGCCCCTTTCTTCCGCGCGGAGCAACGGGTAGATCTGCCGCATGACCGATGCTCCGCCGCTTCGCCTCGCCATCTCCCACCCGGACGGACGGAACCGCTGTCCCTGGCCGGGCGTCGACCCGCTCTACGTCGCCTATCACGACGAGGAATGGGGCGTGCCCGAGTGGGACGACCGCGCACTGTTCGAGAAGCTGATCCTCGACGGCTTTCAGGCCGGGCTGTCGTGGATCACGATCCTGCGCAAGCGCGACGCCTTCCGGGCGGCCTTCGACGGTTTCGATCCCCTGAAGATCGCGCGCTACGACGCCGCCAAAGTCGAGGCGCTGATGCAGGACGCGGGCATCGTGCGCAACCGCGCCAAGATCGTCAGCAGCATCTCATCCGCCAGGGCGTGGATCGAGATCCAGGAGCGCGAGGGTTTCTCCGCCTATCTCTGGGACTTCTTCGACGGCGCGCCGTTGCAGAACGACCTGACGCACATGGGCGAGATGCCGACCCAGAACGCCATATCGCGGCGCATGGCCAAGGATCTGAAAGCGCGCGGGTTCAACTTCTGCGGCCCGACCATCGTCTACGCCTTCGCGCAGGCGGTGGGGATGATCAACGACCATCTGGTCGGCTGCCACCGCCATGCGGCCTGCGCGGCGCTGGCCGCATCACCTTCGAGGAACCCACATGGCCCCGCGTAACGCGCCGCCCCGCGCCTGGCAGCGCATGCTGTCGGGACGGCGGCTCGATCTGCTCGACCCCTCGCCGCTCGACATCGAGATCGAAGACATTGCACACGGCCTCGCCCGCGTCGCGCGCTGGAACGGCCAGACGCGCGGCCCGCACATTTTTTCGGTGGCGCAGCATTCCGTGCTTGTGGAGCATCTTGCCATCGCGCTCGACCGCGAGCTGAATCCCACGGCCCGGCTCGTGGTGCTGCTGCACGATGCGCCCGAATATGTGATCGGCGACATCATCTCGCCGTTCAAGACCGTCATCGGCGACGCCTACAAGCAGGTGGAAGCGCGCCTGCTGGCGGCCATCCACCTGCGGTTTTCGCTGCCGGCAAAACCCGGCCCGGCGCTGACGAAGCTGACCAAGGCCGCCGACCGCGCCGCGGCCTTCATGGAAGCGACGCATCTGGCTGGTTTTGCTTATGCGGAAGCCGAACGATTCTTCGGCCGACCGGACGTGTCGATCCGCGAACTCGAATCGCTGATCGCCCCGATGCCGTCCGACAAGGCCGAGGATCTGTTCATCACCCGGTTCCGGGCGATCGAAGCCGAAGGGCGCGGCGAGACGAACTGAAGGACGCCGCCATGCCACGCATCCACGTCTGTGCGCTTTCCAAAATCGAAGACACGGTGCGGGCGACGGGCGCGCGCACGCTGGTGACGCTGATCAACGCCACGACGCCGGTCCCGACGCCGCTCGCCATCGCGCCGGAACGTCACCTGTTCGTCGGCATGTCGGACATCGTCGAAGCCGTCGAGGGACACATCCTGCCGAGCGAGGCGCATGTCTCGCGACTCATCGCGTTCATGCGCGGCTGGGACCGGCGCGAGCCCGCGATCGTGCATTGCTACGCCGGGGTGAGCCGGTCGACGGCCGCCGCCTACATTTCCTATTGCGCGCTGAAGCCCGAGGCCTGCGAGTTCGAAACCGCACGGCTGATCCGCGAGATCTCGCCGACCGCGACGCCGAATGCGAAACTCGTCGAAATCGCCGATGCGCTGCTGGCGCGAAACGGGCGTATGATCGAGGCGGTTCGCGCCATCGGGCGGGGATCGGATTGTTTCGAGGGACAGCCTTTCGCGCTGGACGTCGCCTGACGGGAGCAAGCTTGACGAAGACTTCGCATCCCCTGCCGGTCGAGATCGGCCTGACGGCCGCGATTCTCGCGGTGAGCGGCGCGGCGGACGACACGCCCGAGCCCATGGTGCTGGTGGCGCGGCCGGCATCGGCCACGAGCGAAGCCGCGCTGCCGTCCGGCCCGTTCGATCCTGTGGCGCACCGCACGTTCGAGATCGGGCTGCGCGCCTGGGTGGCCGAGCAGACCGGCGTGCCGCTCGGCTATGTCGAACAGCTCTACACGTTCGGCGACCGGGGACGGCACGCGCAGGCAGGCGACCGTGATCCGCATGTGGTGTCGGTCGGCTATCTGGCGCTGACCCGCGCCGACACCAAGCTCACCCAGGCTCCCGAGGCTGCATTCCGGCCCTGGTATTCGTTCTTTCCCTGGGAGGACTGGCGCACCGGGCGGCCCGAGGTGCTGGACGCCCTTTTGCCGAGGTTGACAGCCTGGGCCGAACAGGAGCCCGGCGCCGGCGGGCCGGCGCGATTGTCGCGCCGCGAACGCATGCGGCTGCTGTTCGGCGTCGAGGGCGGGCGGTTCGACGAGGACAGCGTGCTCGAACGCTATGAATTTCTCTACGAGGCGGGGCTGGTGCCCGAAGCGCGACGCGATGGCCGCGCGGCGCCAGACGGCGTTCCCGCGCTCGGCCAGCCGATGCTCAACGATCACCGCCGCATTCTCGCGACCGCGATGGGACGGCTGCGCGCGAAGATGAAATATCGGCCCGTCATCTTCGAACTCATGCCCCAGACTTTCACCCTCACGGCCCTGCAGCGCACCGCCGAGGCGATTTCGGGCCGGCATCTCCACAAACAGAATTTCCGGCGGCTCGTCGAAGCCTCGGCGGTGGTCGAATCGACCGGCGAAATGTCGCGCGCCACTGGCGGGCGACCCGCGGCATTGTTCCGCTTCCGCCGCGAGGTTCTGCAGGAGCGGCCGGCCCCGGGACTGAGGGTCGGCGCGCGCGTCTGAGGGTGCTATAAGGGGCGATGGTTCAATCAGAGGTCTTGCCTTGAGCGACATTCCGCCCGACATCGCCGCCCTGCCCTTCGAACAGGCGCTCCAACAACTCGAAGAGATCGTCAGCCAGCTCGAGACCGGCCAAGTCTCGCTCGAGAAATCGATCGAGATCTACGAGAAGGGCAATCATCTTCGCGCGCATTGCGAAAGCCAGCTGAAAAGCGCGGAAGCACGCATCGAAAAAATCACGCTGTCGGCCAATGGCCAGCCGAAAGGGACCGAGCCGCTCGACGTCGATTGAGCGCGTCCACTCGTCAGAAAGGAGACCACATGTCGTCACTCACCGATCTGGATCCGATTCCCGGCGACAAATTTTCCTGCGACGCCATCGAGCAGGTGATCGTGCCGCGTGCGCGCGATCTCGGCGGCTTCGAGGTTCGGCGCGCCCTGCCCTCCGCGCACAAGCAGATGGTCGGGCCGTTCATCTTCTTCGACCAGATGGGGCCGTCCGAATTTCTGCTCGGCGCGGGACTCGACGTGCGGCCGCATCCGCACATCGGCCTGTCGACCGTGACCTATCTGTTCGACGGCGAGATCATGCATCGCGATTCGCTCGGCATTGTGCAGGCGATCCGCCCCGGCGCCGTGAACCTGATGACGGCGGGACGCGGCATCGCGCATTCGGAGCGCACCGCGCCGGAATTGCGCAACACGGGCACGCGTCTGTTCGGCATCCAGACGTGGCTGGCTCTGCCGGCCGCGCATGAAGAAACCGATCCGGGTTTCCGCCACGTGCCGCGCGAAGAGCTTCCCGTGATCGACGGCGAAGGCAAGCGCGTGCGACTGATTCTCGGCTCGGCCTATGGCGCGCAATCGGCGGTGGCGACGCCGCATGACACGATCTACGCGGAAGCCGTGCTCGCGCCGGGCGCGACTCTGCCGTTCGACGCCGATTACGACGAACGCGCGATCTATGTGGCGTCGGGCGAGATCGACATTGCGGGCGACACGTTCGGGGCCGGCCAATTGCTGGTGCTGCGGCCGGGCGACCGCATCTCGGTTCTTGCTTTGTCGAACGCGCGGCTGATGCTGATCGGCGGCGAACCGATGGACGGTCCGCGCCATATCTGGTGGAACTTCGTGTCGTCGCGCAAGGACCGCATCGACGCCGCGAAAGCCGATTGGAAAGCCGGAAAATTCGAGCGCGTGCCCGGCGACGAGGAATTCATCCCGCTGCCGGATTGACGCGTCGCGCGGCCGTCATGACGGGCGGGGCGGAGCAATCCAGCGGTCGGCGGGTTTGGCCCGACCCCCACCCCGGCCCTCCCCACAAGGGGGAGGGAGACATTCGAGCGCGTCACGAGGTGTGCGTCTCCCTCCCCCTTGTGGGGAGGGAACAAGGGTGGGGGTCGCACCCATGACGGACGTCTGACGTGTCGCTTCGCTTCTCGCAAGGACAGCGGTGGCTACCCGCCGATCTTCGAGAAATCCGCGACCGTGTGCACGGCCTGCCGGAAAGCCGAGAGCAGGCGCAGGCGGTCGAGGCGCTTTGACGGGTCTTCGTCGTTCACCGTGACGTCGTCGAAGAACGTATCCACCGGTGCGCGCAATTGCGCGAGCGCGCGCATCGCGCCCTCGAAGTCTTCGCGCGTGACGTTCTCCGCCGCGGCCTGTGTGGCGGATGAGACGGCAGCCGCCAGCCTGCGCTCGGCCTCGGGCGCATCGGCCGCGCCCGCATAGGCGTCGTCGAAGCGCGCGCCCTTGTCCTTCTTTTCTTCGGCGCGAAGAATGTTGGCGGCGCGCTTGTAGCCGGCGAGAAGATTCTTGCCGTCCTCGGTTTCGAGGAAACGGCCCAGCGCCTCGACGCGACGCACGATCATCAGCAGATCGTCCTGGCCTTCAAGTGCGAAGACCGCATCGATCAGATCGTGCCGCGCGCCCTTGTCGCGCAGGTAGACTTTCAGGCGGTCGGCGAAGAACGCGAGGAGGTCGGTGCGATAGATCTGATACCCTGATGCTCCTATCGCTTCATCGATCGACGTTTCATGACCTGCAGCTTTAACCTTTGCTACGTTCTTCAGCATCAAACTTGCCGTCGTGAATAGATCACTGAGGTTTAAGCGCAGCCCATTCTCCAGCACCAGCCGGATCACGCCCAGCGCCGCGCGCCTCAGCGCATAAGGATCCTTGCTCCCCGTCGGCTTTTCATCGATGGCCCAGAAACCCACCAGCGTGTCGAGCTTGTCGGCCAGGGCCACCGCGACGCTCACGGGGTTGGACGGGACGCGGTCGCCCGGGCCCTGCGGCTTGTAATGTTCCTCGATGGCGGCCGCGACATCGGCGTCCTCGCCCTGCAGCTCCGCATAGCGCCGGCCCATCAGGCCCTGCGTTTCAGGGAATTCGCCGACGACTTCCGTCATCAGATCGGCCTTGCAGAGCTGCGCGGCGCGCGCGGCTTTCTCCGGGTCCGCGCCGACCAGCGGCGCGAGTTCGCGGGCGAGTTCGGTGATGCGCTCGACGCGTTCGGCCTGCGTGCCGAGCTTTTCGTGGAAGACGATGTTCATCGCCTTCAGCTTTTCGAGCCTCTGGTCCAGCGGCTTTTCAGCTTTGTCGGCATAATCGGGCAGCGGCTTGCGGTCCGTCTCCCAGAAATAAAGCGCATCCGACAGGCGCGCGCGCACGACGCGGCCGTTGCCGGCCGCAATAGCCTTGCCGCCGTCTGACGCCTCGATGTTCGATACGAGGATGAACCTGTTCGACAGCGCGCCGCCGTCGCGCTGACGCAGCACGAAGCATTTCTGGTTGGCGCGGATCGTCGCGCGGATGACTTCCGACGGAATGTCGAGAAAGGCCTCGTCGAACGCGCCCATCAGCACGACCGGCCATTCGACCAGGCCGGCAACCTCGGTCAGCAGCGCCTCGTCCTCGACGAGTTCGAGCCCTTGCGCGAATGCGAGATCGCGCGCGTCGTGCAGGATGATTTCCTTGCGGCGCGCGGGATCGAGAACCACTTTCGCCTTTTCGAGCGCGGGCACGTAATCGTCGAAGCGCCGCACCTTGATGGCGCCGGGCGCGAGGAAACGATGACCGTAGGTCGTGTCGCCCGCCTCGATGCCGTCGAGCGAGAAGCGGACGATTTCGGGCTCCTCCGTCTCGGGACCGAAGGTCGCCACGATGGAATGTAGCGGGCGCACCCAGCGCAACGCGTCGCTCCTGGCGGAAGCCGCGCCCCAGCGCATGCTCTTGGGCCAAGGAAAATTGCGCAGCACGGCGGGCAGCACTTCGGCCAGCACCTCCTGCGTCTCGCGGCCCGGACGCTCGATGACGGCGACGTAGAACTCGCCCTTCTTGGGGTCCTTCTCGATGGTGGCCTGATCGATCGAGGTCAGCCCGGCGCTTTTCAGAAAGCCCTGCACCGCAGCCTCGGGCGCGCCGACGCGCGGGCCTTTCTTCTCTTCGCGCAGGTCCGGCTGGCGCGCCGGCAGGCCTGCAACGTGCAGCGCCAGACGGCGCGGCGTCGCGAAGGCGGCCGCGCCTTCGTAGACGAGGCCGCGATCGACCAGCGCCTGCGTGACCAGCTTCTTCAGATCCTCGGCAGCCTGCCCCTGCATGCGGGCGGGAATTTCCTCGGAGAAGATTTCGAACAGGAGATCGGGCATTAATCTTGGCTTCCGGATATGATCTTCATGATTTCCGGCGCGAGGAAGAGCTTCGGGTTAGACGTTCCCGGAACTTCGACGAGAATGTTTTCGCGCAAGAGCACGTCAACATAGGCTTTTGCCGCAGGATAACTCACGCCGAGACGATTCATGAGGCTCGTGACGGTAATGGCTGGACGTTCGAACAGGTATTCCACTGCGAGAAGGAGATTGGCGGAGTTGCGCGCCCTCTGCAGTCGTTCCCGATAATTCTTCTGCAACGCGCCGATGTTGTCGGCGAGCACGATGGCTTGTCGCGCGGAATCTCGCATGACGTTCAGGAAAAAAACGATCCAACCTTCCCAATCGCCATCGCGCGAAACCGCCATCATTCGATCGATATATTCGTCCTTGCGGGCTTCGAAGACCGGCGAAAGATAGAGCAAAGGCTGGATGAGTTTCCGGCGCATGTAGAGATGAAGAATGATCAGCATGCGTCCGACACGCCCGTTTCCATCTGCGAACGGGTGTATCGTCTCGAACTGATAGTGGATCAACGCGGCATCGATGAGCGTGTCCAGTCCATCTTCATCCCGGTGAATATAGCGCTCCAAGGCGTCGAGACATTCGAGTGCTTCGCGTGGAGGGGGAGGAACGAATCGCGCCTTTTCGATCTCGTAAGCGCCAATGTAGTTCTGATGCTGCTTGAACTCGCCGGGCCTCACATTGGCGCCCCTGTCGCGACGCACTTGGCGAAGCAGAGTCGCATGTGCATCGCGCAAGGTGCGAAGCGAAAGGGGGAGCTTATCGAGGCTGGCGATGGCTGCCGACAACGCCTCCATGTAGTTGAGCACTTCGCGCGTATCGGGAGTGCTGCGATCCCCATCCGACGCTTCGGCGAGGACCAGCGCGTCCACGGTCGTGAAGGTTCCCTCCATGCTGGACGATGAGATGACCTCTCGGCGCTGCAGAGGGCGGATCAGCAGGTATGGATTTGGGATCGTTCTGCCGATCCCGTTCAACTCGCCGATCGCCTCGGCCGTCTCGCTCAGGGGCTTGCTCAGACGAGCATGGTCGAGCATGGCAGGAGGAAGTGGTATCGGGACGAACGCCCACTGGCCCCGCTCGGTGGGGACCAGCGATCCGGTAGCCGACGCCTGGAAATCTTCCCGCTTCAAGTCAACTTCACTCCATGCGCTTCAGATTATACCAAAGCGCCGTTTCCTTTAATCCGTCTCGTCCAGATTATAGTTTGCTTCCATCCAAACACGAACAAAACCGGCACAAAGCGTCAGATCTTGCCGTGCGTGCCGTCGCACATCGGCTTGTTCAGGGCGTGCTTGCAGCCGCAGAAATGCACTTTTCGCGTCTTGGGCGCGGTCCATTCCATCGGCTCCAGGCCCGTGCCGGCGTGCGAACCGTCGCAGAAGGGCTGGGTGGCGGAGCGGCCGCAGGCGCACCACCAGTAGGTCTGGCCGGCGACGACGTCGACCGAATAGGCGCCCTTCTGGGCGATGACCGGATCAGCCATTGGAGATTGTCCCCGGCGCGCCGCCCGCTTCCGTCTTCAGCCAGGCGGCCCCGCAGGCCTTGGCGAGTTCGCGCACGCGCAGGATGTAACTCTGGCGCTCCGTGACGGAGATGACGCCGCGCGCATCCAGCAGATTGAACGTGTGGCTGGCCTTGATGCACTGGTCATAGGCCGGCAGCACCATGAGATGCCGCTCGCCCGCGTCGCCCGCCGCCAGCAGCTTGCGGCACTCGGCCTCGGCATCCTTGAAGTGGCGGAACAGGCGGTCCGTGTCGGCATGTTCGAAATTGTGCCGCGAATATTCCTGCTCGGCCTGCAGGAACACGTCGCCGTAGGTGATCCTGTCCGGGCCCTCGAGCCCGATGAAGTTGAGATCGTAGACATTCTCGACGCCCTGCACGTACATGGCAAGACGTTCGAGACCGTAGGTCAGTTCGCCCGAGACCGGCGCGCATTCGATGCCGGCGACCTGCTGGAAATAGGTGAATTGCGACACTTCCATGCCGTCGCACCAGCATTCCCAGCCGAGGCCCCAGGCGCCGAGCGTCGGGCTTTCCCAATCGTCCTCGACGAAGCGGATGTCGTGCAGGGCCGCATCCACCCCGATGGCGGCGAGCGAGCGGAGATAGAGATCCTGCAGGTCGGGCGGCGACGGCTTGAGGATGACCTGGAACTGATAATAGTGCTGGAGCCTGTTGGGGTTCTCGCCATAGCGGCCGTCCTTGGGACGGCGCGACGGCTGCACGTAGGCGGCCTTCCAGGGCCTGGTCCCGAGCGAACGCAGCGTGGTGGCTGGGTGAAACGTGCCGGCTCCGACTTCCATGTCGTAGGGCTGCAGGATGACGCAGCCCTGTTCGGCCCAAAAGCGCTGCAAGGTCAGGATCAGCCCCTGAAACGAGCGCTTCGGATCCATCGCGCGCGCGCCCTGGTCGGCCGGCCGGACAGGAGTCGTGGTCTGCGGCTGCATGGTGCTGCTGGTCCCCGGAAGGTCTCTGAGATTGGGTGCGGTCGGCGCGCAACCTAAGAGACACGCCCGAGCGGGTCAATGCGGCGGCGCGGCCATGAACGGCCGCCATGAATGGCGCATGAACGGACGGCTCAGCGGGCGTTCAGCTCGACCGTTCTAATCAGGGAGCAACGGCAGGCCATGAAGACCCGGCCGTCGACCAAGGAGGTTCCCATGTCCATGTCCCGCTACGGCAAGCTCGCCTTCGCAGCCCTCGCGATGATGTTCGCCGGCTTCATCAGCTTCTCGTCGCCCGCGTCCGCAGCCTATCGCTCGAATCACGGCTATCATTCCGGCCATTACCGCGCCGCCCCCGTGCGCGTCGTGCATCGCCCGATCTATCGGCACCGCCCGGTCTATCACCGGGGCTATGCGCATCGCCGCGGCTATTACGCCCGGCCGATCCACCGGGCCTATCCGGTCTATGGCTCGCGCTGCATCGTCCGTAAGGTCGTGCGTCACACGCCTTATGGCCGCGAAGTGGTTCGCCGCCGCATCTGCCGCTGACGCATTCGGGCGCCCCGCAAGCGGCGCCCGTTTCACCAGGATATCGACGCTTCACCCCGGTGAATGGCTTCGGCCTCCGGGGTGAAGCCGCCGTCTGTCCCGTGCAGCACCAGGCCCGGCCGCAGGCGCAGGGGCGCGCGGCTTCCTTTCGTGCCGCGCACGAGCACCCGGATCGCGTCAGCATCCCGCCTTGGATGCACCGGCAGGACCGCGAGGCCGCCGACCCGGCCTTCCAGCGCGCTCAGCATGTCGCACAGACGCTCGGCACGGTGGATGACCAGCAGGTGGCCGCCGGGCGCCACCAGCGCCGCGCAGGCCCGCAGCCACAAGGCCAATCCGTCCGACCCTTCCAGCACATGCGCGCGGGCGCGCGATTCGTCGGGTGAGCGGCGGCTTCGCGCTTCGTCGAGATAAGGCGGGTTCGAGAGGACGACCGCGGCGGAATTGTCCAGAACTCCGGCAGCCCGGCGGCTTTTCGGATCGAGCAGATCCGCCTCCACCGCCCTGCCCCGCGTTGAAAGTCCGTTGAGCGCCAGATTCTCCTGCGCCAGCGCGACGGCTTCGGGGTCCCGGTCGAACAGCAAGAGGTCGAGCCCGTCCCGGTCGAGGCCGGCGGCGAGGCCCGCCGTCCCAACCCCGGCGCCGGCATCGATCAGGAGACCATGCGCCGCCGTGGGGACGGCAGCCGCCAGAAGGATCGCATCCGTGCCGGCGCGATGGCCGGTGCGGCGCTGTCGCAAGGTGAGCCGGCCGCCCAAGACTGCCGAGACGTCGGTCGCGTCCCGCATGTCCCGGGGCGGGTCAGACGGCATCGGTGTATTCGCAGCCGAATCCGGCATCGTCGAGAAGTCGCTTGGCTTGCGCCAAACGGTCGCGCGCCACCATCACGCGGCGCGGCAGAAAGCCCAGGGAGCCTTCCAGCGCGCTCATGTGCATATCGGCGACGAAACACGGGATCTCTGCCGAGGCCAGCAGGGCTTCGGCGGCCGAAATCAGCACGAGATCGTTGGTTCTGAACAATTCGATCATCCTACCCCGATCCATTGCCACGCTCGCGCCTAAGCTCGCCGTTCGCCGGCCATGGCCGAGCCCAGACTTGCCGAGCCAGCGCTCCGCCCCTAGTTTGCCGCGTGCCGATGGAAAACAGAAGGTCGAGCGTGGTGGGCGTTGTCGTTCCCTTGGAAGAAAAAATGCCGAACTCGGGCGTCGAGGGGCTGGTGGCCCTTGTGGCTGCCGACATGGAGCGCGTCAACCAGACGATCCTGTCCCGCACGGGCTCGGACGTCACGCTCATTCCCGAGGTGGCCAATCATCTGATCTCGTCGGGGGGCAAGAGGCTCCGGCCGATGCTGACGCTCGCGACCGCCGCGCTCTGCGGTTACAAGGGCGAAGGTCACGTCAAGCTCGCGGCCTCGGTGGAGTTCATGCACACCGCGACGCTCCTGCACGACGACGTCGTCGACCAGAGCGACATGCGGCGCGGCAAGCTCGCGGCGCGCATGCTCTGGGGCAATGAGGCGAGCGTGCTGGTCGGCGACTTCCTGCTCGGCCAGGCCTTCAAGATGATGGTCGAGGTCGGGTCCCTCGCCTGCCTCGATATCCTGTCCAGCGCCGCCGCCATCATCGCCGAGGGCGAGGTGATGCAGCTTTCCGCCGCCAAGGACACGGCCACCACTGAGGACGCGTATCTGGCGGTCATCCGCGCCAAGACCGCGGCGCTGTTCGCGGCGGCCAGCGAAGTCGGTCCGATTCTCGCCGACCGGCCGCGCGAATTCGCCGCCGCCTGCCGCTCCTACGGCACCAATCTCGGCGTCGCGTTCCAGCTCATCGACGATGCGCTCGACTATGGCGGCACGTCGGCGAAGCTCGGCAAGAACGTCGGGGATGATTTCCGCGAGGGCAAGATCACCCTGCCGGTCGTGCTGGCGTTCCGGCGCGGCACGGAAGCCGAGCGCGAGTTCTGGCGTCGGACGCTCGAAAAGGGCGAGATCGGCGACGGCGATCTCGAACAGGCGCTCGCCACCATGCGGCGGCACCGCGCGCTCGAAGACACGGTGGAGCGGGCCCGACACTATGGTGCGATGGCGCGCGATGCGCTGGAGATCTTTCCGGCGTCGCCCGCCAAGCAGGCCCTGCTGGACGTCGTGGATTTCTGCATCAGCCGGGCGCATTGAGCCGCATAGGATCGTCCCGCGCTCAGCGCAGGACGGTCGCCTTCACCCACCATTCGGGATGATCGCGGCGCATGACCGACGCCGCGCGGGCCGCGGCCCGGCACGTTTCGAACAGCGCAAAACAGGTCGCGCCCGATCCCGACATGCGCGCCAGCTTGCAGCCGCGTGCGGCTGACAGCACGGCGATCACATGGCCGATGACGGGCGCGAGCACGCTGGCGGCATCCTCCATGTCGTTGCGTCCGCGCTTCAGCAACGCGAACAGTGCGTCGGACGAAAGCGCCTGCGGCACAGCCGGATGTGCGCCATATCCGAGCTCTTCTCCAGACCTCAGGCCGATGCGCGCGAAAACCTCGCGGGTTTCAAGCGGCACGCCCGGATTGACCAGCACGGCGAACAGCACCGGCATGGCCAGCGGCCCCGCCAGCAGGTCGCCGCGTCCACTCATCAGGCGGGCGCGCGGATCGAGGCAGACCGGCACGTCCGAGCCGATGGCGGCCGCGGCCTCGAGCAGCCGCGGATCGCTCACTGAAAGTTCGTTGGCGCTCGCGAGAAGCCGCAGGGCCGCGGCGGCATCGGACGATCCGCCGCCGATGCCGGCCGCCGCCGGCAGGCGCTTGATCAGGTGAAACGCGCCTGAGCGGAGGCCCGGAACGCGTGCGGCCAGCGCCTCCACGGCCTTGAGCACCAGATTGTCGGCCGTAGCGCCCGCTGCGGCGGCGGTCGGGCCTTCCACCGTCAGGGAGGTGTCCGACGCGGCGCTGAGCGTCACCGTGTCGCCAGCACCCGTGAAGGCCACGAGGCTCTCGAGATCATGGAAGCCGTCGAGCCGCCGCCGCACGACGTGCAAGGTCAGGTTGACCTTGGCGGGGGCACGCTCGATCCACTGCGCCGTCATGCCGGGCGGTTCCTCAGCCGCCGTTCTTGGGCGCTTCGACCTTGCCCTGCTCGCCGGTGCTGGCGGCGGCCGGCACGGGAGCCGGATCGTCCGGCAGGCCGTTCTCGATCTTGACCAGGATCTTCTCGAGATCCTCGGGCTCGGGATTGAGGTCGCGCGCATGGTTCCACTGGAACTTGGCCTCGAGCCTGCGGCCCACACGCCAGTAGGCGTCGCCCAGGTGATCGTTGATCACCGGATCGGCCGGCTTGAGTTCGATCGCCTTTTCCAGTTCGCGCACGGCCTCGGGATATTGGCCGAGGCGGTAATAGGCCCAGGCGAGGCTGTCGATGATGTAGCCGTCCGTCGGGCGGAGTTCGACGGCGCGACGAAGCATCTTGAAGGCTTCGTCGAGGTTCAGGCCCTGGTCGACCCACGAATAGCCGAGATAGTTCAGAACCATGGGCTGATCGGGATAAAGCTCCAGCGCCTTGCGGAAATCGGCCTCGGCCTGCGGCCATTTCTTCTGCCGCTCGAAGGAGACGCCGCGGAAGTAGTAGGTCGACCAATCGCCGCGGCCGCCTTCGGAAATCGCCAGCACGCGCGTGTAGGTTTCGGCGGCCTCGGCGAAAGCCTTGCGGGACCGCTGCAGATTGGCGAGGGCGACCAGCGCTTCCGGATCCTTCGGACGCTCTTCCGCGATGGCCGCGAGTTGCTTTTGCGCATCGTCGGGCCGGCCGGCGGTTTCGAGCAGCAGGCCGATCTGGATGTCGGAATTGTCGCTGAGGGGCGAATCGTCCGGCACCATGCGGTAGACCGCAATGGCCTGCTCGTGCTGCTTCAACCGCTCGTAGACATCCGCCAGGGTGACGATGGCGAGACCATGCGCGGGGTCCATGTGAAGCGCGAGGCGCAGATAGATCATGGCGGCGAGTTCGTCGTTCTGACGGCCGCCGACCGAGCCGAGGCCGTACAGCACCTCGGCCGCGCCCTGTTGCGCGCTGGTGACCACCGGGCCGGGCTTCTTGCCGCTCGCCAGATCGGTGACGCCGGCGCGAATGATCGGATGCCGCGGCAGCAGCTCATCGAACGCCTCGTAGGCGCGCTTCGCCTCGCCGGCGTCGCCGCTGCGCGCCATGATGCGCGCATAGGTGTCGACGATGCGGAGCGTCGTCTTCTCGGCCGCATAGGTGTTCTTGATGCGCTTCACCGCCTCGCTTTGCCGGTTGGCGAGATCAGACATGAGTGCGGCGTGATATTCGCGGAACAGGCCGAAGCGGTCGTCCTTGAGCTTGTCGACCGTCTCGATGGCGCGCTTGGTGTCGTTGGATCCGACATAGGCCCAGCCGGTCAGCAGCGTCGCGGTGATGTCGCGCTGCCGCCCGCCGCCACCCTTGGCGAAGAAATTGCGGGCGGTGACGTAGCGCTTCGTCTTCATGGCGCGGACGCCGAGCACGAGATTGGCCAAGCCGTTCTTGGCGTCCCGTTGCAGCAGCCGCTCGGCGTACCCGAAGGCATCGTCCATGTTGCCGTTGGCGAGCGCCGCCACGAAGGCGCGCTCCATCAATTCCGCGTTACGCGGATCGAAGCGAAGCGCTTCGCGGAAGAATGTCGCGGCCGCGGCGGTGTCGCGCTGCGCGCCGGCCGACAGGGCCGCGAGGTAATTGCCCGAGGGACTGGTGCTGACGTCGATGGGAGCGAGCGGCGATACGACCTGACGCGCCTGCGCCTCCGCATGCGGCACCCACAGGAGAGCGGCCACGAGCCCTCCCGCGAGAGCGCCGCGGGCGGCCTTCAGATATGCGCGACGAGCCTGGCGAATCTGTTGCGACACTGGCGTTCTTTCCGCTGGATTTCGCCGGGGCCGAAGCTCGGCTGAAGGGGCCGCCGCGAAGCGGCCGTCGAAACGCGGCTGCACCAACCCGGCGGTGCTTGCACAATCGTTCGGGAACATGGCCGTTTTGCGCCGCAGGAGCAAGGGCGCGGCCCCTGCCAGGTGCGTGATCGCCACAGGCTTTGCGCCCGTCAAACGCCCGAGGCGATGCGGCGGGCTTCGGTCAAGGTCAGGCGTGAGCGGCGGGCCTGATCGGGACGCGTTTCCGGAAAATCCAATCGGAAATGCCCGCCGCGGCTCTCGCGCCGAATCAGCGCTGCGGCGGCGACCAGCAAGGCGGCATTGGCCATCTGCCGCACGACGGGATCGCGCGCTTCCTGCTCCACCGCGCCGATGATGCCGAGCGCGGCCCGCAAGCCGGCTTCGCCGCGCAGAACGCCGCAGCGGGCGCTCATGGTCTCGCGCAGTTTCGTGATGAAATGCGGCTGCGGCGGCACGGATGTGTTGGAAAGGCGGTTCAGCAGAAAGCTTTCCACCGGGCCGATGTCGAACTGCTTTTCGGGCAATGCCTTGAGGTCTTCGGCGATGCGGGCCGCGAAGACCACAGCCTCGAGCAGCGAATTCGACGCGAGCCGGTTCGCGCCGTGGACGCCCGTCGACGCCACTTCGCCGGCGGCCCACAGTCCGTTGAGCGAAGTCCGGCCGCGCGCATCGGTCCAGACGCCGCCCATGTGGTAATGCTCGGCCGGACAAACCGGAATGAGGTCGTGCGACGGATCGATGCCGGCCGAACGGCAGATCTCGGTGACGCCGGGAAAATCTTCGGCGAATCTTTCGCCCGGAGAGCGCGTGCCATCCAGAAAAGCGCCGCGTCCGGCCGCGATGCTGGCGAATACGCCGCGGGCGACGATGTCGCGCGGCGCGAGTTCAGCATCGGGATGCAGCGCGCGCATGAAGCGCTCGCCATCGCGGTCGACCAGCACCGCGCCCTCGCCCCGCAGCGCTTCGGTGGCGAGCGGCGCGGGATCGCGGCCGATGTCGATGGCGGTCGGATGAAACTGAACGAATTCCGCATCCGCGATGATGGCGCCGGCGCGCGCCGCCATTGAGAGCCCCAGGCCGCGCGATTCGGGCGGGTTGGTGGTGACGGCGAACAGATGGCCGATGCCGCCGGTCGCCAGCACGGTTGCGCCTGCGGGAAACTTCTCGCGCCGGCCATCAGCGCCGCGGGCGACGACGCCAATGACGCGGCCGTGGTGGCAGATGAGATCTTCGGCCGTGTGATTCTCGATCACCTCGATCGAGGGCGTGGCGCGCACACGCGCCACCAGCGCCTCCATGATGGCGCGTCCGGCCATGTCGCCGCGCACGCGCACGATCCGGCGCTCTCCATGCGCGGCTTCACGCGACTGGACGAGCCGGCCCTCGAGGTCCTTGTCGAAGGGCACCCCGTACGACAGCAGGTCGTGGACGCGATCGGCGGCTTCGCGCGCCATGCCGAGGACGATCTCGCGGTCGGCGATCCCGGCGCCCGCCACGAGCGTGTCCTGCATGTGTTTTTCGGGCGTGTCGCCCTCGCCCATCGCGGCGGCGATGCCGCCCTGCGCCCAGACCGAGGAGGCGCCCGAGCCGAGCGGCGCGGTCGCCAGCAGGGTGACGGGACGCGGCGCGAGCTTCAGTGCGCAGAAAAGTCCCGCAAGGCCGCCGCCCACGATGAGAATGTCAGAAGTGGGCATGTTTCAAGTGTTTCCGGCCGTCGTGGTGCTGCGGGGCCGGTCAACGCGCGACTCCCGGTTCGTCGAGAACGGACTGCATCTGCCGGTGAAAAATGGCCGGAACGAGTCCGGCCATTTTCATCATGCGGAAAGTCGCGGACGTGTCTCCGCCCGGCCTCAGCCGAGATCGATCATGCGCTGGACGCTCGCGCGGGCGCGGACCGCCAGAGCCGGATCGATCGTCACCTCTTCCTTCATGTAGACGAGGCTGTCGAGGATTTTCGGCAGCGTGATGCGCTTCATGTGCGGGCAAAGATTGCAGGGCCGGACGAAATCGACGTTCGGCGTTTCGGCCGCGACATTGTCGGCCATCGAGCACTCGGTGACCAACAGCACGCGACGCGGCTGATTCTTCTTCACATAATCGATCATCGCGGCGGTCGAACCGGAGAAGTCGGCGACCTCAACCACTTCACGCGGGCATTCCGGGTGCGCGATGATCTGGATCGAGGGATCGTCGGCGCGATAGCGCTTCAGTTCGTCCGCGGTGAAGCGCTCATGCACTTCGCACGCCCCCGTCCAGGCGATGATCTTCACCTTGGTCTGCGCCGCGACGTTCTGCGCGAGATAGCGATCGGGCAGGAAGATCACGCGATCGACCCCGAGGCTCTCCACCACTTTCACGGCGTTGGACGACGTGCAGCAGATGTCGACCTCGGCCTTCACGTCGGCGGAGGTGTTGACGTAGGCGACGATCGGCACGCCCGGATATTTCGCCCGCAGCGCGCGGACGTCCGCGCCCGTGATCGATTCGGCGAGCGAACATCCGGCCTTCATGTCGGGAATGAGAATCGTCTTGTCCGGATTGAGGAGCTTGGACGTCTCGGCCATGAAGTGGACGCCGCCCTGCACGATGATCTCGGCATCGGTCTGGCCGGCCAGCTTGGCAAGCTGAAGCGAATCGCCGACGACGTCGGCGACGCAATTGTAGATTTCGGGCGTCTGGTAGTTATGCGCCAGGATGACGGCATTGCGCTCGCGCTTCAGGTCGTTGATGGCCTTGACGTAAGGCGCATGAAAAGGCCACTCCACGGGCGGGATGATGCGCTTCACCTTTTCGTACAGGTGCGCCGTCTCGCGCTCGACTTCGGGTGTCCAGACCAGCGGCGGCATCGGGAGGACGCCGAAACGCTGGGCTGCCGAGGGCAGGCCCACGGTCATGGCGCCGAGCGCGGACTGCCCTGCATGAGCCTGTCCCGCATGAGCTTGAACCTGCATCTCCGCCTCCTTTTATGCTCAAGTTGAGCATATGTAGGTCCGAAAGAAACTCGCCCGAGGTCTTTGGGACCATGGCGAGGCACTGTACGCCCGCTCGAGCGGGTCGGGAGCGTTGATATACTCTTTGCGAGCATAAAGGTAGTGCCGTTGCGCGCGATTGCATCCCCGGCGGAGCATTATTTTGACCCGGACGGTCTTTGCCGGCTCGCGCGGGGTTGCCGGACTTGTCTCGCGCCGCAAGTTCCGCGATGACTGGGCGGCAAACCGCGAGCAACCCATGCTTTTCGTCACGATTGCGTATTTTCTCTCCAGCGTCGCCGTCGGCGGCGCCAAGATCCTGGCGGGTGAGACCGGGAGCGGCATCGCCTTCCTGGCGGCGGCCCTCTTCGGCTTCTGGGCAGGATCGGGAATCAAGATCGCGCTCTACACGCCCCTGAAACGTCCCCGCGTCATTGCGCTGATCCTGACGGCGGCGTTCTCGTCACTGGCCTTCCTGATCACCATCCTGTCGGGCGTCCGGTTCGAAGCCTATGGCCAGGACCTGCATGGGGCCGCCTGGGTGGTCGCCGGACTGATCGCCGGCATCATGGGCACGCGCCGCCGCATGAAGGGCAAACCGATCTAGCGATCGCCGGTCATGTCTGGCCCGGACGCAGCTTGTAGAAGATGTGCTGGCCGATCTTGTCGGTCTTTTTCAGGCGGCGCGACCAACCGGGCTTCACGTAGGTGGCGTGATAGTGCGTCGCCGCGCCGACCTCGCTGAGATAGGTTTTGCCGACCAGCACTTCCCTGGCGATGCGCTGGGCGACGCGCCAGGGCTCCGCCTCGGTGATCTTCAGCGACTTGCCTTCGCAGGCGAAGGAGAACTGGCAGGCCTTGTAGCGGTGCCGGTTCTGGAACACGACGCCGCAGACGCTGGCGGGATAGAGCCCGCTCGACACGCGGTTGAGCACCACCTGGGCGACGGCCGCCTGCCCGGCCTCCGGCTCGCTGCGGGCTTCGAAATAGATCGCCTGAGCCAGGCAATGCTCTTCGCTGCCGGCCTTGTCCTGATCGATCAGCGCCGTGTAGTTGGGGCGGTCCGTCTGGGGCGCGACCGAGACGTGCGACTGCGGCGGCAAAGCCGCGACCTCGATGGCGCGGGAGTGGCCGCCGGCTTCCTGCTTGTCGCCGGGTGCGCGCGGAATGAGATAGGCGGCGGCGTCGATGGGCGTCGCCTCGGTGGGAGCGGGCGTGGCCGATGCCAGCGCCACGGCGCGCGGCACGCTCGGCGTCGCGCCGTCGAAGACGCGGGCGTTCGAGCCGAGCCCGGTGCGCAGGCTCGGCCTCGTGGCGGTCGAAGAGGCCTGGCCGGGCGAGGCATCGGAAGCGGCCGGCGCGGTGTTGGAGGCCGGTTCCTCGGGTTTTTCGAAGCGCGATACGGACTCGGGACCGGGGGCCGGTCCATCCGCGGGCGCGAGCCTGTCGAAGGCCACGGCGCCACGTGCGGACAGCAGCAACTCGCCGGCGCGATAGGCCTCTATGCCGCCGCGGCGGCGCAGCTTGGCGTCGAAGGTCGGACGAAGACCGACCACGGGATCGCCGCGCTTGCTGCGATCGATTTCGGGAAACGCGCGCGCGCCGTTCTTCAGTGCGACGCGTGGGTCGATCTCGTCGGGGCGCAGCAGGAATTCGTTCGGGTCGCCGACCGCCAGGGAAGCCAGCCGCACGCCGGGCTGCTGGCGCGAAACCGCCATGCCGAAGACGTGCCGGACGCTGGAGATGGAGGGGATCAGATCGACGGGCGCTTCCGCGCGCCGGGCCGACAGCGGCGCGGTGCTGGCCCCGATGGAGGCATCCTGGCCGGCCACCGCCGTGAAGGACACGACGAGCCCCATGCCGAGACACCAGGGGGCGAACACGCCCATAGCCCAAGTGATGCGAGACCGACTCATACGCTACCTACGCCGAAACACGAACCCGACACCGGAAGTCGACTGCGGCATCGCGGCCACAATCGGGAAGTGCTTCCCGGTGCTTATGGTTATCGGTGTTTAAGCTTGAGGAGGCGTTACCCGGCAGGCCAGCGCTGGCGTGCCAATTCGGGACGGGCGCGCGGTCAGGCGACCGTCGGCGCGGAGCCGAACAGGAAGGTGATCAGCAGGAACAGCACGTAGCCGGAGAAGAATCCGGCGAAGCGCGACTCCATGCTGAGCGGAACGACCTTCCCGCGCATGACCCGCATCAGGATGACGTCGACCACCAGCGAGATCACCAGCAGGATCATCAAGGGCGTGACATAGCCCTTGCCGATGCCCGGATAACCGAGCGAGACGGCGCCGACGACCACGCCGGCGATGCACATGGTGGCCAGATAGATGTTGCGCGCTGCCTTCACGTCTTGCTCCTCAGGCCTGAGAGGCCGCCTTCTTGCCAAGCGCCGCCTGTGCTGCCGCAAGGCGCGCGATCGGCACGCGGAACGGTGAGCACGAGACGTAGTCGAGGCCGGTGCGCTCGCAGAAGGCGATCGAGGCCGGATCGCCGCCGTGTTCGCCGCAAATGCCGAGCTTGATGTCGGGCCGCGTGGCGCGGCCGCGCTCGGCCGCGATGCGCACGAGTTCGCCGACGCCCTCCTGATCGAGCGTCACGAAGGGATCGGCCGGGAGAATGCCCTTGGCGGTGTAGGGTCCGAGGAACGAGGCCGCGTCGTCGCGCGAAATGCCGAGCGCCGTCTGGGTGAGATCGTTGGTGCCGAAGGAAAAGAATTCGGCGGTCCTGGCGATCTCGCCCGCCAGAAGCGCAGCGCGCGGCAGTTCGATCATCGTGCCGACCTGATACGGCACCTTGACGCCCGTTTCCTTCTCGACCGCTTCGGCCATGGCGACGATGCGCGCCTTGGTGAGATCGAGTTCGGCGCGGGTCATCACCAGCGGCACCATGATCTCGGCGGTGATCGGCTCACCGGTCTTTTTGCCGGCCGCAACCGCGCCTTCGAAGATCGCGCGCGCCTGCATTTCGGCGATTTCCGGATAGGCGATGGCGATGCGCACGCCGCGGAAACCCAGCATCGGGTTGAACTCGTGCAACTCGGCGGCGCGGCGCTTGAGTTTCGCGGGATCGGCGTTCATCGAGGTCGCGACTTCGGCGATCTCGGCGTCGGTGTGCGGCAGGAATTCGTGCAGCGGCGGATCGAGCAGACGGATGGTGACCGGCAGCCCCTGCATGATCTCGAACAGCGCGGCGAAATCGTCGCGCTGCATCGGCAGGAGTTTCGCGAGCGCGGCGCGGCGGCCGCTTTCGTCGTCGGCCAGGATCATCTCGCGCACGGCGACGATGCGGTCGCCTTCGAAGAACATGTGCTCGGTGCGGCAGAGACCGATGCCGTCCGCCCCGAAACTACGGGCGACACGCGCATCCGCGGGCGTTTCCGCATTGGTGCGCACCTTCATGCGACGCACCTTGTCGGCCCATTGCATCAGCGTGGCGAACTCGCCCGAGAGTTCGGGCTGCAGCATCGCGACGGAGCCTTCGAGCACCTGGCCGGTCGAGCCGTCGACCGTGATGATGTCGCCCTTCTTCAGCGTCCGGCCCATGGCCACGAGAGTCTGGGCGGCGTAATCGACGCGGATCTGGCCGGCGCCCGACACACAGGGCTTGCCCATGCCGCGCGCCACGACGGCCGCGTGCGAGGTCATGCCGCCGCGCGTCGTCAGGATGCCGGCGGACGCGTGCATGCCGTGAATGTCTTCCGGGCTTGTCTCGATGCGCACCAGAATGACGCTGCGGCCCGCCGACTTGAGTTGCTCGGCTTCGTCGGACGAGAAGACGATCTCGCCCGAGGCCGCGCCGGGCGACGCCGGCAAGCCCGTCGCGAGGATCTTGCGCTCGGCCTTGGGATCGATGGTGGGATGCAGGAGTTGGTCGAGCGCCGCCGGATCGACGCGCAGCACCGCCTCTTCCTGCGTGATCAGCCCGTCGTTGGCCATTTCGACCGCGATGCGGAGCGCGGCTTTCGCGGTGCGCTTGCCACCGCGCGTCTGCAGCATCCAGAGCTTGCCGCGCTCGACGGTGAATTCGAGATCCTGCATGTCGCGATAGTGCTTCTCGAGCAGTTGCGTGACGCGCAGGAACTCGTGATAGACCTCCGGCATGACCGTCTCCATCGACGGCTTGTCGGAATGGGCGGCGATGCGGGCTTCCTCGGTGATGTTCTGCGGCGTGCGGATGCCCGCCACCACGTCTTCGCCCTGGGCGTTGACCAGGAACTCGCCATAGAGTTCGCGTTCGCCGGTCGAGGGATTGCGCGTGAAGGCGACGCCCGTCGCCGACGTCTCGCCCATGTTGCCGAACACCATGGCCTGGACGTTGACCGCCGTGCCCCAGTCGGCCGGAATGTCGTTGAGGCGGCGATAGGTGATGGCGCGCTGGTTCATCCACGAGCCGAACACCGCCCCGATGGCGCCCCAGAGCTGCTCGTGCGGATCCTGCGGGAACGGCTTGCCGGTCTTGTGCTCGACCTTGGCCTTGTATTCGACGATGATCTTGCGCCAGTCGCCGGCGTCGAGATCGGTGTCGAACATGAAGCTGCGGCTGTCCTTGTATTCCTCCAGCACCTCTTCGAATTCGTGGTGATCCACGTCGAGCACGACGTTGGAATACATCTGGATGAAGCGGCGATAGGAATCATAGGCGAAACGCTCGTCGCCGGCGCTCTCGGCCAGCGCCCCGACCGTGGCGTCGTTGAGACCTAGGTTGAGCACCGTGTCCATCATGCCCGGCATGGAGGCGCGGGCGCCGGAGCGGACCGAGACGAGCAGCGGATTGGCCGCGTCCCCGAAGGTGCGCCCGGTGATGTCGCCGACGTGCCGCAGCGCGGCCTCGACCTGGGCGTTCAATTCGTCGGGATATCGACGGCCGTGATCGTAGAAATAGGTGCAGACTTCCGTCGTAATCGTGAAGCCCGGGGGGACGGGCAGGCCCAGATTGGCCATTTCGGCGAGGTTGGCGCCCTTGCCGCCGAGCAGGTTGCGCATGCCGCTCTCGCCCTCGGCCTTTCCGTCACCGAAGGTGTAAACCCACTTGGTCATTGCTCGATCCCCGGCTGCCGGCTCTGTGCGCACTCGCCCCCGCGTGCGCCGTTCTGTCTAGGCGGAAATAGGCGTCGAGATCAATTCGCCAATCGAGTGAAGGTGAACCGCTGGCGGAACGATCCCGCGAAGCCGTCATTTGGCAGGGGGACGTGATTTGGTATAGACCTGCTCCACCCCTCCGGAAGATCGCGAAGCCCTCGAGCGCGCCCCAGTCAGAGAGATCCGTGCAAGACTTCTCGAAAACGCCACTTCTCGACCGGATCGACTCTCCGGAAGACCTGCGCAAGCTGCCCGAGGCCGATCTCCGGCAGGTGGCGCACGAGTTGCGCGGCGAGACCATCGATGCCGTCTCGGTGACGGGCGGGCATCTGGGCGCAGGGCTTGGCGTCGTCGAACTCACGGTCGCGCTCCACCACGTGTTCGACACGCCACGCGACCGGATCATCTGGGACGTCGGCCACCAGGCCTATCCGCACAAGATCCTGACCGGGCGGCGCGACCGCATCCGCACCCTGCGCCAGGGCGGCGGCCTCTCGGGCTTCACCCGCCGCAGCGAGAGCGAATACGATCCGTTCGGCGCGGCGCACTCGTCCACGTCCATCTCGGCCGGCCTCGGCATGGCGGTGGCGCGCGACCTTTCGGGCAAGCACAACAGCGTCATCGCGGTGATCGGCGACGGCGCGATGTCGGCCGGCATGGCCTATGAGGCGATGAACAATGCCGGGGCGATGCATTCGCGGCTGATCGTCATCCTGAACGACAACGACATGTCGATCGCGCCGCCGGTCGGAGCGATGTCGGCCTATCTGGCGCGGCTGGGGTCCGGCCGCACCTATCTCAAGCTGCGCGACGTCGGCAAGCAACTCGCCAAGCACATGCCGGCCAAGATCGACCGCGCCATCACGCGCGCCGTCGAGCATGCGCGCGGCTACGTCACGGGCGGGACGCTGTTCGAGGAGCTGGGCTTCTATTATGTCGGCCCGATCGACGGGCACAATCTCGATCACCTCCTGCCGGTGCTGAAGAACGTGCGCGACGCCGACGTCGGCGGCCCCGTTCTGATCCACGTCGTGACCCAGAAGGGCAAGGGCTATCCGCCGGCGGAGGCCTCGGACGACAAGTATCATGGCGTCAACACGTTCGACGTGGTGACGGGCGCGCAGGCCAAGCCCAAGGCCAATGCGCCGGCCTATACGCGCGTCTTTGCCGAAAGCCTGCTGAAAGAGGCCGAGCGCGACGACAAGATCGTCGCCGTCACGGCGGCCATGCCGACCGGGACCGGGCTCGACCTGTTCGCCGAGCGCTTCCCGACCCGCAGTTTCGACGTGGGCATTGCCGAGCAGCATGCCGTCACCTTCGCGGCCGGCCTCGCGACGGAAGGCTACAAGCCGTTCTGCGCGATCTATTCGACGTTCCTGCAGCGGGCCTACGACCAGGTCGTGCACGACGTCTGCATTCAGCGTCTGCCCGTGCGTTTCGCCATCGACCGCGCCGGGCTCGTGGGGGCGGACGGCGCGACCCATGCGGGATCGTTCGACGTCGCCTATCTGGGCTGCCTGCCGGACATGACCATCATGGCGGCGGCCGACGAAGCCGAACTCGTCCACATGGTGGCGACGGCGGCCGCCTACGACGACGGGCCGATCGCCTTCCGCTATCCGCGCGGCGAAGGCGTAGGCGTCGACATGCCCGAGGTCGGGGTGCCGCTGGAAATCGGCCGCGGCCGTATTCTGCGCGAAGGCACGCGGATCGCCCTGCTGTCTCTGGGCACGCGTCTGGGCGAGGCCCAGCGCGCCGCCGAGACCCTGGCCGGATACGGGCTCTCCACCACGGTGGCGGACGCACGCTTCGCCAAGCCGCTCGACCGGGACCTGCTGCGCAAGCTCGCGGCCCATCACGAGGTGCTGGTCACCATCGAGGAAGGCTCGAACGGCGGCTTCGGCTCGATGGTCCTGTATGCTCTCAGCGAGGACGGCGCGCTCGACGGCACGGGTCGCACGCCCCTGAAGGTGCGCACCATGGTGCTGCCCGACGTGTTCCTCGACCACGACAAGCCGGATCGGCTCTATGCGCAGGCCGGGCTCGACGCCAAGGCCATCGTGGCCAAGGTGCTGGACATGCTGGGGCGCAGCGAAGAGGCGGCGAAGTCGCTGATCGCGTGAGCCCGCGCTTCCGCCCCTTTGGCCACCTCACCCGACCGGACGGCCCCTGATGCGCCAGCGCGCCGACCTGCTGCTTCTCGAACGCGGCCTGTTCCAGAGCCGCGCCAAGGCACGGGAGGCCATCGAGGCCGGGCTCGTGACCTCGGGCGGCGAGATCGTGAAGCGCGCCTCCGACATGCTCGACCCCAAGGCGGCTCTGACCGCCACGCCTGCCTATGAATGGGTGTCGCGCGGCGGGTTGAAGCTGGTGGCGGGGCTCGACGCGTTCGAAATCGACGCGACCGGGCTCGTTTGCCTCGACGTCGGGGCCTCGACGGGCGGGTTTACGCACGTGCTGCTCGACCGCGGGGCCGCGAAGGTCTATGCGGTGGACGTCGGACACGGTCAGTTGCACAGACGGTTCCTGACGCATCCACGCGTGGTCGCGATGGAAAAGACCGATGCGCGGGACCTCACGGCGGCCAAGATCGATCCGCCGCCGCGGCTGATCGTCTGCGATGCGAGCTTCATCTCGCTGAAACTCGTGCTGCCCGCGGCCCTGTCGCTGGCTGCGCCGGACGCGCGGCTGATCGCATTGATCAAGCCGCAGTTCGAGGCGGGCCGGGCGGCGGTGAAGAAGGGCGTGGTGCGCGACCCCGAAATCCACGCGGCCGTTTGCCGCGACATCGAGAGCTGGCTCACGGGTCTCGGCTGGAAAGTGCTAGGGCTGGTCCCCTCCCCGATCGCGGGCGGCGACGGCAATGTGGAATTTTTGGTCGGGGCGACGGGTCCCGGCTCGGAAATGGATAGAGAATGACTCGGCTCGACCTGAATGCGGAACTGACCATCGCGCGGCTCGGCCAGCGCGGGGAAGGACTTGCGCTCTTCGACCGTGGCTTCGTAGCCGTGCCCTTCGCGCTTCCCGGAGAGGTGGTGGTGGCCGAGGTCGACGGCGATCGCGCCCGGCTGGTGGAAATCCGCACGCCGAGCCCGGACCGCATCCCGGCCTTCTGCCCGGTCTATTCGATCTGCGGAGGCTGCGCCGTGCAGGCGCTGGCGGCAGAGCCATATGCCGCCTGGAAACAGGGTCTCGTGGCCGACGGTCTGGCGCGCGCCCGGCTCGACGCGCCCGTGGCGGCGCTGATCGACGCGCATGGCGACGGCCGGCGGCGCGCGACCTTCCATGCTCGCGTCGAAGAAGACGCGGGCGGCCGCAAGCGCATCGAACTCGGTTTCATGCAGGCGCGGGCGCACCGCATCGTGCCGATCGCCGCCTGCCCGATCCTGAGCCCCGCCATGGCGGGCGCGATCGAGGCCGCGCGCGCCGCAGCCACCGTGCTGATCCCGCTGGACAAGCCGCTGGACGTCGTGGTGACGGCGAGCCTCGAGGGGCTCGACGTCGACCTGCGCGGCACGGGTCCGCTCTCCTTCGCCTACCGGCAGGCGCTGATCACCGTGGCGGAGCGGTTCGATCTGGCGCGCATTTCAAACCATGGCGAAACGATCATCGAACGGCGCATGCCGCTGGTGCGCATGGGCGCGAGTCTCGTCGCGCCGCCCCCGGGCGCGTTCCTGCAGGCGACCGAGGCCGGCGAACTGGCGCTGGCCGAACTCGTGCTCGCCGCGACGGCGGGCGTGAGCAAGATCGCCGATCTGTTCGCAGGGGTGGGCACCTTCGCGCTGCGGCTGGCCGAGCGCGCCACCGTGCATGCGGTCGAGGGCGACAAGGTCGCGACTCTCGCGCTGGCGCGTGCCGCCGGAGCATCCAAGGGGCTGAAAGCCCTCACGGTCGAGACGCGCGATCTGTTTCAGCGGCCGCTCGCAGGTCTCGAACTGGCCGCCTACGAGGCGGTGGTGTTCGATCCGCCGCGCGCCGGGGCGGAGGCGCAGGCCCGGACGCTGGCCGAGTCGAAGGTTCCGCTCGTCGTCGGCGTGTCCTGCAACGTCCAGAGCTTTGCGCGCGACGCCCGCATCCTGGTCGATGGCGGCTATGTGCTGGAAGGCGTGACGCCGGTCGACCAGTTCCGTCATTCGGCTCACGTCGAGATGGTCGGCGTCTTCCGCCGCCCTGCCCCGGTCCGCAGCAAACGGCCGCGCCGCCTGCTAGGATAGGGCCTCGAAGCCGCCACGTCCGTGCGCTATATGTCCATTCCATTGCACATCCAGAGCCGAACATGACCCTCGCCACACTCTCCCGCACCGACAATCTGCTTGAGCGCCTCGCCGCCATCGTGGGCGCGAAGCACGTGATGACCGACGTGACCGACATGGGCGCCTATCTGACGGAGCCGCGCGATCTGTTCGCCGGCCGCGCCCGCTGCGTGGTGCGCCCCGGCACGACCGAAGAGGTTGCGGCCATTCTTGCGCTCTGTTCGGAGACGGGGACACGCCTCGTGCCGCAGGGCGGCAATACGGGCCTCGTCGGCGGGCAGATTCCGGGAGACAGCGGCGACGAGGTGCTGCTGTCGCTGAAGCGCATGGACAAGGTGCGCGAGCTCGACATCTCATCCAACACGATGATCGTCGAAGCCGGCATGACGCTGCTGCGCGTGCAGGAGGAGGCCGACAAGGCCGACCGGCTGTTTCCGCTGTCGCTGGCGTCCGAGGGGTCATGCACGATCGGCGGCAATCTGGCGACCAATGCGGGCGGCACGGCGGTTCTGGCCTATGGCAATGCGCGCGATCTGGTGACCGGCCTCGAGGTCGTGCTCGCGGACGGGCGCGTGCTGAACAATTTGTCCAAGCTGAAGAAGGACAATACCGGCTACGATCTCAAGCATCTGTTCATGGGCTCGGAGGGCACGCTCGGCATCATCACGGCCGCGGTGCTGAAGCTATTTCCGAAGCCGCGGAGCGTCGAGACGGCCTTCATCGGCCTGACCGATCCGCACAAGGCGCTGGCGCTGCTCGAACTGTCGATGAAACTCGCGGGCGGCGACGTGAAGACCTTCGAGCTGATGCCCCGCATCGGCATCGAGTTCGTGCTGCGGCACGGCCCCGGAACGCGCGAGCCGCTGGCCGAGCCGCATGCCTGGTACGTGCTGCTCGAACTCACCTCGCAGTCGGACGAGGGCCTGCCGGACCGCATGATGGCGCTGCTCGAAGCCGCCATGGAGGAAGGCCTGATCGACGACGCCGCGGTCGCGGCCTCGCTCGACCAGCGCAAGGATTTCTGGAAGCTGCGTGAATTGCTGTCCGACGTGCAGAAGCTCGAAGGCGGCTCGATCAAGCACGACGTGTCGGTGCCGGTGGCGCAGGCGCCGCAGTTTCTCGACGAAGTCTATGCCGCCATGGAGGCGCATATTCCCGGCGTGCGCATGGTGCCGTTCGGACATCTGGGCGACGGCAACATTCATTGCAACATTTCGCAGCCGGTCGGGGCCGACAAGCAGGCGTTCCTGGATCGCTGGTCGGAGGTCAACGACATCGTGCATGGCATCGTGGCCAGGCACCATGGATCGATTTCGGCCGAACACGGCATCGGCCTGCTGAAGCGCGATCTGCTGCCCGGCGTCAAGGATCCGGTCGCCATGCAGGTGATGCATTCCATCAAGGCGTCGCTGGACCCCAAGGGAATCCTCAACCCCGGCAAGGTTCTCTGAGGCGCTAGAACAGCGAGCCCTGCGGGTCGTCCGCGGGCGCCGGCTTCGGCGTCAGGCGTTGCGTCGGCGCGACAGGCTCCTGAATCCACGAGCCGTCGTTCGCGACCTTGTTGACGGCCGTGCCGATCTCGAAAAACTCGAGCACGTCGTCGGCGGCCGGTTTCATCAAGGCTTCGTATCGCGTGTCGCGTTCGTCGTCGATGGCGAGCCAGCGGTCGAAGTTTTCGCGCTCAATGATGACGGGCATGCGGTCGTGGATCGCCGACAGCGCGCCATTCGCCAAAGTCGTGATGGTGCAGGCGGTTTCGATCTCCTCGCCGTTCGGCCCCATCCAGGCTTCCCACAGGCCTGCGAGGCCGAGCGGCGCGCCATCCCGGCGACGGATGAGGAACGGCGTGGACGCGCCCCTGCCCTTCTGACCAGGGATGCGCCGCCACTCGTAATAGGCATCCGCGACGAACAGGCAGCGTCTTCGCCGCACGGCGTTTCGAAAGCTCGCCTTCTCGCTCAACGTCTCGGCGCGGGCATTGACGACCAGCGGATAATCCTTGGGATCCTTCACGAAGGCCGGCAGGAAACCCCAGCGCACGAGGTGGAAGTGGCGCGTCAACTCACCGTCGCGGCGTCGTTCGACGCGCACGATGGGCGTCGGCTGAGTCGGCGCGATATTGGCGCGCGGCGGGAAGTTGGGCTGTTCGACATAGCCGAAATACGCCCTGACGGCTTCCGGCGGCAACGTGATGGCGAAGCGGCCGCACATCGACCCGTTCCTCTTATCTCCGTGTGCCGCAACGGCAATCTGCGCCGGACGCGTCGATGCGCGCGGAAAGACTTCCTTAGATATATGGCGGCTATGCTGCAAGCATTAGACGGCGAGTCATTTCATCATGTCTTTCAACGATGCTCCCAAGGCCGCCTTCGGCCAGCGAAGCCTGCAGTCCCGCGCGCAAGACCTGGTCAATCCGCTGACGGGTCTGGCGAATGATTATCTGAACCATTTCAACGAACTGGTGATGATCATCGAGCAACTGCCGGCGATGCCCGACCTCGCCGGCGACCTGCTGGCCTGGCGCCCCGTCTCGTATGACGACTACTTCGCCGTGTCGCCGCTTCCCGGCCGGCATGCAGCACGCAAGGCCTACGACCAACTCGACAATACGACACGCCGCAAGCTCGAGGATCTCGTCGCCGAACTCGATCGCCTCGCCACCGGAGGCGTCGCGGCCATTCGCCGGCATCTGAAGGTCGACAATCACCACGACGATCTTGCGGCGGTCTGCGAAAAAACGAGCGCCGGCTTGCGCGCAATCCTCGATCGCGTCAGTCATCTCATCAATGTCGGAACCGATCAGGTGAGCGAGCAGGCGCAACAGAGGGCCGACCGGTTGCTCGCGGTCCGGCTTCACGCCATGCGGACGGAAGGCAGCGTCCTCACTCGGGTGCGACACGCGCGAGACTGACCGGAGCCGGAGGCTCGTCGGGCACGAAAAAATCCATCGCCAGCGCGACGCTCGGGTCGACGCGATAGTGGTCGAAGTCGCGCATTCCGCGCTCCCACAGGAACGTGTCGTCGATCAAGAATTGCCCGGTGAGTTCGCGGGCGGGCGTGACGAAGATTTCATGCGCGGCGTCCGCGATGATGTCGGGCTTGCGCGAGGCCCGCATCAGATCGTCTCCGCCCAGCAGGTTCTTGACCGCCGAGGTCGCGATGGTGGTGCGAGGCCAGAGCGCGTTCACCGCAATGCCCTTGCGGCGCAACTCGCCCGCGAGCCCCAGCACGACCAGGCTCATGCCGAACTTCGCGATCGAGTAAGCCGTGTGCGCGGCGAACCATTTCTCCTTCATGTCGAGCGGCGGCGACAGCATGAGGATGTGCGGATTGGCGGATTTTTCGAGATGCGGAATGGCGTATTTCGACACCATGTAGGTCCCGCGCGCGTTGATCTGCTGCATCAGATCGTAGCGCTTCATGTCGGTGGCCTGGCTGTCGCCGAGCGAGATCGCGCTGGCATTGTTGACCACGATGTCGATGCCGCCGAAATGGCTCGCGGCTTGGTCGAGGGCGCCCCGCACCTGGTCTTCATCGCGGACGTCGACCATCAGGGGCAATGCCTTGCCGCCCGCCTTCTCGATGTCTTCGGCGGCCGAGAAGATCGTGCCGGGAAGTTTTGGATGCGGATCGGCGGTCTTGGCCGCCACCACGACATTGGCGCCGTCGCGAGCCGCGCGCAGCGCGATGGCGAGGCCGATGCCGCGCGATGCGCCGGTCACGAAAAGCGTCTTGCCTGCGAGTGATCCTGCCATGTGCGATCCTCAGCTTGCCGGTTTGGACCGGGACATGAATGACGTGAATGCCTGCCGGGCCTCGTCCGACTGCATGGCCCGGGAAAAGGCCTGTGCTTCCTCGCGCATGCGCGCGACCAGCGCGGGGCGATCTCCGCGCAGCAGCCGCCGCGTGGTGGCGATGGCGGCACGCGGCTTTGCCGCAAGCATGCGCGCCTTTTCGGCGGCATGGGCGTAGAGATCGGCATTGGCCACGACGGCGTTGACGAGACCCAGCCGCTGCGCGTCCTCCGCGCCGAAGCTTTCGCACAGCATCAGCATTTCGCTGGCGCGCGCCAGTCCAACGCGTTGCGGCAGAAGCAGCGAGGAGCCGGCTTCCGGCACGAGGCCGAGGTCCACGAACGGCATCCTGAATTGCGCGTCGGGCGCGGCATAGACGAGATCGCAATGCAGGATCAGCGTCGTGCCGATGCCGATCGCCAGGCCCTCGATGGCGGCGACGAGCGGCGTGTCGAGCGAGGCGAGATGTTCGACGAAGCGCCACGCGGCCATGCCGGTCGGCGTCTGCGCCGAGGCGATGAAATCGCCGATGTCGTTGCCGGCCGTGAACACGCCGTCCGAGCCACGCATGAGCACCGCGCCGATCTCCGGGTCGCGATCGGCCTCGGCGAAGGCCGCGATCATGGCTTCGTACATGTCGCCCGTAATGGCGTTTTTCTTGCCCGGGCGTCGCAGAGTGATCGAGAGGACGCCGTCGTGCCGCGTCAGTTCCACGTCCTGTGTCATGCGTCCCCCACGAGCGCTGCATCCGCCGCGAGAATGGCCTGAGCGTCGTCGCAGACCGTGAGGGCAAGACCGGGCGCGGCGCAAGCGATGTTCTGGGCGTAGACCTTGGCGAGCGCCAGCCATGGGCCGCTGGCCGCATCTTCCGCGAGCGCGAGAGCCGCAAGCGCGGTTCCGCCGCGCGCCAGGGCGAACAGCCGCAGATAAGGCGTGGCGGCCGCGAGCGCGGCTTGCGGGTTTTCCGTGAGTCTCGCCGCGATCGTCTCGGAGGCTTGTGCGAGCGCCGTGACGGCGGCATCGAGCCGCGCCGGCATGGAGCCGAGGCGATCGGCGGGCGCGGCGCGCAGCCTGTCGACGATGGCGCGCATGTCGGCGAGTTCAGACTGGAAGGCCGCGCCGCCCGAGAGCGCCAGCTTGCGGCCGACGAGATCGATGGCCTGGATGCCGTTGGTGCCCTCGTAAATCGCGGCGATCCGGGCGTCGCGCATCATCTGGGCCGCGCCCGTCTCTTCGATGAAGCCCATGCCGCCGTGCACCTGCACGCCCTGCGACGCGACTTCGTTGGCGACGTCGGTCGCGTAGGCCTTGGCGACCGGCGTCAGCAGGCCGGCGCGCTCCAGGGCGGCGCGACGAAGCTCCGGCGCGTCGCCGCGATGCGCGAGATCGAGCGCATGGGCGGTCATGTAACAGATGGCGCGTGCCGCAGCCGTGGCGGCGCGCATTTCGAGGAGCATGCGGCGCACGTCCGGATGCGCCACGATGGGGCTCATGGCATCGCCGGTCGCACCGGCAGCCCTGCCCTGCCGACGCTCGTGCGCGAAGGCGATGGCGGTCTGGGTGGCGCGCTCGGCCACGCCGACGCCCTGCAGGCCGACCGAGAGCCGCGCATTGTTCATCATGGTGAACATGCAGGCGAGGCCGCGGTTTTCCTCACCGATGAGCCACCCCGTGGCGCCGCCGTCGTCGCCGAAGATCATCGTGCAGGTGGGTGAGCCGTGAATGCCCATCTTGTGCTCGATGCCGCCGCAGCGCAGATCGTTGCGCGCACCAAGCGAGCCGTCTTCCTTCACCAGAAACTTGGGCACAAGGAAGAGCGAGATGCCGCGCGTGCCGGCGGGCGCATCGGGCAGGCGCGCGAGCACCAGATGGATGATGTTGTCGGTGAGATCATGCTCGCCGTAGGTGATGTAGATTTTCTGGCCGGTGATGCGGTAGCTGCCGTCCGGCGCGCGCTCGGCGCGTGTGCGCAGGCCAGCGAGATCCGATCCGGCCTGCGGCTCGGTGAGGTTCATGGTCGCGGCCCATTGGCCCGAGACGATCTTGTCGAGATAAGTGGCGCGCAGTTCCTCGCTGCCATGCGCCACCAGGGCCTCGATCGCCCCGACGCTGAGCAATGGCGCGAGCGCGAAGGCCATGTTGGCGCCGTTCCAGACCTCGATGCAGCCGGCGTTGAGCAGATGCGGCAGCCCCATGCCGCCATGGGCTTCGGGTGCGGTGACGCCCATCCAGCCGCCTTCGATCCAGCGGCGATAGGCGACCGGCCAGCCGGGCGCCGTGGTGACGGTTCCGTTGGCGAAGGTCGCGCCCTTCTGGTCGCCGATGCGGTTGAGGGGGGCGAGCACGCCTTCGGCCATTTTCGCCGCTTCGCCCAAGATGGCTTCAGCCGCGCCGTCGGCGAGATCGGGGTAGAGGCCGGAGGCGACGCCCTGCGCGAGGCCCGCGGCATGGGTCATGGTGAAGAGCATGTCGGCGACGGGCGCGCGATATGGCATAGGTCGTCTTCTCCCGGCAGAGTTCGTCTGTCCGCCAACTTGACGCCCAAAGCCGCAGGCATGACAAGGCCCGGCATGGACGCGTTTGTTCATGTATAAACTGTTTTCCAAAAGAGCTCAAATGAATCCCGGCCCTACCACTCCCACGTCCGACCGCGTCACCATTCTGGCGGCGGCGGATCCACGCGCCGTCGCGCAGGCTGCGGACGTCATTCGGGCGGGGGGACTCGTGGCGTTTCCGACCGAGACCGTCTACGGCCTGGGGGCCGACGCCACGTCCGGAGTCGCGGTGGCGAAGATCTACCAGGCGAAGGACCGGCCGCAGTTCAACCCGCTGATCTCGCATGTTCCCGATCTCGCGGCGGCCGAGCGGGAAGGCCTGTTCGATGCGCAGGCCCGCGCGCTCGCGGAGGCCTTCTGGCCAGGGCCGCTGACGCTGGTGGTGCCGGCGTCACCGACTTGCCGGATCAGCGATCTGGCGCGTGCCGGCCTGCCGAGCGTCGCTTTGCGCGTGCCGGCGCATCCTGTCGCGCGCGACCTGCTGATCGCCGCCGGCCTTCCGGTCGCGGCGCCGTCGGCCAATCGCTCGGGCCGAATCAGTCCGACGCATGCTGCGCATGTGATGGGCGATCTCGATGGCCGGATCGACATGGTTCTGGACGGCGGGCCGACGCAGGTCGGGCTCGAATCGACGATCGTGGCGTGCCTGCCGGAGGGCGTGCGCCTGCTTCGGCCCGGCGGCATCGCGCGCGCGAGCATCGAAGAGGTGCTGGGGGCGCCGCTGCTCGCGGCGGCGACGGATGCAGGCGTGACCGCGCCCGGCATGCTGGCCTCGCATTACGCACCGCATGCGCGTCTGCGCCTCAATGCCACGCAGGTGGAGCCGGAAGAGGCCGTGCTCGATTTCGGCGGACGGTTCGCGCACGTGCAGGCCGCGAGCTTCGATCTCTCGCCGCGCGGCAATCTCGTGGAAGCCGCAACCCATCTCTTCGCGTTCCTGCGCGCGCTCGACGCCACGGGCGCCGAGACCATCGCGGTCGCGCCGATCCCGCACGACGGCCTGGGCGAAGCGATCAACGACAGGCTGGCGCGCGCCGCTGCGCCACGCTGATTTCGGGCGACTTGCTGGTCCGGACCGGCTCGCCTAGACTGCCGTGAACCCACGCCCAAACGGCGGGGACGACGGGAGGAAGACATGCTGACGAGACGCAATGCGCTCGCGCTCGCTCTGGCTGCGGCCTCGGCCACCGCAACCGCGAGTCTGCCCGCCCGGGCCGATGCAGTGGCGGATTTCTACAAGGGCAAGAACCTGATCGTCGTCGTCGGCTACGGACCCGGCGGGGGATATGACGTCTATGCCCGACTGCTCGCGCGCTATCTCGGCAAGCACATTCCCGGTCATCCCAACGTGGTCGTGCAGAACATGCCCGGCGCGGGCAGCCTGCGGGCCGCGAATTATCTTTATGTCACGGCTCCGCGCGACGGCACGGTGATCGGCACGTTCGCGCGCAACATGCCGCTGCTCGGCATTCTCGGCGGCAATTCGAACGTGCAGTTCGATCCACGCAAGTTCACGTGGCTGGGCTCGCCGTCGAGCGCCGAGAACGACGCCTATCTGTTGTTCGCCCGCAAGGATGCGCCTGTGAAATCGGTCGCCGACGCACGCAAGCCCGGCGGGCCGCCGCTGGTTCTCGGAGGAACCGCGGAAGGGGCGACCGGCAACGACGTCTCGATCCTGCTGAAGGACGTGCTCGGGCTGAACATCAAGGTCATCGCGGGATATCCCGACAGCGGCGCCATCTTCCTCGCCGCCGACCGTCGCGAGATCGACGGGCGCTTCGTCGGCCTTTCGGCGGTCGCCTCCTCCAAGCAGGATTGGCTGAAGAAAGACGGCGCCATGCAGGTGCTGATGCAATTCGCCCGCAAGACACGCCACAAGGACTTTCCGGACGCGCCGACGGCGCGCGAGATCGCCCCCGACGCGCGTGCGCGCTCGCTGATCGAACTGGCCGAGATCCCCTACTCTCTCGCCCGTCCCTATGTCGCGCCGCCCGAACTTCCGGCCGATCGTGCCAGGGCGCTGCAGAAGGCCTTTCTCGACGTGAACGCCGACCCCGAATACATCACCGAGGCCGCCAAGATCGGCGTCGACATCAGCCCGGTGGGCGCGGGCGAAGCGGTCGAAATGCTCGACAAGCTCGCGAGCGCGCCGCCGGATCTGCTCGAATACATCCGCAAGCTCCAATAAGGCGCAGCAAGCGCCAACAACGGGAGGACGACATGCTGAGACGGACCGCGCTGAAACTCTGCGCCTTCACGACGCTGGCCGCCGTGGCGTCGTTCCATGGAGCCGCGACCGCGCGCGCCGACGCCGTCGCGGATTTCTACAAGGGCAAGAGCGTCCAGTTGATCGTCGGCTACGGGCCAGGCGGCGGCTATGACGTCTACGCGCGCATTCTCGCGCGCTTCATGAGCAAGCATCTTCCGGGCAATCCGAACATCGTCGTGCAGAACATGCCCGGCGCCGGCAGCCTCGTGGCGGCGAACTACATCTACAACGTGGCTCCCAAGGACGGCACGGTGTTCGGGACGTTTGCGCGCAACATGCCATTGCTTTCCGTGCTGGGCGGCAATCCGGCGGTGAAGTTCGATGCGCGCAAGTTCACCTGGCTGGGCTCCGCTTCGAGCTATCAGGAAGATTCCTACATCATGTGGGTGCGCAAGGACGCCAAGGTGCAGAGCATCGCGGATGCGCAGAAGCCCGGCGGTCCGCCCATCGTGCTGGGCGGCACGGCCGAAGGCGCGACCGGCAACGACGTGCCGATCATCCTGCGCGATGCCTTGGGCCTGAACATCAAGCAGATCGTCGGCTATCCGGACAGCAACGCGATCTTCCTCGCCATCGAGCGCAAGGAAGTCGAAGGCCGCACAACCGATCTGTCGGCGGTTCGCACCAACCGGCCGGAATATCTGAAGCCCGATTCCTACATGCGCGCGCTGCTGCAATTCGGCCGCGCCACACGTCATCCCGACTTCCCCGACGTGCCGACGGCGCGCGAACTCGCCAAGGACGAGAAGTCCCGCGCGCTGATCGAATTGACCGAATTGCCCTACGTGCTGTCGCGGCCGTTCGTGGCGCCGCCGGGTGTGCCGCAGGAGCGCGCGCAGGCGCTCGAAAAGGCCTTCATTGCAGCCTACAACGATCCCGAGCTCGTCGCCGAAGCCACCAAGCTCGGCATCGGCGTCAGCCCCATCGGCGGCAAGGAAGCGCTGGCGCTGATCGACAAGATCGCGGCCGCGCCGCAGGAGCAGCGCGATTATGTTCGCGGCCTGCTGAACGCCGGCAAAGGCGCGAACTGAGCTGAACGGCCTGCAGCGGATCAACCGCCGCGGCTGCGTGCAGGGACGCAGAGAGGGAGGAGACCATGCGACGCACATTCAGGCTGCCGGTCGCAGCGCTGGCTTCAGCGCTGGCGTGCGTGCTCCTCTCGGGCTTCGCGGTGCGGGCGCAACACTCCGTCGAGGACTTCTATCGGGGGCGCAACGTCAACCTCGTGGTGGGTTATGGGCCGGGCGGCGGTTATGACGTCTATGCGCGTCTCGTCGCGCGGCACATCGGGCGCTTCATCCCGGGACAACCCAACGTCGTCGTGCAGAACATGCCCGGCGCGGGCAGCCTCGTGGCGACGAACTTTCTGTTCAATACCGCGCCGAAGGACGGCTCGACCTTCGGGACATTCGCACGCGACATGGCGCTGATGGGCGTGCTCGGCGGCAACGCCAATGCCCGTTACGATCCCCAGAAGTTCACCTGGCTCGGCACCGTCGCAAGCGGTGCCGACGATGCCTATCTGATGATCGCCCGCAAGGACGCGGCCGTCAAAAAGATCGAAGACGCGATGCGTCCGGGCGGGCCGACGCTCCTGCTCGGCGGCACCGGCGAAGGCGCGGGCGGCAACGACTGGGCCAATATGCTGCGCGACACGATCCCGCTGCGGCTCAAGGTGATTGCGGGCTATCCCGACAGCGCCGCCATGTTTCTGGCGATCGAGCGCAAGGAGATCGACGGGCGCTCGCTGGATTATTCGTCGCTGAAATCCTCGCGTCCCGACTGGCTGAAGCCGGACAGTCCGGTGCGCGTCGTCCTGCAGTTTGGCCGACGCACGCGTCATCCCGATTTTCCGGAGGCGCCGACGGCGCTGGAACTCGCACCGGACGACCGCGTGCGCGCCTTGATCGACATGGCGGAGCTCTCCAATACATTGTCGCGGCCGTTCGCGGCGCCACCCGGCATTCCGGAAGAGCGCGCGCTTGCACTGCAGACGGCGTTTTCCGCCATGTGTCAGGATGCGGCCTTTCGCGCCGACGCCGAGCGGCTGCGGGTGGACGTCAGCCATCTCGACGGCAAGATTGTGCGCGACGTCATCGACAAGCTGGCGAATGCACCCAGGGACGTGCGTGATCGGATGCGGCAGATTCGCTACGAACACGACAAGAAGGGCGGCTGATCGCCCGAGTTCAATCTCCAACCAAGAAGAGGACACAATGCCCCACGACGCAAGCGAAGGCGCCCATTGGCACGAGCCGAAGGCAGGTGAGAACGCGGGTTTCGGCAACTTCTCGCGGCCCGCGATGCCGTATGACAGATTCATGGAGGCCGAGAACATCCCGGTCCATCGCGCCATCGGCGTGCATCGCGTGCACGATCTTCCGATGAAGCCCTGGGCGCGGCTCGGCGGACGCGGCACCTACATCCAGCTCTTCGGCACCGAAGGCCTCTGGGGCATGTATGTGGTCGAGATCCCGGCGGGCGGCGCGCTCAACCCGGAGCATCATCTCTACGAGAAGGAAGTGTTCGTCGTCGAGGGACGCGGATCGACGGAAATCTGGCAGGACGGGCAAGGCAAGAAGCAGACGTTCGAGTGGCAGAAAGGCTCGCTGTTCTCGATTCCGCTCAATGCGCATCACCGCTTCGTCAACGCCAGCAGTTCGCCGGCCCTTCTGCTGTGCGGCACGTCGGCGCCCAACATGATGAACCTCGTCGACAATCCGCATTTCATCTTCAATTGCCCGTATGATTTCACCGACCGCTATTCGGGCAACGAGGATTATTTCAAGCCCAAGGACGATCTCGAGCCCGACCCGGTGCGCGGCCTCGCGATGAAGCGCACGAACTTCATCCCCGACATCGTCAATTGCGACATGCCGTTGGACAATCGGCGCTCCCCCGGCTACCGGCGGCTCGAACCGCACATGGGCGGCCAGCGCTTCCACCTCTGGATCGGCCAGCATGAGACGGGCCGCTACTCGAAGGCGCATTGCCACGAGAGCGCCGCGATCCTGATCTGCGTCAAGGGCAAGGGCTACACCTACACCTGGCCCGAAGGCCTCGGCTCCAAGCCGTGGGAGGCCGGCAAGGGCGACAAGGTGATGCGCCAGGATTACGAATTCGGCGGCATGGTGTCGGCCGCACCCATGGCGGGCGACTGGTTCCACCAGCATTTCGGCATCAGCAAGGATCCGCTGCGGTTCACCGCGTGGTTCGGCCCGAACAATCATTCGGCGCTGAAGCCGGGACGTCCGGGCGAAGCCATGGCGGACATCTGGGCGATCGACATCAAGAAGGGCGGGCGCGCGATCCCCTACAACGACGAAGATCCCTACATCCGCAAGGAGTTCGAGGAGACACTGGCGCGCGAGGGCGTGCCGTCGCGGATGGAAGAAAAGCTGTACGTGAAGGGGGATTGATCGAATCTGCCGAACGAACGCGGCGTCGACCGTCGCGTTCGCCCGGTGCGAAGACCGCTCAATCGATCCGGATGATCTCGACCTCGCCCGCGCCCGCCGTGACCACGTCACCGACTTCCTTGGAAGTCAGGGCGCGGCCCATCGGCGCCACGTAGCTGATCGTGCCCTTGGCGGGATCGGCTTCATCTTCGCCGACGATGCGGAACGTGACTTCGCGGCCGTCCTCGTAGCGGATCGTCACGGCCGACGCGAAGTGAACCTTGCTGCGGTCCGGCATGGGCGGCACGAGTTCCGCACTGGCGCGGCGAGCCTGCCAATAGCGCAGATCCCGGTTGGCGCGCGCGGTGGCCGACCGTTCGCCTTCCTCCTGCGCATGCGTCATCTCGGCGTGCAGACGCGTGATCTCGGCATCGATCATCGCAAGGCCTTCGGCCGTGACGAGATTGCGGTGCGGACTGACGGGCCGATCCGGAAGGTCGTCGAAGACCTCGCCGTCGGGTTCTTTCATGAAGGCTATGGACATGATGGCTCAACGCCGGTCCCGCGGACGGGTTCCGCCCGGCAGCGAGCGCTCAGGGAATCTCGACCACCACCCGGCCCCGGATCTTGCCCGCGACGATGTCGCGCCCGGCGTCCAGCAGCTTGTCGAAGGGCAATTGCGTGGTGATGGCCGCCAGCTTGCCGCGATCCAGCTCGCGCGAAAGCCGGTTCCAGGCCTCGATCCGCAGCGGCTTCGGGCACTGCACGCTCTCGATGCCCAGCAGGCAGACCCCGCGCAGGATGAAGGGCGCGACAGAGGTCGGCAGGTCCATGCCCTGCGCCAGCCCGCAGGCCGCGATGGCGCCGCGCATTTTCGTCTGGGCCAGCACGTGCGCCAGCGTGAGCGAGCCGACGGAATCGATGCCGGCCGCCCAGCGCTCCTTCATGAGCGGCTTCACCGGCCCCTCGAAATCGGCGCGGGTCATGATCTCGTCGGCCCCCAGCGCATGCAGGTAATCGGCTTCTTCGGGCCGCCCCGTCGAGGCGATGACGTGGTAGCCGGCATTTTTCAGGATCGCGACAGCCACCGAGCCGACCCCGCCGGCCGCGCCGGTGACGATGGCCGGGCCCATGGCGGGCGTGATGCCGTGCCGGTCGAGCGCCATCAGGGCCAGCATGGCCGTGTAGCCCGCCGTGCCGATCGCCATGGCCTGGGCGGCGTCGAGGCCCTCGGGCAGCGGCACCAGCCAGTCGCCCTTCAGCCGCGCCTTCTGGGCATAGCCGCCGAAATGCATCTCGCCGACGCCCCAGCCATTGAGCACGGCCACGTCGCCCGGCTTGAAATCGGGATGGCTGGAGCTTTCCACGATCCCGGCGAAATCGACGCCCGGCACCATGGGAAAGCGGCGCACGACCGGCGACTTGCCGGTGATGGCCAGACCGTCCTTGTAGTTGACGGTGGTATGCGTCACCCGCAACGTGACGTCGCCGTCCATCAGGTCGGAGTCTTCGAGTTCGGCAAAGGATGCAACGCTTCCCGTCTCGGTCTTGTCGATGCGGATCGCCCTGAAACCCATGTGCCGTCTCCTCGCGGTTTGACCTGACGGGAGAGTTCGTCGCCGCGCGCCCGGCGTCAAGCCGTGGCGACGCTGTCCTTTCGGACGATGGGCTTTTCGACGATCGGCAGGTTGATCAATGCCGACGCGATCCCGAGGGCGATCGAAAGCCACCAGACGATGTCGTAGGAGCCGGTCGATTCACGCAACACGCCGCCAAGCAGCACGCCGAGAAATCCTCCGACTTGATGCGAGAAGAATGCGAAGCCGTACAGCATGGCGAAATAACGCGTGCCGAACATGTGGCCGATGATGGCCGAGGTCGGCGGGACGGTGGAAAGCCAGAGCAGTCCCGAGATCGCGCCGAACAGATAGGCGCCGATCATGGTGGGGGGCGCCATGATGAAGACCGCGGTGGTGATGGCGCGCGACATGTAGATGATCGACAGGATGTAGCGGCGCGGCATGCGGTTCGACAGATAGCCGGACGTCAGTGAGCCGATGATGTTGAACAGGCCGACCAGCGCGAAGGCCCAGTAGCCGACGCTCGCCGGAAGGCCGGCCTCGACGACATATTTCTGGAAATGCACCGTGATGAAGGCGAGCTGGAAGCCGCAGGTGAAGAAGCCGAGCACGACGAGCACGTAGGAGCGGTGCGCGAAGGCCTCCGACAGGGCTTCGCGTGTCGTCTGCTGGCGCGGCGCGCCGACGGCGGCGGCCGTCATCGGGGCGCTGGCGACCATGATCGACAGCGGCAGGATGCAGAGCATCAGGGCGCCGAACAGCACCGTGGTGGTCATCCAGCCCAGCGACTCGATCATGAAGCCCGAGAGCGGCGAGAACAGGAACTGTCCGAACGAGCCCGCAGCGGTGACGAGGCCGAACGCCATGGCGCGCTTGCTGTCCGGCAGGAGCTTGGCCAGCGCGCCGACGACGAGCGACATGGAACAGCCAGACAGGCCGAAGCCGATCAGCAGGCCGGCCGAGAAGGTGAAGGTCGCGGGCGTCGAGCTGATCGACATCAGCGCGAGGCCGGCAGCATAGAGCAGCGCCCCGCCCGAGAGCACGAAGCGGGTGCCGAACCGGTCGGCGAGCGCACCCGCGAATGGCTGGCCGATGCCCCAGAGCAGGTTCTGGATGGCGAGCGCGAACGAGAAGGTGTCGCTGCCCCAGCTGTTGGCCGTCATGATGGGAAGCTGGAAATTGCCCGAGGCGGCGCGCGGCCCGAAGGTCAGCATCGAGATCATGCAGGCGGCGAGGATCACCAGTTCTGGCGGCATCGCCCTGCGGGCGACAGCCTGCTTCGACACGCCCGCAACTTCCGTCATCTCGTCTCTCCGGCTGCCGGGCTCATGGCCCGGTTCTCGCTTGACCGGGCGCCTGAGTCGGGCTCCTCACTGGTCAGGCGCGGGGATGATCGTTACTCTCAGAGCTCGGCTTCCGCCATTGAAAATTCAGCGGAGCTGATCCCGCAGGATCGAGGGAGTGGAATGGCGGCGTCGGAATCGAGCGGGACGACGGAACGCCCCCTCCTGTCGCATCGCGAGACGCTGCTGATCGTGTTCGGCGTGCTGCTGCCGCTGTTTCTCGGATCGGTGTCGCAGACCATCGTGGCCAGCGCACTGCCGACCATCGGGCTGGCGCTGGGCGGCAGCAACGATCTGTCGTGGATCATCACCGCCTATCTGCTGACGTCGACCGCCGCGACGCCGCTGTTCGGCAAGTTTTCCGATATTTTCGGCCGACGCGTTTCGATGCAACTCGCCCTCTGGGTGTTCATCGGCGGGTCGGTCGCCTGCGCGCTCGCGCCCAACATTCCAATGCTCGTTCTGGCGCGCGGCATCCAGGGCATTGCGGCGGGCGGACTCACCTCCGTGCCCATGACGGTTCTGGGCGATCTCGCCCCGCCCAAGGAGCGCGTGCGCTACTACACCTATTTCTCGCTGACCCACATCACGGCCGGCGCGCTGGGGCCGGTGCTCGGCGGTTTCTTCGCGCAATATCTGCACTGGTCCGCGATCTTCTGGTTCGGCGTGCCGCTCGGCCTGCTGGGCGTGGCGATCACGCAGCGCCTGCTCAAAAAGCTGCCGAGCAACCATCGCTATCACAAGCTCGATTTCGCCGGCGCAGCGCTGATCGTGGCGGCCAGCACCAGCTTCATGTTCATGTTGAACGCGGGTGGGAGGATCTACCCGTGGAACTCGGCGCAGATTTTCGCGCTCGCGGGCCTGTCCTTCGTCCTCTGGGCGGCCTTCATCTGGCGGCTGCGCACCGCGGCCGAACCGCTCATCCCGCTCGACATCATCGGCAATCGCGTCGTGCGCATGGCCATCCTGTGCAACTCGTTCGGCTGGGGCGCGATGATCGGGCTCAACATCTACCTTCCGATCTGGCTGCAGACCGTCTCGCGGATGAGCCCCGCGCAATCGGGTCTTGCTTTGATGGTGGTGATGTTCGCGGTCAACCTCGGCGCGCTCGGCGGCGCGCAGGTGACCGCGCGGGTGACGCATTACAAGCGGCTGCCGATGATCGCCCTGGCGCTGTCGATGAGCGCTTCCCTCTGGCTCGCCTGGCACAGCGGCGGCATGGGCTTTGTCGAATTGCAGATCGTGCTGGCGATCCTCGGGCTGAGCTTCGGCCCGGTCGCGCCGACCACGACGGTCTGTCTGCAGAATGCCGTCCCGCTGCACCAGATGGGAACGGCGGTCGGCTCGATGGCCTTCGGGCGCGGGCTTTTCACCACCATCCTGGTGGCGGCTTTCGGCGTCATCGTGCTGCATGCGATGCCCGCCGGCGGCGTGCCCGCGAGTGCGGCGGAGCAGGACGTGCTGGTCATGGCGTTCCGCACGCTCTTCGTCGTCGCGGCCCTGTGCCAGGGCCTGTCGCTGCTGTTTCTTCACCTGATGGATGAAGTGCCTTTGCGCTCCGGCCGCGACTGAACGGCTTACATGTTCGGATAGTTCGGGCCGCCACCGCCTTCGGGCGTCACCCACACGATGTTCTGCGCCGGATCCTTGATGTCGCAGGTCTTGCAGTGCACGCAATTCTGCGCGTTGATGACGAAGCGCGGATCGGTCTTCGCCCTGTCGTCGCCATAGACGATCTCGTAGACGCCGGCCGGGCAATAGAGCCGCGCAGGTTCTCCATAGAGCGGCAGATTCTCGCGCACGGGAATGGACGGATCTTTCAGTTTCAGGTGAACCGGCTGGTCTTCCTCGTGGTTCGTGTTGGACACGAAGACCGAGGAGAGCTTGTCGAAACTGATCTTGCCGTCGGGCTTGGGATAGACGATCGGCTTCACGTCCGCGAGCTTCTTCAGCGTCGCATGATCGGGCTTGCCGTGCTTCAGCGTGCCGAGCGGCGAACCGCCGAAGATCTGATGCAGCCACATGTCGACGCCGCCCAGCGCCACGCCCAGATAGGTGCCGAGCTTCGACCAGAGCGGCTTGACGTTGCGCACGCGATAGAGATCGCGGCCGATCTCGCTCTCGCGCCATTCGGCCTCGTAGCCTGAGAGTTCGTCATTGGCGCGTCCCTCCGCCAAGGCCGCGACGACGTGACGGGCCGCCAGCATTCCTGAATGGACCGCATTGTGCGACCCCTTGATGCGCGGCACGTTGACGAAGCCGGCGGCGCAACCCAGCAGCGCACCCCCGGGAAAAGTGAGCTTCGGAACGGACTGCCAGCCGCCTTCAGTGATCGCGCGCGCTCCATAGGAGATGCGCTTGCCGCCTTCGAACATGTCGGCCATCATCGGGTGCGTCTTGAAACGCTGGAACTCGTCGAAGGGCGACAGCGTCGGATTCTCGTAATTCAGATGCACGACGAAGCCGACCGCCACCTGGTTGTCCTCGAGATGATAGAGGAACGAGCCGCCGCCGGTGCGGGAGTCGAGCGGCCAGCCGAAGGAATGCATGACGAGACCGGGCTTGTGCTTGCCGGGCGCGATCTGCCACAGCTCCTTCAGGCCGATGCCGTATTTCTGCGGGTCGCGTCCGGCGTCCAGCGCATATTTCGAGATCAGGATCTTGCTGAGCGAGCCGCGCGCGCCTTCGGCGAAGAACGTGTATTTGCCGCGCAACTCCATGCCGCGCGCGAAACCGTCCTTCATCTCGCCCTCGCGCGACACGCCCATGTCGCCGGTGGCGATGCCCCGCACCTCGCCGGCCTCGCCGAACAGCACTTCGGCGGCGGCGAAACCCGGGTAGATCTCGACGCCGAGCGCTTCCGCGCGGGCGCCGAGGTAGCGCGCCACATTGGCGAGCGAGCCGACGAAATTGCCGTGATTGTTCATCAGGCCCGGCATCAGGGCGTTGGGCAGCCGCAGCCCGCCCGACGGACCCAGCAGATAGAAGCGATCCTCGGTGACGGGCGTCTTGAGGGGCCGATCCGGATCGTCGCGCCATTCCGGCACGAGCTTGTCCAGCCCGGCGGGATCGATGACCGCGCCGGAAAGGATGTGCGCTCCGACTTCAGACCCCTTCTCGACCACGACCACGGAGGTGTCGGGCGCGAGCTGCTTGATGTGGATCGCGGCCGCCAGCCCGGCCGGGCCCGCGCCGACGATCACCACGTCGAAGTCCATGCCCTCGCGTTCGATCGTCTCGCGCGGCGTCTGTTCGGGATTGGGCGAACCCGCGGTCTCGGACATCATCTTCCCCTTCGGCGCGCCGGAGTCGGTTGGTTCATATCTAAACAATCAACCGGCCGGGCGCAAATCTGTGCGACCGCTTTCTTGTAGCCGCAGGAGGCTTCGCGCAACAGATCGCGAAATGGTACAGGAGAGCGATGCTGCCCGAGCCCCCCTCCTCCCAGCCCCCGAGCGATGCCGAACTGGCGTCGATCCTGCGTTGGTATGTCGAGATGGGCGTCGACGTCGCGGTCGGCGACACGCCGCGCGATCATTTCGCCGAAGCCGCCGCCAAGGCTGCGGCGCCGCCGCAGCGCGTCGTGCAGGAAATGCCTGCCGAGAGTGGCGAGCCCGTGCAGCGCAGGCCTGCATCCCCCACCGGACGGGTGGCTCCCGTGGGTAGAATGATCCAGGCGGCGGAGCCGATGCCCGTGCGCACCGCGGGCGGCAGCGGCGCCATTTCGCCTGAACTCGCGCAGGCGCAGGCGCGCGAACTGGCGGCCGAGGCCGACACTCTCGACGCCTTGCGGGCGGCGCTGGAGAGTTTCGAGGGCTGCGCGCTGAAGCGGACCGCCAGCCAGCT
>JAQGJH010000089.1 GCA_028290705.1 Hyphomicrobiales bacterium
GAAAATCGGGTCGTCGAACAGGGGATTGGCCTGACGCCGCTCCGTCCGCGACCCATAGACGTTGACCACGGACGGCTGAGCCTTCTTGACCAGCGGCGAGTACGACAGCGTGATCTGCGCCCGGTTCTCGGGCGCAACTCGTTGCGGCTGCTGGGCTGAGGCGGGCAGAAGGCCGCCGATGAGGAGAACAGTGAAGGCGAAAGATCGCAGCATGGTCGTCTCCGGGAACAGGCGAGGTCTATATAGGCGCGCGCCGAATGGGTTGCCAATGCGGCGCCACCCCTCTGCATGCCCAACAAAAAAGGGCGGCCCCGCGGGACCGCCCTGAATGTCGCCGACTGCGCGAGATTACTCGGCGTCGTCGTTCTGGTTCTGCACCGGACCGGAGTCCTTGCCCTTGGCGTCGACGTCGCGGTCGACAAATTCGATGACGGCCATCGGGGCATTGTCGCCGTAGCGGAAGCCGGCCTTCAGCACGCGCGTATAGCCGCCGTTGCGGTCCTTGTAGCGCGGTCCGAGAATGTCGAACAGCTTGCGGACGAGGACGACGTCCTTCATCTGGGCGATCGCCTGACGGCGCGCATGCAGATCGCCGCGCTTGCCCAGCGTGACGAGCTTCTCGACGACGGGACGCAGGTCCTTCGCCTTCGGGAGAGTCGTGACGATCTGTTCGTGCTTGATGAGCGCCTGGCACATGTTGGCGAACATCGCCTTGCGGTGTTCGGCTGTGCGGTTGAAGCGGCGCTTTGAATGTCCGTGATACATGGCTTTCTCCTGAATGGGTCTCCAGCCGCCGGGCCAAGGTACGGCTGGTCTTTATCTCCCCGTCCCTTCGGGATCGGGGTGGCGGGGACGAGGAGCACCAAGCCTCTCGTCACCAGTCTCGGTCTCCCGGTGCGGGAGACGAAGCTCAGTAATGCTCCTCGAAGCGCTTGGCCAGCTCTTCGATGTTCTCCGGCGGCCAGCCGGTGACTTCCATGCCGAGATGGAGACCCATCTGGGCGAGCACTTCCTTGATCTCGTTGAGCGACTTGCGGCCGAAGTTCGGCGTCCGCAGCATCTCGGCTTCCGTCTTCTGGATCAGGTCGCCGATGTAGACGATGTTGTCGTTCTTCAGGCAGTTGGCCGAGCGGACAGACAGCTCGAGTTCGTCGACCTTCTTGAGCAGCGCCGGATTGAAGGCGAGCTCGGGGATCGACGGCTGCGCCTCTTCGCGACGCGGCTCTTCGAAGTTCACGAAGACGTTGAGCTGGTCCTGCAGGATGCGCGCCGCATAGGCGACCGAATCCTCGGGGCTCACCGAACCGTTGGTCTCGACTGTCAGGGTCAGCTTGTCGTAATCGAGGATCTGGCCTTCGCGGGTATTCTCGACGCGATAGCTGACCTTCTTGACCGGCGAATAGAGGCTGTCGATCGGAATGAGGCCGATCGGCGCGTCTTCGGCGCGGTTGCGGTCGGCCGGCACGTAGCCCTTGCCGGTGTTGACCGTGAATTCCATGCGGATCTCCGCGCCCTCGTCGAGGGTGCAGATCACGAGGTTGGGGTTCAGCACGACGACGTCGCCCGTCACCGCGATGTCGCCCGCCAGCACGGCGCCGGGGCCCTGCTTCTTCAGCACCATGCGCTTCGGGCCTTCGCCCTGCATGCGGATGGAGATGTCCTTGATGTTGAGGACGAGATCGGTCACGTCCTCGCGCACGCCGGGGATCGACGAGAATTCGTGCAGCACGCCGTCGATCTGCACCGACGTGATGGCCGCGCCCTGCAGCGAGGAGAGCAGCACGCGACGCAGCGCGTTGCCGAGCGTCAGGCCGAAGCCGCGCTCAAGCGGCTCGGCGACGACCGTCGCCATGCGCTTCGGGTCATCCCCGGGGGAGACCTCGAGCTTGTTCGGCTTGATGAGTTCTTGCCAGTTCTTCTGGATCACGGGTCTTGTCCTTCATGATGCAGCGCAAGGCATATCGGTCCGTCGACCCTGGCCCTGCGCCCTCGATGAAACAGGTAGAAGCCCTCCCGGCCCGTCAGCCGGGAGAGCAAATCGTGAAGACGTTCGAAAACGTCAGACGCGCCGGCGCTTGCGCGGGCGGCAGCCGTTGTGCGGGATCGGCGTCACGTCGCGGATCGACGTCACGGTGAAACCCGCGGCCTGCAGGGCGCGCAGCGCGGACTCACGTCCGGAGCCGGGACCCGAAACTTCGACTTCCAGCGTGCGCATGCCGTGCTCGGCAGCCTTGCGGGCCGCATCTTCGGCAGCCATCTGGGCCGCATACGGGGTCGACTTGCGCGAGCCCTTGAAGCCCATCGTGCCGGCCGACGACCAGGAGATCGTGTTGCCCTGCGCGTCCGTGATCGTGATCATCGTGTTGTTGAAGGTGGAGCTCACGTGAGCCACGCCCGACACGATGTTCTTGCGTTCGCGGCGGCGGACGCGTGTTGCTTCTTTTGCCATGGATCTTGTCCTTCAGGCGCGCCCGTCATGCCAGGCGCTCGGGATGGAGGTAATGAGCGGAGGTGTGGGCGAGCGGAAAAACCGCGCGCCCGAAAATCCAGCCGAAAGGCCGAATTACTTCTTCTTGCCGGCGATCGGCTTCGCCTTGCCCTTGCGGGTACGGGCGTTGGTGTGCGTGCGCTGGCCGCGGGTCGGCAGCTGGCGACGATGACGCAGGCCGCGGTAGCAGCCCAGATCCATCAGGCGCTTGATGTTCATCGCGACGTCGCGGCGCAGATCGCCCTCGACCATATAGTCGCGATCGATCGTCTCGCGGATCTGCAGGACTTCGGCGTCGGTGAGCTGGGCGACGCGGCGCTCCGCCGGGATCGAGACCTTCTCGCAGATCTCTTCGGCGTTCTTGGCGCCGATGCCGTGAATATACTGAAGCGCGATGATCACGCGCTTGTTCGTCGGAATGTTGACGCCTGCGATACGAGCCATTCGGCCGTCTCCATGTGGTGCTGACGAGCAGCAGCTTCGAAAACCCCGCGCCGGTGGAGGCCGGCCTCTGCGGAGGTGAGAGAACGTGGGCTTTTAAGGGCAGTCTTGGAACGAACCAAGGCCCCGGAAGCGCGCGCGATCTCGGGTGAACGCGCTCTTCTAGGGGATGGGGG
>JAQGJH010000093.1 GCA_028290705.1 Hyphomicrobiales bacterium
GTGCGGGCGAGGACGCCCGCGGTCCAGGACCCCATCCCCCATCGTCGCATTCGCCCCCGCCGCGGAACATGCTACCAAGCCCGAATTCTTCTTCGGACCCGCCCCATGAAACACATCCTCGAAGCCCTCGAAGACCGCCGCGCCAACGCCCGCCTCGGCGGCGGACAGGCGCGAGTCGATGCGCAGCACAAGCGTGGCAAACTCACCGCCCGCGAGCGCATCGACCTGCTGCTCGATGAAGGCTCGTTCGAGGAATACGACATGTTCGTGCAGCACCGCTGCGCGGATTTCGGCATGGACAAGGGCGACAAGATCCCCGGCGACGGCGTCGTCGTGGGCTGGGGCACTGTGAACGGCCGCACGGTCTATGTGTTCGCCAAGGACTTCACGGTGTTCGGCGGCTCCCTGTCGGAGACGCACGCCCAGAAGATCACCAAGATCCAGGACATGGCGCTGAAGAACCGCGCGCCCATCATCGGCCTGTTCGACGCCGGCGGCGCGCGCATCCAGGAGGGCGTGGCGGCGCTGGGCGGCTACGGCGAGGTGTTCCAGCGCAACGTGCTGTCGTCGGGCGTCATCCCGCAGATCTCGCTCATCATGGGCCCGTGCGCGGGGGGCGACGTGTACTCGCCGGCCATGACTGATTTCATCTTCATGGTGCGCGACACCAGCTACATGTTCGTCACCGGCCCGGACGTGGTGAAGACCGTCACCAACGAGACGGTGACGGCGGAAGAACTCGGCGGCGCGTCCGTGCATGCGACCAAGAGCTCGATCGCGGACCGCGCCTATGAGAACGATCTCGAGGCGCTGCTGCAATTGCGCCGCTTCATCGATTTCCTGCCCGCGTCGAACCGCGACGACGTGCCGGAATGGCCGACCTTCGACGCCAGCGACCGCATCGACATGTCGCTCGACACGATCGTGCCGGACAATCCCAACAAGCCCTACGACATCAAGGAGCTGATCCTGAAGGTCGCGGACGAGCGCGATTTCTTCGAGATCCAGGAAGCGCATGCGAAGAACATCGTGACGGGGTTCGGGCGCATCGACGGGCGCACGGTCGGCTTCGTCGCCAACCAGCCGATGGTTCTGGCGGGCGTGCTCGACTCGGATGCCTCACGCAAGGCCGCGCGTTTCGTGCGCTTCTGCGATGCGTTCAACATTCCGATCGTGACCTTCGTGGACGTGCCGGGCTTTCTTCCGGGCACCGCGCAGGAATATGGCGGGCTCATCAAGCATGGGGCGAAGCTGCTGTTCGCCTATGCCGAAGCAACGGTCCCGAAAGTCACGGTGATCACCCGCAAGGCGTTCGGCGGGGCCTATGACGTGATGTCGTCCAAGCATCTGCGCGGTGACGTGAACTATGCGTGGCCGACGGCGCAGATCGCCGTGATGGGGGCCAAGGGCGCGGTGGAGATCATCTTCCGGCAGGACATTGGCGATGCCGGCAAGATCGCCGAGCGGACGCGCGAATACGAGGAGCGGTTCCTGTCGCCTTTCGTGGCCGCCGAGCGCGGCTACATCGACGAGGTGATCATGCCGCACTCGACCCGCCGCCGCATCGCCCGCGCGCTGGCGGCGCTGCGCCACAAGGAGCTGGAGAACCCCTGGAAGAAGCACGACAACATTCCCTTGTGAGGGGGGCGACGCGCCGTGTGCGTCTCCGTCTCCCTTGTGGGGAGGCGGGAAAGTGCGGCTGGCGTCGGGCCCCCGCCAGCTTCCACGCCGTCATTGCGAGCGGAGCGCGGCAATCCAGCGGCGCATAGTTGGGCAAGGCGCACACCATGATGGATTGCCGCGTCGCTTCGCTCCTCGCAATGACAAGGTGTGGATGACCCGCAGCGAGCCCGCTCATCAGCCGGCATCCACCGGCACCTTCCAGAGCAGTCCGACCCCACCCCAGCGCTCCCCACAAGGGGGCGGGAGGTGCGCGTGCGCTCAAAGCTCCGGCAGCGCCGACACGATCTCGTCGCGCCGGTCTTCGAATTGCGGGGGCAGTTTGACGGTTTCACCCAGATGCTCGGCGGGTTCGTCCACCGAGAAGCCGGGGTCGTCGGTGGCGATTTCGAAGATCACGCCCGAAGGTTCGCGGAAATAGACCGAGCGGAAATAGGTCCGGTCGAGTTGCGGGGTCGTTTCCAGCCCCTGCGCGCGCAAAGCCGAGACGAGCGCCGCCTGCGCGGCATCGTCTTCGGCCCGGAAGGCGACGTGGTGGATGGAGCCCGCGCCCTGCGAGCCGGGCGCGATATCCTCGCCCTTGAGCAGTTCCAGCCGGGCGCCCGGAACGGTGGCGCCATGCGCCGAATAGCGGCGGCGGGTGAAGCCGGGCTGCTTGGCGCGGCCCGTCTCGACCCAACCCAGAAGCTGCAGGATCTTGGCGGTCGCGTCGAGATCGTCGACCAGAAGCGTCACGCCGGACAGGCCGTGGATGGCGCGGTCGCGGGCGATCTCGGCCGTCTCGCAGGGCAGGCTTTCGCCACGCATTTTCTCCTCGACCAGTTCGAGGCCGATTCCGTCGGGATCGTGGAGCACGATGACGTTGGCGCCGCCCGATTGATCGAGCGCGAAGGAGACGCCTTCGTCGGCGAGCCGTTCGGTCCAGAACAAAGCGCTGCCCGGCGGGATCGCGAAGGAGATCGTCACGGCCTCGCCCGCGCCCGGAACGCCGCGCTCGACGTTTTCCCAGGAGAAAAACGTCAGGATGGTTCCGGGCATGCCGGCCTCGTCGCCGAAATAGAGGTGCCAGGCCGAGGGATCGTCGAAATTGACCGTGCGCTTGACCAGCCGCATCCCGAGCAGGCGCGTGTAGAAATCATGCGTGCGGCGGATGTCGCCCGAAATGGCCGTGACGTGGTGCAGACCGGCGGAGCGAGCGGCTGCATTTCCGGTCTGCGCGAGTTCATTGGCCATGTGGTTCGAGGCTCCTGCGGTCCCTTGCTGCATGGCGTGCGCGGAGGCGCGGCCTGCCGCCGGAATGTCGTGTCTCGCGGAGCGATGTCAACCGCGGCCGCGCTGTCCGTTCAGGGTTTCGCAACCACGCCGATTCCGTCCCGCTTAACGCTGAGTCCAAAGCTCTTTCGCGGATTCACCGGGTGGCAAGAGCGATGACTTACGGCTTAACGCATCGATGAAGAAGCCAGGCGTTGCCTTAAACGAGGTCGAACCATGAACCAGAGCCCGCACCTGATCGCCGCCCTCGCCCTCGGCGACGCCGTGACTGAAGCCGACGTGCGCCTGCTTCGCCGCGAGGTCCTGGCCGACGGCATGGTCACGCGCGAACAGGCCGAGGCGCTGTGCGCCCTCGACGCCGCCGGCAATGAAAAGTGCGACGCCTGGACGGACCTGTTCGTCGAGGCGATCACCGATCACGTCGTCTGGCAGGCAAGGCCAACGGGCGTGGTGACGCGCGACAAGGCCGAATGGCTGCTGGCCCGGGCCGACGAGGCGCAGACGCCGACCCGGCTCGCCGCGCTGGTCAACATCCTGGCCGAGGCCCATCAGGCTCCAGTCTGGTTCGTCGGCGCCGTGAGGGCGCGCGCCGCCACTTGGCCTGGGCTGGAAAAGCTCACGGGACGCATCGCCGCCTGATCGCTCCGGAGGTCAACGGAGGCTCGGCCTATAGGCCTATGGACGCGCTTGTTGCGCAGCAATAAGAGTGGGGCAGGGTTTCCATCAGCCCGGAGCCCATGCGGCCCCGGGCCTTTCGGGGCGCGCATGTTCAAGAAAATACTCATCGCTAACCGTGGCGAGATCGCCTGCCGGGTCATCAAGACGGCGCGCCGCATGGGAATTGCGACGGTCGCGGTTTATTCGGACGCCGACAAGGACGCGCTGCACGTCGAAATGGCCGACGAGGCTGTGCACATCGGCCCGCCCGCAGCCTCCGAGTCTTACCTCGTCATCGACAAGATCATCGCGGCCTGCAAGGCGACGGGCGCCGAGGCGGTGCATCCGGGCTACGGCTTCCTGTCGGAGCGCGAGGCTTTCGCGCATGCGCTGAAAGACAACGGCATCGTCTTCATCGGTCCCAATCCGCGCGCCATCGCGGCCATGGGCGACAAGATCGAGTCCAAGAAATTCGCCAATGCCGCAAACGTCTCGACCGTGCCGGGCTTTCTCGGCGTCATCGAATCTCCCGAACATGCCGTGCAGATCTCGGACGAGATCGGCTATCCGGTGATGATCAAGGCTTCGGCTGGCGGCGGCGGCAAGGGCATGCGCATCGCCTATTCCCGCGAGGAGGTGGCCGAGGGCTTCGCGCGCGCCAAGTCGGAGGCCAAGTCCTCCTTCGGCGACGATCGCGTCTTCGTCGAAAAGTTCATCGTGGAGCCGCGCCACATCGAGATCCAGGTGCTGGGCGACAAGCACGGCAACGTCATCTATCTCGGCGACCGCGAATGCTCGATCCAGCGCCGCAACCAGAAGGTCGTCGAGGAAGCCCCGTCGCCGCTTCTGGACGAAGCGACGCGCCGCAAGATGGGCGAGCAGGCCGTCGCACTCGCCAAGGCGGTGGATTACGATTCCGCCGGGACGGTGGAATTCGTCGCCGGGCAGGACAAGAGCTTTTACTTCCTCGAGATGAACACGCGCCTGCAGGTGGAGCATCCGGTGACGGAACTCGTCACCGGCGTCGATCTGGTCGAGCAGATGATCCGCGTCGCCGCGGGCGAGAAGCTCGCCATCCAGCAGAAAGACGTGAAGCTCGTCGGCTGGGCGGTCGAGAGCCGCATCTATGCGGAAGATCCGACGCGCAACTTCCTGCCGTCCACGGGCCGGCTTGTCGCCTATCAGCCGCCCGCGGAAGGAAGCCACGAGGGCGTGACGCTGCGCAACGACACCGGCGTGACGGAAGGTGGCGAAATCTCGATCTTCTACGATCCCATGATCGCCAAGCTCGTGACGCATGCGGGCGACAGGCTGAGCGCCATCGAGGCGCAGTCGCGCGCGCTCGACGAGTTCGTCATCGACGGCATTCGTCACAACATCCCGTTCCTGTCGTCGCTGATGCAGCATCAGCGCTGGAAGGACGGAAATCTGTCGACCGGTTTCATCGCCGAGGAATATCCGGACGGTTTTCATCCGAGCGTTCCGAAAGGTGAGATCGCGCATGTGATGGCGGCGGTCGCGGCGGCGGTGGATCACGCGCTGAACGAGCGCAAGCGCCTCATCTCCGGCCAGCTTCCGACGCAGCGCACGGTGGCGTTCCAGCGCGACCGCAGCGTGATGCTGGGCGCGGATCGCTACGATCTTCGCATCGAGGATGGCGACGACGCCTTGCTGATGGTTTTTGCCGATGCGAGCGCGCATGCGCATCGCTTGTCGTCGGACTGGCGGCCGGGCGAGGCCGTGTGGCGCGGCATGGTGGACGGCGATCCCGTCGCGGTGCAGATCCGGCCGATCCTCAACGGTTTCCTGATTTCGCACCGTGGCGTCAGCGTCGAAGCGCGGGTGTTCACGCGGCGCGAGGCGGAGCTTTTCGCGCTGATGCCCGAAAAGAAAATCGCCGATACGTCGAAGTCGCTGCTGTGCCCGATGCCCGGCCTGGTCAAGGCCATCCTCGTCGCCGAAGGCCAGGAGGTGAAAGCCGGCGAGGCGCTTTGCATGGTCGAGGCCATGAAGATGGAAAACGTGCTGCGCGCCGAGCGTGACGTCACGGTCCGCAAGATCAACGCGCGGGAAGGCGACAGTCTCGCGGTCGACGCCGTCATCATGGAATTCGGCTGAGGCATGCCGCTGCATTTCGCCTATGGGTCGAACATGGACGCGGAGGCGATGCGTCTCCGCTGCACGGGCGCTAAACCGCTCGGCGCCGCGAGGCTGATGCGTCACCGCTTCATCGTCATGCAGGAAGGCTTTGCCTCGGTGGTGCGCGATCCGCAGGGCGTGGTGCATGGCGTGCTGTGGGACCTGACGCTGGCCGATTTGCGTCGTCTCGATGCCTACGAAGGGGTGGCGCGCGGGCTTTACGCCAAGGCGGAGCAGCCTGTCCTGAAGGCCTCGGGCGGGTCGTCGCGCGCGCTCGTGTACATCGGCCGGGGCAGCGCCGGCGGTTCGCCGCAGCCGGGTTACATGGCGGGCGTGCTGCGTGCCGCGCGCGCATGGAATTTCCCCGAAGTATATTTGCGCGAGTTGATCCGCCTGACGCCGCATGGCGAGCAGCAGGCGACGACCGCCGAGCCCGCCGCGCCTCCGCCGAAGGTGCGGCCGCGTTTCGCCTCTCCGTTCGACCGCTGAAAACTCATCCGGTCGCGTAGCTCTTGAGCCGGCGCGCCCAGCGCTCGATGACGGGGCTTTTCCGCACCTGGGCCTTCGCCCAGACGCCGGACGAGTGCGGCAGGCCCCGAACCGACAGGGATCGCGTCACCGACAGCAGGGCGACCCTTTCGGGATCGAACTGGCGCTTGTACCGGTAGTCGCCGATGCCGAGATCGAAGGTCCGGTAGCCGTCCTGATGCAGCGCCCGCATCGTCCGCTCGATCAGGAGCCGGCCGGGCGCGGCTTTCTCCCAGGGGCCTTCACTGAAGGCCACGCGAAGCATGATGCAACTCGTTCCACTGCCGAGGCTGAGGAGGCCCGCAATGGGCGTTCCGTCGATCGTCAGGGCGGTGACGATGGCCTGACAGGCAGGATCGGCATGCGTGACGAGAGCGCGGTAGAAATTCCCGTTCTCCTTCTCGTCGAGCCGATAGGCCTCGCCAAGCGAGTGCAGACGCCGGCGCTGCTCGTGCTCGATCAGGTCCAGAACGCTTCGCGCCGTACCGACGTCGCGCGCGCGCATGAAATCCGAGTTCTGCATGGCTGAAAAAAGCCGCCAGCTGCGGCCCGCATCCTTGCGGTCCTTGCGGGCGAGGCCGCGATACCATTGCTCGTAATCTTCATCCATGTGGATGCGATGGCCGGCCAGCATGGAGGGCCGGGTTCGCGGCAAGCAGGCCAGGGGATTGGGCCATGGC
>JAQGJH010000099.1 GCA_028290705.1 Hyphomicrobiales bacterium
GAACCGGCGAACCCCGCCAAACGGGGGACGCGACTTAAAGCAACGACGGACCGGGCTTTTTCGTCTCTGTCGGCCCTCCAAAGGCCGGCGTACCGAAGAGGCTTGTCTTTCTTGCCGGGCGTGCGGAAGGGAGCTCATCCCTATCCAAGCGAAGGCCACCACACCTTGGACAGCAGTCCTGCATCCGCAGTTCTGTCTTCCGGGGTCGACGTGTCCACGGCGCAGCACCCGATCGCGGGTTCGTCTGGTTGGTCTTCCAACCGGCGCGCTTTCGATCATGGGTGGCGGGTCAACTGATCGATCGCGTCTCCAAAGCGCGACCGGCTCAGCATCGCCATCCTCCCCGAAGCCGTTTTTGCTTTTGGCGCGGAGGACCCGCGCCCTTCGAAGGGATGCCGCGATGACCGACCGTATCATCGAATTTCTGCGTGACCGCCGCCAGAATGGTCTGGATGACGGACCGTGCATGGTCCTCGACCTCGACGTCGTGCGCGACAACTACACGTCCTTCGCCCGGGCGCTGCCGGACACGCGCGTGTTCTACGCCGTGAAGGCCAACCCCGCGCCGGAAGTGCTGTCGCTGCTCGCCCAGCTCGGCTCCTGCTTCGACACGGCTTCGGTCGTGGAAATCCAGCAGGCGCTGGCCGCCGGCGCGTCGCCCGACCGCCTGAGCTACGGCAACACGATCAAGAAGGAGCGCGACATCGCGCGGGCTTATGAGCTCGGCGTGCGCCTCTTCGCGGTCGATTCCGAAGCCGAGGTCGAGAAGATCGCCCGCGCGGCTCCCGGCTCGCGCGTCTTCTGCCGCATTCTCTGCGCGGGCGAAGGCGCCGAATGGCCGCTGTCGCGCAAGTTCGGCTGCGTGCCCGAGATGGCGGCGCGCGTGCTCGAACATGCGCATCGCCTCGGCCTGGTGGCCTATGGACTGTCGTTCCACGTCGGGTCGCAGCAGCGCAATCCGCGCATGTGGGACGGCGCCCTGAAGTCCTCGGCGACGATCTTCCGGGATCTGGCCGAGCGCGGCATCCACCTCCAGATGGTCAATCTGGGCGGCGGGTTCCCGACCAAGTACCTCAAGGACGTGCCGGCGGTGAAAGCCTACGGCCAGGCCATCTTCAGGAGCCTGCGCAAGCACTTCGGCAACCGCATTCCGGAGACGATCATCGAGCCGGGTCGCGGCATGGTCGGCAACGCCGGCCTGATCGAGGCCGAAGTGGTGCTCATCTCCAAGAAGGCGGACGACGACAAGGTGAACTGGGTCTATCTCGACATCGGCAAGTTCAACGGACTGGCCGAAACCATGGACGAGATGATCCGGTACCCGATTCGCACCGAATTCGACGGTGATGAGACGACGCCTTGCGTGCTGGCCGGGCCGACCTGCGATTCGGTCGACGTGCTCTACGAGAAGGACCCGTATTTCCTTCCCGTGAGCCTCGAGATCGGCTCGAAGGTGCTGATCGAGGGAACGGGCGCCTATACGACGACCTATTCGGCCGTGGGCTTCAACGGCTTCCCTCCGCTCAAATCCTACGTGATCTGAGCCACGCGATGACCTCTCCCCGGCGGGGAGAGGCTTTTCCGCCAAGAACCAGTCCCGGACGGCCGGCGCGCGAGCGCTCGGTGCGAGGGTCGTCTGCCCGCCTCAGGGAGGCCGCGATGACCTATGTCTCGAACGATGTCTTCACCGGCCAGCCGGTTTCTCTCGTCCTCGGCCAGCCGCTCCTGCGCGACGACCTCGTCATCTCGAGCGAGCGTGTGCAGGACGTGGCGGCGCGCGAGCGGCTGCTCGACGACGCCTTCGGCGCCGCGCGCTTCCAGAAGACCTGCGAGCGCCTGCGCGAAGGCCGCATGGCGGCCGCCGGCCTGTCTTTGTCGGCGCATGTCGATGGCGCGCTCGCGGGCACGATCCGGTTCTGGCACGTCGAGGCGGGCGACCGTCCGGCGTTGCTGCTCGGCCCGGTCGCGGTCGACGAGCGTCATCGCTCGCTCGGCATCGGCCGCAAGCTGATCGTCGAGGGCCTGTTCCGCGCCATGCAGCGCGGCCACAAGTCCGTGCTGCTGGTGGGTGACGCGCCGTACTACAACCGCTTCGGTTTCGAACGCTCGGCCACGCGCGGCCTGTCGCTGCCCGGTCCGGTCGACGAAGCGCGGTTTCTCGGGCTCGAGCTCGCGCCCGGTTCGCTGGCCGGCGCGCGCGGCATGGTGCGGGCCACGGGCGCGCGCATGCTCCACGAAGCACCGGCCGACGGGACATTCCTGCGGGCCGCCTGATCAACTCGGGTTGACCTGAAGCCCCTGCTTTGCTTTCAACTCGGCCAAACCTCGCGTCGCGCTGCCGTCATGGAGCGCGACGCATCATTTCGAGATCCGCACAGCGCGATCTGCAAGAACGGAGAAGACGATGTCGCAATGGCCCGTGCACGGCACCATTTCAGGCCCGATCGTGATGATCGGTTTCGGCTCGATCGGCCGGGGAACGCTGCCGCTCATCGAGCGCCATTTCAAATACGACAAGTCGCGCTTCACCGTGATCGATCCCGAGGACAAGGATCGCGCGCTGGTCGACAAGAGCGGCTACCGCTTCGTCAAGGAAGCGGTAACGCGCGAGAATTACGCCGAGTTGCTGAAGCCGCTGCTGACCGAAGGCGGCGGCCAGGGCTTTCTCGTCAACCTGTCGGTCGAAGTGTCGTCGGGCGATCTGATGCGCCTCTGCAACGAGATCGGCGCGCTCTACATCGACACGGTGGCCGAGCCCTGGAAGGGCTTTTACACCGACGCCGGCCTCAGCGTCTCGCAGCGCTCGAACTACGCGCTGCGCCAGGTGATTCTCGATCTGCGCGCCGACATGCCGGAAGGCCCGACGGCGGTGTCGTGCTGCGGCGCGAACCCCGGCATGGTGTCGTGGTTCGTCAAGCAGGCGCTGCTCAACGTCGCGGCCGATTGCGGCGTCGACGCGCCGGAGCCGACGACGCGCGAGGGCTGGGCGCAGCTGGCGCAGGCGGCCGGCGTCAAGGGCATCCACATCGCCGAGCGCGACACGCAGCGCGCGCGCGATCCGAAGCCCATGGGCGTGTTCGTCAACACCTGGTCGGTCGAGGGCTTCGTCTCCGAAGGCCTGCAGCCGTCCGAACTCGGCTGGGGCACGCACGAGAAGGCGTTGCCGCCGGAAGGGCGCGAACATGATTTCGGTAGCGGCGCGGCAATCTACCTGATGCGTCCGGGCGCGGGCACGCGCGTGCGGTCCTGGACCCCGACCGCGCAGGCTCAGCACGGCTTCCTGGTGACCCACAACGAATCGATTTCCATCGCCGACTACCTGACCGTGCGGGAAGACGGCGAGGCGGTGTACCGCCCGACCTGCCATTACGCCTATCATCCGGCGAACGATGCGGTCCTGTCGCTGCACGAGATGGCGGGCAGCGGCTGGCACCAGCAGAAGGAGTCGAAGATTCTCGACGAGAACGAGATCGTCGACGGCATCGACGAACTCGGCGTGCTGCTCTACGGCCATAAGAAGAACGCCTATTGGTATGGCTCGCAGCTCTCGATCGAGGAGACGCGCCGCATTGCTCCGTATCAGAACGCCACGGGCCTGCAGGTGACGAGCGCGGTGCTGGCCGGCATGGTCTGGGCGCTGGAAAATCCGAACGCCGGGATCGTCGAGGCCGACGAGCTCGACTTCCGCCGGTGCCTCGAAGTGCAGCGCCCTTATCTCGGCCCGGTGATCGGCGAATACACCGACTGGACGCCTCTGCGCGACCGCGGCGTGCTGTTCCCCGAAGAGGTGGACGAGGAAGATCCGTGGCAGTTCCAGAACGTCATCGTGCGGTAACGCCCGGTGCTCAGATGACGCGCGCGCCCTTCTCCCTTGGGGAGAAGGTGTCCGCGGAGCGGCCGGATGAGGGGCGCTGATTCCGGTCGGTGTGGCGCGACCGCCACCCCGGCCCTCCCGAGGGGCAAAGACGCTACGTCGAGTCGCTCTCCGCCTACCACAAGGGGGAGGGAGAAGGGGGAGCTAGGCTCGGGGTCGCAGGAGGCGAGGAAAGCCTGCACCGTCCTTGCGAGCGGAGCGAAGCAATCCAGTGGAACGCGGCCGGGCGTCGTGCATCCGACGATGGATTGCCGCGTCGCTTCGCTCCTCGCAATGACGAGGCTGGGGTGACGTGGACAGAGCCCCTCGTCAGCGGGCATCCGCCGGAGGCTTCTCCCGACGGGAGAAGTCGCCCTAAAGCCAGCCGCGACGCTTGAAGTAGAAGTAGGGTACGAGCGCCGCCACGATCATCAAGACGAGCGACATCGGATAGCCGAACTCCCAGTCGAGTTCCGGCATATGCTTGAAGTTCATGCCGTACACCGACGCGACGAGTGTCGGCGGCATCAGGCAGACGGCGGCGATCGAGAAGATCTTGATGATCTGGTTCTGCTCGAGGTTGATCAGCCCGAGCGTCGCATCCAGCATGAACTGGATTTTTCCCGACAGATAGGACGAGTGGTCGCTGAGCGAGGCGACGTCGCGCTGGAGCACGCGCAGGCGGACGCGCGCTTCCTTGTTGGCTTTCTTGTCGGTCTCGAAAGCTGCGGTGTGGTAGGTCGCCAGCCGGTTGATGCTGACGAGGCTTTCGCGCACGAGTCCGAGCAGGTCGCCTTCGCGGCCGATGCTCTCTATGACGCGCTGCAGATCGCGCGTCTTGGTTGTGCGTCGCCGCTTCGTCTCGGGACGGAAGACCTCGCGGGAAATCGAATCGATCTTCACGCCGACACGCTCCAGAGCGTCGGCGATCCTGTCGATCAGCGCCTCCAGAAGGCCGAGCATGATCTGCTCGCCATTGGCGCAGGAGACCAGGCCGGGCCGCTGGGTCCGCATGGCGTAGTTCAGAAAGGGGCGCGGCTCGGCATAGCGCACGGTCACGAGCGTTTGGCCCTTCAGGATGAAGGTCACGGGGGTGGGCGCGGGCTCGTCCGTGTCGAGGTGCACGAGCCCCGTCACGGTCATGAATTCCGCTCCGTCCTCGTTGTAGAGGCGGGCCGAGACCTCGATCTCCTGCATCTCCTCGCGGGTCGGAATCGAGATGCCGACCTTCTCCTCGACGAAGCGGTCTTCGGCGGGAGTCGGATTGTAGAGATCGATCCAGGGGAACTGGCTGTCGGGCAGATCAGCGGGTTCGCGCAGCGGCAGTTGCACGTCGACGGGCGACAGGTGGTCGTCTTTTCTGAAATAGATGCGCAGCATAGGCGACCCCCGGGCCGAGATCCGCCTGACGGGCGTCACGGCCTGCCAGCCGTGCGCCGGCCGAAGCGGCCGCTCGTTCTCGTGTCTGGTGTTTGATCATCCGGATGGGCTGGCGCAGGCGAAAAGGGCGAACCCCGTTCGCCTCCCCGTGCGTCGGCCTGAAACCAGCCCTGACAGCAAGGCCGCGCCGGGTCAACCCTCAATGGCCGACAGGCTTACTCGGCGGCGATCCGGGTTAACGGGCCGGAGCGGAATTGCGCGAGCAAGGTCTCGCGTTCGGGCTCCACCTGCGCGAGGTGCCGGGCGCGAACGTGGCCGTAGCCGCGGATCTTCTCGGGCAGAGCCGCGAGCGCGATGGCCGACGCATGATTGTCGCGGTCGAGGCGGACGGCGATTTCGCCGAGCAGCGCTTCATACTCCGCCAACGTCGCGCGATCCTGTCGCCGCTCGGCTGTTTTGCCGAAGACATCGAGCGGCGTTCCACGCAGGCGGCGCAGCGCCGCGAGCAGGCGCAGGCCCGGCAGGATCCAGGGCCCGAAGGTTATTTTCCGCGGCGGCTTGCCGTCGTGACCACGCGACAGCAGCGGCGGCGCGAAGTGGAATTCAACGCGCTTCACGCCGTCGAATTCGGCCGAGATGCGGCGGGCGAACTCGCCGTCCGTATGCAGCCGCGCCACCTCGTACTCGTCCTTGATGGCCATCAGCTTGTACAGGTAGCGCGCGACCGTGCGGGCGAGTTCGTCGCTGCCGGGCAGTCGCGCGGCTTCCGTCGCGGCCATCCGCTCGACCTGCTCGCGATAGCGCCGCGCATAGGCGGCATCCTGATAGTCGGTCAGCCAGGCGAAGCGGCTCGCGATCAGATCGGCGAGGCTTTCTTCCTGCGGGGCAAAGACTTTCCTGCCGGCGCCCGAAAGGACGTCGTCGATGGAAGCAGGCTCGGCGGCAAAACGACGGCCCCACGCGAAGGCCGCGCGGTTCATCGCCACGGCCTCGCCATTCAACTCGATGGCGCGCAACAGGGCACGTTCCGACAAGGGCACGAGACCCGATTGCCAGGCAAAACCCAGCATCATCATGTTGGCCGCGATGGTATTGCCAAACAGCGCGGCGGACAGTGCATTGGCATCCAGGAACGTCGCGCGGTCTCCGGTGGCGCGGCGGATGGCGGCGACCATCCGGTCGGTCGGCAAGCGGAAATCGGCGCTGCGGGCGAAATCGCCCGGCATGACTTCGCTCGTCGCCACAAGCGCGTGGGTGCGGCCATGGCGCATCGTTTCCAGCGTCTTGCGGGAGGCGGTCACGACGATGTCGCAGCCGAGCACGAGATCCGCATCCTCCGACGCGATGCGGATGGCATGGATGTCGGCGGGAGTTGCGGCGAGCCGCACGTGGCTCGTCACCGCGCCGCCCTTCTGGGCGATGCCCGCCATGTCGATGACGCCGCAGCCGCGGCCGTCGAGATGCGCCGCCATGCCGATCACCGCCCCGATGGTGACGATGCCGGTGCCGCCGATGCCGGTGATCAGGACCGCGTACGGATGCGAGCCGAGGACGGGCACGTCCGGCCGTGGCAGGCTGTCGGCGAAGTCGTCGCGCGCGGCGCGCTTTGACGGAGCCTTCGGCTTCGCGCCTTCGAGCGTCACGAAGGACGGGCAGAAACCTTCGATGCAGGAATAATCGAGATTGCAGCTCGATTGATCGATGCGGCGCTTGCGGCCGAGCGGGGTGTCGAGGGGTTGCACGGAGACGCAGTTGGACGCGACGCCGCAATCGCCGCAGCCTTCGCAGACGCGTTCGTTGATGAAGACCCGCCGGCTCGGCGTCGCAATGGTCCCGCGCTTCCGACGGCGGCGTTTTTCGGCCGCGCAGGTCTGGTCGAAGATCAGCACGCTGGTCCCGCGAACGTCCGCGAGTTCGCGCTGCACGTCGTCGAAATCGGCACGAGGGTGAATGGTGACGCCGGGCGGCCAGTCGAAACCCGGCGGATATTTGTCGGGCTCGTCGGTCACGACGGCGATGCGGGCGACGCCTTCGGCATGAATCTGGCGCGCCATGCGGTCGACCGTGAGGCCGCCGTCATGGGTCTGCCCGCCCGTCATCGCGACCGCATCGTTGAACAAAATCTTGTACGTGATGTCGACGCCGCTCGAGACCGCGAAACGCAGCGCCAGGCTGCCGGAATGATTGTAGGTGCCGTCGCCGAGATTCTGGAACATGTGGCGGCGCGTCGAGAACGGCGCTTCGCCGATCCAGTTGGCGCCTTCGCCACCCATCTGGGTGAAGCCCTCTGTCTCGCGGTCCATCCACTGGACCATGTAATGGCAGCCGATTCCCGCATAGGCGCGCGCGCCTTCCGGCACCTTGGTGGACGAATTGTGTGGGCAGCCCGAACAGAAATAGGCCGTGCGCGGCGGCAGGGTTTCGAGCGTGCCTGCGTCGCGACGCGCGCGGCGCAGATCGTCGAGCCTTGCCGCCACGGCGGGGTCGCGCGTGCGGGCGAGAAGGCGTTCGGCGACCGCGACGGCGATGTCGTGCGGATCGAGCGCACCCTTGACGGGGAACAGCCATTCGCCTTTTTCATCGCGCTTGCCGACCACTCGCGGTCGCTGCGGCACGTCGTAGAGAAGCTCACGCACCTGCGTCTCGATGAGGGCGCGCTTTTCCTCGACGACGATGCAGAGGTCGAGGCCATGGGCGAATTGCTTGAGGCCTTCCGGCTCCAGCGGCCAGGGGCACGCGACCTTGTAGAGCCGCACGCCGAGCTCGGCGCATCGGGCCTCGTCGAGGCCCAGATGTTCGAGCGCCTGCCGCGTGTCGAGATAGGATTTGCCGCTGCTGACGATGCCGATGCGCGGCGCGGGGCCGCCCTCGAAGATCACGCGATCGAGCTTGTTGGCGCGCAGCCAGGCCAGCACCGCGTCGATCTTGAAATCCTGCAGGCGCGCTTCCTGCGCCAGGACGGGATCGCGCGGCCGGATGTTCAATCCACCCGCCGGGCGGGGATCGGGTTCCGGCTCGCGCGGCCGCACGTGGCGCGCCGAGCCGTCCACGGACGCGCGGGACTCCACCGTCTCCTTGACGCATTTCAGCCCGACCCAGACGCCGGCATAGCGCGACAGCGCGTAACCATAGAGTCCGTAGTCGATGATTTCCTGCACGCCCGCAGGGCTGAGGATCGGCATGGCGACGGCGACGAGATGAAGCTCCGACTGATGCGCGGTCGTGGAGGATTCGGCCGTGTGATCGTCGCCCATCAGGGCCAGCACGCCGCCATGGCGTGACGTGCCGGCGAGATTGGCGTGGCGGAACACGTCGCCGGACCGGTCGATGCCCGGGCCCTTGCCGTAGAACATGCCGAAGACGCCGGCGTGCCGGCCTTCCCCGCGCATCTCGGCCTGCTGCGACCCCCAGATGGCGGTCGCGGCGAGATCCTCGTTGAGACCAGGCTGGAACACGATGTTTTCGGGCGCGAGCCGGTCGTGGGCGAATTGCAGTTCGCGATCGAGACTGCCCAGCGGCGAGCCGCGATAGCCCGAGATGAAGCCGCCGGTATCGAGCCCCGCGGCCTTGTCGCGCGCCTTCTGCAGGAGCAGCAGTCGCACGATGGCCTCCGTGCCGAGGAGATAAACCCGGTCGCGGGCCAGGTCGTAACGGTCGGCGAGGCTGTCGATGGCAAGGTCGGACATCAGGTCCGCCGAAGCCTGCCGGGTGTCGTCCGGATCCTGAAGCTCATGCGTCATGGGCGGAATATGGGCATGCTGGCGCAAGCCGTAAAGCGGCTTCCAAGGGTTTGCCGGGAAGAGGTTGTGCTGCGTTGCGAAGCCCTCACGGCCTCGTGCTCCGCCATGGTTCGGCCAGACTTGCGCGGCATGTGGATTTGACCTGTTCTGGTCCGTAGCCCACCGGGCGGCGATTCGAGGAAACGACGACGTGTTCATCAAGACCACCGGCTTGCGCTGCTGCCTGTCCGACCTCGGCGCCGCGATCAGGCTGTCGATCGCCAGCGGCGCGGCGCTCGCGGCCATGACGGCGACGTCCCTTGCGCATCCCCACGTCTTCGTGGTGGTCAAGAGCGAGGTGCTGTTCGATCCGCAGGGCCGGGTGTCGGGCGTCGCCCACAGCTGGACGTTCGACGAAATGTACTCCGCCTTCGCCACCACGGGGTTGAGCGCCGACGGCAAGCCCGCCACCGACGCGCAACTCGCGCCGATTGCCGAGACCAACGTGGGCGATCTCGAGGAGTTCGGCTACTTCACCGTCGTGAAGGCCGCAGGTCAGAAGATCGAATTCGGCAAGCCGACCGACATTGCGATGAGCGAGGGCAAGGACAAGCTCGTGACGCTGCGGTTCAAGCTGCCGTTGAAGCAGCCGGCTTCGGCGGGGAAAGCCCTGACGCTGCAGGTTTACGATCCGAGCTATTTCGTCTCCTTCGACTTCGAGAAGACCGACGCGGTGAAGCTCGTGTCCGCTCCGGCCGGGTGCTCGCTGAATGTCGCGCAGCCCAATCCGCTGCAGGAAGCCGAGAGCAAAAAGCTTTCCGAGGCCTTTTTCAGCGGGCTGTCGCCCGGCAACGATTTCGGCGTGAAACTCGCCAGCCGCGCCGTGGTGGCGTGCCCGTGACACGGCGGTTCGCGTGGGCCTGTCTGGCGGTCCTCTTCGCCGTCGCGGCCTTGTCACTGGCCGCGCCGGATGCCGGCGCACAGGCGCGCAACCCGTTCAGCGTCGGCATTTCGGAGGGCGGCGGCGCGCCGTCCGGCATCACGGGCTATATTCTCGCACAACAGCAGCGTTTCGATCTGATGATGCGCGGCGCCGTGCGGGCGATCCGCAGCGATACGTCGGCGATCTGGACGCTGCTCTCGCTGGCCTTCGCCTACGGGGTCTTCCACGCGGCGGGGCCGGGACACGGCAAGGCGGTGCTGGCCGCCTATCTGGTCGCCAACGAGCGCGCGCTGAAGCGCGGGCTGGTCCTCGCAGGGCTCGCGGCGCTGCTGCAGGCGCTGGTGGCGCTCGCCATCGTGGGCGGGCTGACGCTGGTCATCGGCGCGACCTCGCAAGCCATGCGGTCGAGCGCGCGCTATGTCGAAATCGCCAGCTATGCGGCCATCGTGACGCTGGGTCTGGCGCTCGTCTGGCGCAAGGGGGCGGCGCTGCTGGCTTCGCTTCGTGCGCCGCGGATGCAGCCCGTGGGGGCGGCGGTCTCGTCGCGCTTCCAGTGTGTCGCGACGGACGACCCCGGGCACGTGCATGGCGCCGATTGCGGCCATCTGCACATGCTCGATCCCTCGCAGCTCGGCGCCGGTTTCTCGTGGAAGACCGCGGCCGCGACCGTCGTGGCGGCAGGGTTGCGGCCCTGCTCGGGCGCGATCCTGGTGCTGGTCTTCTCGGCCGCGCAGGGCATTTTCTGGGCCGGAGTGGGCGCGACTTTCGCCATGGCGCTAGGCACGGCCGTGACCACGGGGGCGCTCGCCATCGTGGCCGTCTACGGCAAGGGTCTGGCGCTGCGGCTGTCCGCAGGGCGCGGCGTCGCCGGCGCGCAGGTCGTTCGCGGCCTCGAACTGGCCGCCGCCCTGGCGGTGCTGTTGCTCGGCCTCGGGCTGCTGTTCGGCACTCTGGCGGGCGGCGGCTGATCAGAAGCCGTTCGCGCCGCCGTCCGAGCGCGGATCATGCGCCGCGTCCAGCTTGCCGTCGCGGTAGCGCACGACGCCGCCGGCATGGCCCAGCGTCTCCGAATAGGGGCTGTCCACCACCACGGCATGGCCGGCCTTCTCCAACTTGCGCACCAGCGTGGGGTCGAACCGGTCCTCGATGCGCAACGCGGTCTCGACCTCTCCCCAGGTGCGGCCCAGCAGGAAGCGCGGCGCGTCGATGGCCTCGGCCAGTCCCATGCCCATTTCCCAGCGGGTCAGCACCTGCGCCTGGAATTGCGGCTGACCGTCGCCGCCCATGCTGCCGTAGACCATGACGCGACCGTCGTCATAGACCGCCATGGCGGGATTGAGCGTGTGGAACGGCCGGCGGCCGGGCGCCAGCGGATTCCGGGCCCTCGGGTCGAGCGAGAAGGACGTGCCGCGGTTCTGCAGCAGAACCCCGGTCTTGGGCAGGACGCAGCCCGAGCCATATTCCCAATAGATCGACTGGATGTACGAGACCGCGAGCCCTTTGGCGTCGATGGCTCCCATCCAGACCGTGTCGCCCTCGCCCGGAGGCGCGGGCCAGGGCGCGGCGCGGCTCATCGAGATGGCCGCCGCCTGCCGGGCGAGGTTCTCCGCCGCGAGATGCGAGGCCGGATCGGCGTCGAGGTGTTCGTAATCGGTGCAGACGCGGTCCCGGATCAGGAACGCGCGCTTGGTCGATTCGATCAGTCCGTGGATGTGCTCGAAACTGTCGCGGCGGGTGACGCCGAGGCGCTCGAAAATGCCGAGGATCAGCAGGGATGCGAGGCCCTGTGTGGGTGGCGGGGCGTTGAAATAGGACGCGTCGCGCACGCGGATCGAGAGCGACTGGCGCAGCACGGCGCGGAACTTCTCGAGATCCGCCCGGGTGAGCGGCGTTCCAAGCTTGTCCATGTCGGCGGCCATCTCGCGGCCGATGTCGCCGCGGTAGAAATCGTCCAGCCCGTCGTGGGCCAGATGTTCGAGCGTCGCGGCCAGCCGCTCCGCCTTGCGCAGCACGCCGGCGGCCGGGAGCTTTCCGTCGATCAGGAAGGTTTCGGCAAAGCCCGGCGCGGACACCAGGTTGGCGAATTCCTTGGGGGCGCCGCCGGCTTCCGAGGGAGACTGGAGGTAGCCGTCGCGCGCGAGCTTGATCGCCGCGTGCAGGATGTCGGTCATCGGCAGGCGACCGCCGAAGGCCTGCGCCATTTCGTGTGCGAGAGCCCAGCCGCCGATCGCGCCCGGAACCGTGACGGCGGCCTCCGGGCCGCGGGCCGGAATAGCGTCGTACCCGGCCTTGCTGTAGCGCTCGATGGTCGCGCCGGCGCCGGCAAAGCCGCAGGCCTCGATGTAATGGACCTTGCCGCCCGGTTCGCGCACCAGCCAGAACCCGTCGCCCCCGATGGCGTTCATGTGCGGGTAGACGACCGCGATCGTCGCCGCCATGGCGATCATGGCTTCCAGCGCCGATCCACCCTCGGCCAGGATGTCGCGTCCGGCCTGCGCGGCGAGGCTGTGAGGCGCGGCGACTGCGGCTCGAGCGTAGCGGGGTGTCGAGGTCATGTGATGCTCCGGGACGGGCGCCTGTGTTGCGCCCGGATGGACGATGCTATAGTGGGCTCGTGAGCTTGGCGAAAGCCAGCCGAAAGACCGAACCGATTGCAAGGGACCACCATGGCCGAGGGCAAGCGCATCAACTGGGAAAACGCGGTCACGATCGTGAGCGTGGCGATCCTCGTTGGCACTGAACTCGTGGGCCTCACCTGGGCGGCCGGATGGGCCTTCGGCGGCATGCTGGGGCTGCCGCGCTCGGTCAGTCTGGTGGTGGAAATCGCGGGAGCGGCACTGGGGCTCGTGCTGGTCTATTATTTCGTCCGCGCCGCGCTCAAGGTCGAGCCGATTCGGAGCTGAGGCTCCCGCTCGGACCCTCGACGCCTTTCTCAGCGTTCAGGCAGATTCACGCGCGGCGGGCGCGGGGCCACCGCCTGCGATCCGCGCCACGAATTATTGAAAGCCGCCGCCGGAACATTACCTGAGCGGTCGAGCGTTGCCTTTCGCGCATCTTTAATCCCGGAGTTTTCATGACCGACGCCATCGATCGCCGCACCCTCCTGAAAACCGCCGCCGCGACGGCGGCCGGCGCAGGACTGGCCGGAAGCATCGGAGAGGCTTTGGCGCAGCAGGCCGGCCTGACGCTCAGCCAGGCCACGCCCTTTTCGTTCCAGATCCTCAAGGATCTCGCCCGCTCGCGCGCTGCCGGGCCCTATGAGCCGCCGCGTCGGCCTTCACCTGAAATCGTCGGGAAGATCGACTACGAGGCCTGGGGCAAGATCCAGTTCAACACCGATTATGCGCTCTACGCCAACGGGCCGGGTCGCTTTCCCGTGACGTTCTTCCACCTCGGCATGTTCTTCCAGAAGTCGATCCAGATGAACGTGGTGGAAGGCGATCAGGCGCGCACGATCGTCTACGACACGCGCTACTTCAACATGCCGCCGGACTCGCCCGCGCGTCAGCTGCAGGACGGCGTCGGCTTTGCGGGCTTCCGCTTCCAGGAACCGCGCGACGGCAAGCTCGACTGGCGACGCAACGATTGGGCGGCATTTCTCGGCGCGTCCTATTTCCGCGCCATCGGCGATCTCTTTCAATACGGATTGTCGGCGCGCGGCATCGCGCTGGACACGGCGGTCGCGGATCGGGCCGAGGAATTTCCGGACTTCACCCGCATCTTCATCGGGCCTGAAGAAGGCGACACCGTCACGGTGCATGCGCTGATGGAGGGGCCGTCCATCGTCGGCGCGTACAAATTCCTGATGACGCGCAACGAGGCCGTCGTCATGGACATCGAGACCGCGCTTTATCTGCGCCGGGACATCTCGCGCTTCGGCATTGCGCCGTTGACGTCGATGTACTGGTTTTCCGAAACGCGCAAACCCATGGCGGTCGACTGGCGTCCCGAGGTGCATGATTCGGACGGGCTGGCGCTCTGGACCGGCGAAGGCGAACGCGTGTGGCGGCCGTTGAACAATCCGGCGCGCACGACAGCCTCTTCGTTCGCGGACGAAAATCCGCGCGGCTTCGGGCTGATGCAGCGCGACCGCGATTTCGACAATTACGGCGACGGCGTGCATTACGAGCGCCGTCCGAGTCTCTGGGTCGAGCCGATCGGCTCCTGGGGCCGCGGCGCGGTGCAGCTGATCGAGATCCCCACGGATGACGAGATCCACGACAACATCGTGGCGCTGTGGGTGCCGGAAGGGCCCGCCAAAGCCGGCTCCGAATACAACCTGCGCTACAAGCTGCACTGGAAGGCGGACGAACCCGGTCCCATGACGCTCGGGCGCTGCCTCGCGACCAGGCTCGGAAATGGCGGCCAACCGGGTCAGCCGCGCCCCCGGGGCGTGCGCAAGTTCCTGATCGAATTCAAGGGAGGGCCGCTCGAGTCGATCCCGTTCGGCGTGCGGCCCGAGCCGGTGCTGTCGGCCTCGCGCGGCTCGTTCTCGTACATCTTCTCAGAGCCGGTGCCCAATGGCGTGCCGGGCCACTGGCGCGCCCAATTCGACCTGACGGTCGATGGCACCGACCCCGTGGAGATGCGGTGCTATCTGCGCGCCGGCGATCAGGTTCTCACTGAAACCTGGCTGTACCAATATCATCCGATCTAGGCGTCGAGCGCTTCGCGGAAGGCCTGGCGACGCGCGGCGCGGTACATGTCCTTGTAGGAGCGCGGCGTCAGCGGCCCCTGCTGGATCATGAGTTCGACGAAGATCGGTCCATCGCGCGTCAGCAGGTCGGGGATCATGGCCTCGAATTTTTCGAGCGTTTCGGCACGCCGGACGTCGCCGATGCCGGCGGCGCGCGCGATGCCCTGCAGGTCCACGGCCGTGTTGGGAATCGGATGACCGCCATTGGCTTCGTAGCTGCCGTTGTGGCCGACGATGTGCACGAAGTTCTTGGGCGACACCGCCCCGATGGTGACCAGCGTGCCGAGATTCATCAGGAGACTGCCGTCTCCGTCGAGGACCAGGACGCGCCGCTCGGGACGGGCCAGCGCCAGGCCGAGACCATGCGAGGACGCGAGCCCCATGGCCCCGACGGCGAAGTAATTCAGCGGCCGGTCGACCGTGGCGATCCAGTCGCTTGCCGAGGAATAGGTCGACACGACGATTTCCTGCGTGACGTGTCGGGCGAGGGCCTCCCAGGCTTTCTTCCGGTCCATCATGCGTGCACCGGGCGGCGTTCGAGGAGGAAGGCGACGGGTTTTCGGGCCGTGTAGGCGTCTTCGATCGCGGGCGCGATGCAGGCCACGTCGGCGTCGACGTCGATCCGGTGGTAGGCGATGCCGAGCACGTCGAGCAGCGGCTCGATGATGCGGACGCCGAACTTGGAGGATTCGCGCGACGGCTTGCCCGGCTCATTGCCGAGCAGCCCGACCATCATGCAGATCGGCATGGAATGATCGCAGGCGATGCCCCGGATGGCGTTCATGGCGTAGAGCATGCCGGTATATTGCACCAGAACGAGGGCGCGCTTGTCGCCGTAGGACAGACCGGCGGCAATGCCCAGCGTCTCGTCCTCCTTGCAGACGCGGATGAGTTTCAGATCCGGATCGGTCGCGATGGGGCGCAGAAGTCCCGCGCTGGTGTGCAGGTCGGGAACCGACAGGACATATTCGATTCCTGCGTGCTTGAGCGCCGCGATGATGGTCTCGCCGGTCAAGGCCGGTGGCGGCGATTGCGCCTGTGCCTGCTGAGCTTGCGTTCCGGCCTCCATGCCGATCCTCCCGTCGCGCCGCGACGTCAGCGCGCGGCTTTCGTCGAGCCTAGCGCGAAGCGGGCCGGTGCGGCAATGAGATGCCTGCGCCGGCTGGACGGCGCGCCGCCCGCGACCTATGTCACCGGCATGGCAGACACTCAGGATTTCGACGTCGTCGTGGTGGGCGCGGGCGCGGCCGGCATCGCGGCCGGACGGCGGCTTGCGCGATCGTCGCTGACGTTCACGCTGATCGAAGCGCGCGAGCGCAGTGGCGGCCGAGCGCATACGTGTGCGGTCGACGGGTCCGCGCTGGACCTCGGCTGCGGCTGGCTGCATTCCGCCGACAAGAACCCTTTGGTGGGCCTGGCCGAGGAGGCGGGTTTCGAGATTGATCGCTCGACTCCGCCCTGGCAGAAAACCGCGGATGCGCGCGGATTTCCGGCGAACGAGCAAAAATCCTACCGGGCCGCCCAGGCGGGCTTTTTCGACACGCTGGAGGCGGCGGCGGCGACGGGCCGCGACAAGCCGGCCTCGAACCTGCTCGATCCCACGGAGCGCTGGTCGCCGCTGATCGACGCCATGTCGACCTATGTCAACGGGACCGAGACCGATCGCCTTTCGGTGCTGGATTACGCCGCCTACGAGGATACGGAGATCAACTACCGGGCGCCGGCGGGCTATGGCGCGCTGGTCTCGCGCTTGGGCGCGGACCTTCCGGTACGGTATGGCTGCAAGGCTCGGCTCATCGACCATGGCGCGCAGCCGTTGCGCGTCGAGACGAACCGGGGCGTGCTGCGGGCCCGCGCGGTCATCGTCACGATTCCGACGTCGCTGATCGCCAACGGCGGCTTGCGTTTCACGCCCTCGCTGCCGGACAAGATCGAGGCGGCCGCCTGCCTGCCGCTGGGCCTTGCGGACAAATTGTTCCTTGCGCTGGACGGGGCGGAAGAGTTCGAGGTGGACTCGCGGCTCTATGGGGCGAACGATCGCACCGCGACGGCGAACTACCACGTCCGGCCATTCGGGCGTCCGCTGATCGAAGCGTATTTCGGCGGACAGTTCGCCCGCGAACTCGAGATTGGCGGGCTTCCGGCCTTCGCGGATTTCGCCATCGGGCAGATCGTCGAGACGCTCGGGTCCGGCATGCGCAAGCGTCTGCGTCCGTTGATGGTTTCGGGCTGGGCGAACGACCCGCTGGCGCTGGGTTCGTATTCGCACGCGCTGCCTGGCCATGCGGGCGCCCGCGCCGTGCTGGCGGCGCCCGCGGGCCGGCTGTTGTTTGCCGGCGAGGCCGTGTCGCCGCACTTCTTCTCGACCGCGCATGGGGCCTGGCAGACCGGTCATGGCGCCGCCGAGGAGGCTCTGAACCTGCTCGGATTCAGCTGACGCACCGTCAACGCCTTCGTCTTTCGTGTACTTGCCATTTTGCAACGAGAGGCTGTAGCAAAGCCTCGCGTCCTTTTCGGACGGTTGTTTTCTTATTTTTACTTTGAAAGTCATTTCATGGGTCGGCACCGATCCGCGTTCAAAGAGGCGCTCGATCTCAAGAACAAGGCCTTCGCTCTATCGCGGCTGATCACGATGAATCGGCCGAGCCTGCGGAGACTGCTGAGTTTCTATCCGGAACGCGCCTGGCCGGCTGCCGAGCGCGTGCAGATCCTCCATCGCAGCGCGCATGTCTTTCCGTGGCTGGCGGCGGAGTTCGAGGCTCAGAGATCGCGCGTGTTCACCCACAACATCGATCACGTGCAGCCGTCGATCTGGGCGCACGAAGGTTCTGCCGAGCGGCTTGTGGCGATCGTGCGCGACGTCGTGGTGCCGGGTCATCGCGTCACGCCGGTGGATCGCTCGACCGGCGCGCAAGTCCACGCCGAAGCGCGGGAGGCGGTGAAATGGGCGACGGCGCGGCCATCGATCAGCGCCCTGCGGCGGCGCGTGCTGTCCGACGACCTGACGATCGTCATTCCGCGCATGAACCATTTCGGACACCTGTTGGTCGACGTGCTGATGCCCCTGTTTTTCGCCGTACGGATGCTCGGCTTCTCTGAGGGCGAGCGGCTCAACGTCGTGACGGGCCGCCGTCCCGTGCCGCTCATCGGGGCATTCATCAGCGCCCTGCGGTCGGCCGGATATGCGGTGACTCACGTCGAAACGCGCGTCGACCAGACCATTCAGGTCCCGCGCTACCTGCATGCCATGTGTCACACGCGCAATCGCGAGAACAAGTTCGCGACACCCGAGTCGATCGACTTCGCGCATGAGCATCTGTCGATCGCGCTGGGCCGACCGTCTGACGCTGCCCCGCCGCGTCTTTATCTCCAGCGCGGGCCGGCGCGCACGCGACAGGTCGCCGGAGAGGCCGGGCTGATCGCGAAACTCGAGTCGATCGGCTTCGTGCCTTTCGTGGCGCGTTGGGACAATCTGGCCGAGCAGCTTGCCTATTTCCGTGCGGCCGAGACCGTGGTGGCGGTGCATGGCGGGGCGCTGGCCAATGGCCTCTGGATGCGCCCGGGCGCCACCCTCATCGAGCTGATGGCGCATGATGCGCGCAAGTCGTTCGGGCTCCACGTCGCCTCGCACGGGGGCGCGGACCATCATTCGATCTTCGGGTCGAAGGAAGGTCCCCTGCAGCACTTCTCTATCGACCCGGATCGCACCTTTGCGGAAATCCAGGGCATCATGGCGGTGCGCGACCTGCGTGTCCGAGACGAGACCAGGGCCTCGGCCGTCAGGATCGGCGGCCGAAGAGCCCATGATCGAGCGACCACCGCCCGGGGCCTCGCGCGATCAGAATGAGAAAGCACGTGGCCCAGACGCCATGTGTCGGCCACGCGCCCGGATAGACCAGGATCTGGATGACCAGCGTCATGAACAGCAGCGCCAGAGCCGAGAGTCGGGTCGCCAGTCCGAGGACGAGCAGGATCGGGAAAGCGTGTTCGGCTGCGGCGGCGAGATGCGCGCCGAGCCACGGGTCGAGCAACGGCAATCTGTACTCGTCCTTGAACAGTTCGATGGCGCCCTCGGAGACGCGCCAGCCTTCGAGCTTGGTCTGTCCCGAGGCCCAGAAGACGGCAGCCGGGAAGACCCGCGCGCACAGCGCGATGGCATCATAGGGAATGCGCTCCATCAGCGCGATGACGCTCGATCCTCGTTCGATCATCGACGTATGGGTCGGATGGCGGGCCAGGTCAGTCATGTGCGTCGTCCTCGTGCAGGTAAGCTGTGATGACGCGCGCGTGGAAGAGCGTGGCGAGCGCCTGTTCGATGGAGAAGACCGGGGAAGCTTCGGACCCTTGCGCGGCGGCGAGCTGAAGATTTCCGCCAGCCTGCAGGGCAAGCATGAAGGCCGCCTCCCCAGGCGCGAGACAGAGGACGCAGACCGCGTCGTCGCGGCGGTGGACCAAGGCCGATTCTCCCTCCCAGGGGTCGATGGACGCAGGCTCGCTTTCGCCCGCGTTCATGCGCCAGATCGTCACGGTGGGATGTTCGGACGACAGAATCTCGCAGGAGGGATGCAGCCGCATCCGCAGGTCGGCGAGGCGGTCGGGCGAGAAGCCCGTCAGGCCTGAAGGATCGCGCACATCGACGTCGGCAGCGTGGAATGCACGCGTGCGTGCGCGTTCCAGACGTGCGACATCGGCGAGATAAGGCATGTCGGCGACAGGCTCGAAAGCTTCGAGAAACTGCGGGAACTCCTCGCCATAGCGGTGCATCAGACACGAGCGCGGCAGCGATCCGCGGACGAACACGTCGGCCATGGCCTGGAAGAACTCATCGCCCACGATGCTGCGAGTGGCGGAGAAGTTCCGCCCCAAGGCGTCGATGAGGCCGGCCATGACGTTGTTGCGATAGACGGCGAAGCGCAGAGTGGCGTCGGCTCCGGGGCGAACGCGCAGATTTTGCGGCAGCGGTGCATCGGGATGGCGCAACGCCTGCACAAATGCGCCGGCGTCAAACATCGGCGTGCTCGCGCGTGAGAAGTGCTTCGGCGCGGCGGGCTTCGGCGCACAGGACGGGCCATGGCGGCACGTCATTGTCCCATTCGATGAGCGTTGGAAGCGGCCCGAGCGTCGCGATCATTTCGCGATAGAGCGCCCAGACGTGCTCGTCCACCGGCCTGTCATGGCTGTCGATCAGCAGCGCGCCGCCATCGGGGTCGGGTGCGGTCGCGTGGCCCGCGAGATGGATTTCCCCGACATGCGCCAGGGGAAAGGACGACAGGTAGGCGCGCGGATCGAACCCGTGATTTTCGGCCGAGACGAAGACGTTGTTGAGATCGAGCAGCAGGCCGCAGCCCGTGCGCGCCACGATGGCGGCGAGGAACTCGGTCTCGCTCATCTCACTGTCATCGAACGTCACATAGGTGGCGGGGTTTTCGAGGAGCATTCTCCGTCCGAGAGCATCCTGCACCTCGTCGATGTGCAGGCAGACGCACTCGAGCGTCCCGCGCGTGTAGGGGAGGGGAAGGAGGTCGTTGAGAAAGGCTCCGTCGTGGGTCGACCATGCGAGATGTTCAGAGAAACTTTCCGGTGCGTGGCGCGCGCAAAGTCTCGTCAGACGGGCGAGGTGCTCGCGGTCGAGCGCCTGCATGCCGCCGATGGACAGGCCTACGCCATGCACTGAGAGCGCCGCGTCGGCGTGCAGTCTTTCGAGCTGGCGATGCGGCGGACCGCCGTCGCCCATGTAGTTCTCGGCGTGAACTTCGAAGAAACCCGGAAATGCGCGGCCCTGCCGGACGTCCTGCAAGATGGCCGGCAGATGCTCGGGTTTGAAGCCGACGCCCGCGCGGGGCGGCAAGGTGAGAAGCCGGGCCATGATGCCGATCCTGATGGATGTGAAAAGGGGCGCGGCGAGCCCGCGCCCCGGGGGGTGGATCAACCCTTGACGGGCATCAGCGAGCCCATGCCCTTCGGCGTGGTCATCTTGGCGCACGTGCCCTTGGCGACGTATTTCCAGGCATTGCCCTGATAGTCGACCTTGGAGGTTCCGGCGCAGGTGGTGCCGGCTCCGGCGGCGCAATCGTTCTTGCCCGCGAGCGAAATGCCGTAGCAGCGCTCCTTGCTGGTGTCCTGGGCGAAGGACGGCGCCGACACCATGGTGAGGGCGGCGGCGAAGGAGGTGGCGAGGGCGAGTTGTGCGGTCCGACGATCCATGTGCGTGTTCCTCTTCGATGAGTGCGGCCAATCTCGGCCTGCAACTTGATTTCGCCGCTGGAGCGGGTTCGTTACGCGGATCACGCATCCGTCATCGACGAATTATTTTTGAAGAGGCCGTGTAACAATCGCCGTTTCCGGGAGAACAAGGTGCATGGGCACGACGAAGAGCCGGGATGACGAATGGGCGGACTGGATGCGCGCCGGAATTGCCGGCGACACGGTCGCGTATCGCCGTCTGTTGGAAGCCCTCAGCCCCGTGCTTCGGCAGATGGCCCGCAACGGTCTGGCGCGCGCCGGGGCCTCGGCGGGGGATGCGGACGACGTCGTGCAGGAGACGCTGCTCGCCATTCATCTGAAGCGGCACACGTGGCGGCCGGACGAAAAGCTGGGGCCCTGGATCGCCGGCATCGCGCGCTACAAGCTGATCGACAATCTTCGCCGCCGCGGCAAGCGGGCCGAGGTGCCCATCGAGCCGATGATCGAGACTTTGGCGGACACGCCTGCGGAACCCGAGGTTTCCGTCGAGGACGTCTCCCGGCTGGTGGACGGCCTACCCGGGCGGCAAGGAGAGGTCGTGCGCGCGGTCGCCATTTCGCAACGTTCTATTCGCGAAGCCGCCGCCGGTATGAGCCTCAGCGAGGGTGCGGTGCGCGTGCTGCTCCATCGCGGGCTGAAGAAGCTCGCGGCGCAATACAGAATGGAAAACGCATGAAGACAGACGATCTCATCCATGCGCTGGCGCAGGACGCCGCGATGCGGGAACCGTCGCCGAACCGTGCCATCGGCATCGCGCTCGTGACGGGCGGGCTCGCGGCCGCGGCGGTGTTCGCCATGCTGCTCGGACCGCGCGACGACATTCCGATGGCGATGCACGAGCTCCGCTTCGTGTTCAAATTCATCCTGACCGGATCGTTGGCGGCGGTGGCCGTCAACATGGCGGCGGGCGCGGTGCGCCCGGCAACATCCATGGAGCGGCGCGGCTGGCTGCTGCTCACGCCGCTGGCGCTCATGGTGACGGCTCTGGCGTTCGAACTGCTCAGCGTGCCGCGCGACGCGTGGATGGAGCGACTCGTCGGCACCAACTGGCTCGTCTGCCTCACCTATGTGCCGCTGATCTCCATCGCGCCCCTGGCCGCCATGCTGCTGGCGATGCGGCGCGGCGCGCCGACGCGCCCGGTTCTCGCCGGGGCCTTGGCGGGGCTCGCATCGGGCGCGCTGGCCGCCATGTTCTATGCCGCGCATTGCCCGGACGATTCACCGCTCTTCGTCGCCGTCTGGTACGGGCTGGCGATCGGCATCGTGACGGCGGCGGGCGCGCTGGCCGGCCACCGTCTGCTGCGCTGGTGAGGCGATGAAAAGCCGAGCGCGCCGGGCCGTTACTTGAAGCGCTTCACCGGGGGCGCGCTCTTCGACTGGTGCTTGTAGATGTCGTAGGGCGACGGCTTCTTGCTGGGAGGAATGTAGGGGTTCTTGTACGCCTGGCAGAGAAATGCGCGGCCAAGTCCTTTGGACCCCGGGTTCTTGCCACCCGTGCACGTCGCCACGGCTTGCGCCGGAGCAATGGAGACTGTCGTGGCGACGAGCAAACCCATCCCGCCCGCGGCGAGATATTTCAGACCCCTCAACATGGGCAAACCTCAGCTCAAATGAATGGTACGCAATCAAACTTGCGGCGATTGCCTACCATGGCTTGAGCTTTGCCGCAACGCGCCTGCCGCAGGGGCAGCAGGGTTGCGGGTCCCGCCGCTAGAATTCCACGACGGCGCGGATCGATTTGCCTTCGTGCATCAGGTCGAAGCCTTCGTTGATGCGCTCGAGCGGCAGCTTGTGGGTGATCAGGTCGTCGATGTTGATCTTGCCGTCCATGTACCAGTCGACGATGCGGGGCACGTCGGTGCGGCCGCGCGCGCCGCCGAAGGCCGAGCCCTTCCAGACGCGTCCGGTGACGAGCTGGAACGGCCGCGTGGCGATCTCCGCCCCGGCGGGCGCGACCCCGATGATGATCGATTGTCCCCAGCCCTTGTGGCAGCATTCGAGCGCCTGGCGCATGACGTTCACGTTGCCGGTGCAGTCGAAGGTGTAGTCGGCTCCGCCCTTGGTGAGATCGACCAGATAGGGCACGAGATCGCCGCGCACTTCCTTCGGATTGACGAAATGCGTCATGCCGAATTTTTCCGCCATGGCCTTCTTGCCGTCGTTGACGTCGACGCCGACGATCTGCTCCGCGCCGATCAAGCGCAGGCCCTGGATGACGTTGAGTCCGATGCCTCCAAGCCCGAACACCACGGCGCGGCAGCCGGGCTCCGCCTTGGCGGTCCAGATCACCGCGCCAATGCCCGTGGTGACGCCGCAGCCGATGTAGCAGACCTTGTCGAAGGGGGCGTCCTCGCGGATCTTCGCGACCGCGATTTCCGGCACGACGATGTGGTTGGCGAAGGTCGAGGTGCCCATGTAGTGCAGCACGGGCTCGCCGTCGCATTTGAAGCGGCTGGTGCCGTCGGGCATCAAGCCCTTGCCCTGCGTGATGCGGATTTTCTGGCAAAGATTGGTCTTGCGCGACAGGCAGTAATCGCATTCGCGGCATTCGGGCGTGTAGAGGGGTATGACGTGGTCGCCCTTCTTGAGCGAGGTGACGCCCGGCCCGACGTCGACCACCACGCCCGCGCCTTCATGGCCGAGCACGGCCGGAAACAGGCCCTCGGGATCGGCGCCCGAAAGCGTATAGGCGTCGGTATGGCAGATGCCCGTCGCCTTGACCTCGATGAGCACCTCGCCGAAGCGCGGGCCGTCGAGATCGAGCGTGACGATCTCCAGCGGCTTGTTGGCGGCGAAAGCGACGGCGGCGCGGGTCTTCATCGGGCAGGCTCCTGCAAGGCGTTGAGGAGGCGACCATTTCAGATGAGGGGGGAGGGACGCAAGGGGGCGGGAGGCGGGAAGGCTCAAACCCGCTCCAGATCGTCTGGGCACTCACACCAGTGGCCACCCTCCACGGAGCCATCAGTTCGTCACCGAGGAATCATCAGTCTTACAATTCACCGCGATCCCGTCTTTCGAAGAAATGCAGCTCCATTCCTGCATAAAGTGCGTATGGCGTGATGCCGCAATTGGCGATCTCGCGAAGCACGGCGCGGCTTCGCGACGGGTCCAGATCTTCGCAATGAGAGGCAACGACGTAACGGACATGTCGGCTTTCGTGCCTGAGAAATCTCAGGAGATCGCGCCTGCGATCGCCCTCGCGACGTTTTAGCTCGTCGAGAACATGCGATATCTGTCGGTAGATTCTGCTGTAGCGACCACTTTCCAATGCGAGCATCTCGACTTCTTGGTCGAGCGCGAGTTTCTCAAACAACGCAACGAGCTCGTGCGTCGTCGCTTTCGGAAGATCAGCTGTTTTCATGGCGTGAGAACTCCAATTTGCTTGAGTCCTTCGATCCCGAGCAGCCTTTGTTCTTCAGCGCTTTTGCCGACAAGAAAACTTCTTGGGGTTTGCCCGTTGAGCGAAGGGAGAGGAGTTTCATACCAAGAGTTCAGCTCCCAGTGCTTGAATGTTGATATCCTTACCAGATTGCTGGCGTCGTTGATCTCGGCATCAGTCATGCCGATGCGTCGTGCCGCCGCTCACTCAACGATGTGATGAACATCGTAGCCGCGCGCTGGGATTGAGGCGAGTTGCTGCAACTCGGTCAGGGATTTCGGTGCGTCGAAATAGGCTGTGACATATGGAAGATGCTCCGCGGCAAAAAGCGCAGTCCTGATCGCTCGCCCAGGCGGCGTGACCCGTGCGACTTCGAGCGCCGCTCGCAAAGTCCCCTTGCCGACCCTAGCGAGGACGCGGCCGGCGCGCGCGAGATTTCCTTGGCTCCACCATCGTTCTCGTTCGTCTCGTGGCTGCTCCGGATCAAAGTTTGCCTTCTCAAGAAGATGCAATCTCAGAAGCGCCGCATTGACGGCCAGAGCTGCGTTTCGCCAGCGGGCGATCAGGACTTTGTCTGGAAATGACAGGTTTTTCGATGAAGGATGTCGAGATGTGACGGGGGAAAACATGAATAATCTCAAATTAGAATAATAAGAAAATAAACCTATCATAGATCATGCTTCCGTCAAGCCTCCCCTTGACCATCAGCCCACCCGCCGTCACATGAGGGTCAACGATCCGGGGCCTTGCCCCGTCCGCCGCATCCGGAGATCACCCCATGTCAGAGAAGACCCCCGTCACCGTGCTCACCGGCTATCTGGGCGCGGGCAAGACGACCCTGCTGAACCGCATTCTCAGCGAGCAGCACGGCAAGAAATACGCCGTCATCGTCAACGAGTTCGGCGAGATCGGCATCGACAACGAGCTGGTCGTGGGGGCCGACGAGGAAGTGTTCGAGATGAACAACGGCTGCATCTGCTGCACCGTGCGCGGAGACCTGATCCGCATCATGGAAGGGCTGATGAAGCGCAAGGGCAAGTTCGACGCGATCATCGTCGAGACGACCGGCCTCGCCGATCCCGCGCCCGTCGCCCAGACGTTCTTCGTCGACCAGGACATTTCGGACGAGGCGCGGCTCGACGCCATCGTCACGGTGGCGGACGCCAAATGGCTGTCGGACCGGTTGAAGGACGCGCCCGAGGCCAAGAACCAGATCGCCTTCGCGGACGTGATCATCCTCAACAAGACCGATCTCGTCAGCCCGGCCGAGCTCGACGAGGTCGAGGCGCGCATTCGCGGCATCAATCCCTATGCGACGCTGCATCGCGCCGTGAAGGCCAACGTGCCGCTCGACGCGGTGCTGGGCCGCAACGCCTTCGATCTGGAGCGCATTCTGGAGCTCGAGCCTGCGTTCCTCGGCAAGGAAGACGTGCACGTGCACGACGAGACCTGCGGGACCGATTGCGGCCACGACCATCATCACCACGATCACCATGGCCACGACCATCACGGCCACGATCACCACGGGCATGATCATGGCGGGCTGAAGACCATCCACGACGACGAGATGAAGTCGGTGGCGTTCCGGATCGACGGGGACGTGAACCCCGAATTGTTCATGCCGTGGATCAACAAGATCGTGCAGGACATGGGTCCGAGCATCTTGCGCTCCAAGGGCATTCTGTCGTTCCCCAACGAGCCGAAGCGCTTCGTCTTCCAGGGCGTACACATGATCCTGGACGGCGATCTGCAGCGCGAGTGGAAGCCGGGCGAGAAGCGTGAGTCCAAGCTGGTGTTCATCGGCCGGCACCTCGCCGAGGACGAGTTGCGGCGCGGCTTCATGGCCTGCGCGGTCGCGGCCTGAGGCCGTGGCCGAGCCGATGATCGTCGGCGCCGTGCTGCGCATCGACCTGCGCGGCTTCTCGGGCGATCTTCCGGCGGCGCTCGGCGCTCCGATGCGTGACGCCGAGGCGCCGGAGGGAACCCGGAGTCTGTTTTACGATCTCGGTTCGCAGATCGAGGGTCTGACCTCGGGCGAAGCGTGCCGTCGATTGGCGGTGCGCCTCGACCGCGTGTTCCTCGCGCCGGACACGCCGGTGTTCGAGGGCGCGCTGGCGGTGCGGCTGCGGCTCGACCTCGGCCTGACCGTGCCGGAGCGGGCCGACAGCTATTCGCACGACCTGCCGGCGAGCCTGCTCGATTGCCTCGGCCAGATGGAGGCCGAACTCGGCCTGACCTATTATCCGACCGCCGACGAGTCCGACGCCGTCGTCGAAGACGCCTGACGCCCGAACCCGCGAGATGCACGCTTCCATGACCCAGACTTCCATGAGCCAATACGTCACCGCCTTCGAAGTCGGCAGCCACATCGTGGCGGGCGGCTTCCTCGGCTCCGAGCCTGCTTTCGCGCTGGCCGAAGGCGAGGTCGCGATCGGCGCGGGAGCGGACCGGCGCATGGTGGCGGCTCATCCGGGCGGTGCGGTGCTGATGGGCTTGTGCGACGCGTCGCGCTTCGTCACGGGCGGCGACGATGGCCGTGTCGTCGTGACGCGCGCGGATGGCGCGACCGAGACGATCTTCGAGCAGAAGGGCCGCTGGATCGACGCGCTGGCGGCGCGGCCCGACGGCGCGCTCGCCTGGGCGGTCGGCAAACAGGTGCACGCGCGCGACCCCAAGGGCGAGGTCAAGGTCATGACCGGGCCGTCCACCGTGCGGGGCCTCGCCTTCATGCCCAAGGGCTACCGGCTGGCGCTGGCGCATTACAATGGCGTGTCGCTGTGGTTTCCCAATTCCATGGCCGAGCCCGAAGGCTACGCCTGGGCGGGCTCGCATCTCGACGTGACGGTGTCGGCCGACGGAAAATTCCTGGTCAGCGCCATGCAGGAAAACGCGCTGCACGGCTGGCGTGTCGCCGACCGGAAGGACATGCGCATGACGGGCTATCCGTCGAAGACGCGCAGCTTCTCGTGGTCCGCCGACGGAAACTGGCTGGCGACGTCCGGGGCGGAGGCCTGCATCGTCTGGCCGTTCCAGTCGAAGGACGGGCCGATGGGCAAGGGGCCGCGCGAATGCGGCGTCCGGCCGGCGCGCGTGACGCGCGTCGCCTTCCATCCGCGCTCGCTCGTGGTGGCGATCGGCTATCAGGACGGCTGGGTGATGATCTGTCGCCTGACGGACGCGGCGGAGATTCTGGTCAGGGCCATTCCCGAAGGCGAGAAGGGCGGGGCGATCTCATGTCTCGCCTGGAGCCCGGATGGCGCGCGCCTCGTTTACGGAGCCGAGGACGGCGCGGCCGGTATCCTCGATCTTCCGGGATCTTGACGGCAACCTGCGGCATGGCTGCAAGTTGACCTTGGTGGGCGGCGGGCCAGGCGGGGCAGATGATCATCAGGCGCATTCTCTTCTTCATCTCGCTGATGGTCGGCGCAGCGGCGTCCCAGCTTCCGGAATTCGCCCAGCAATACCGGCAGCGGCTCGGCGGCGCGATCGACGAGATCAACCGCATGCTGCAGGAGTTCGACCGCGACGCGGCGAGCAGTGGCATGGACCGGCCCGCCGGCGTTGGGCGTCTGCAGAAGAACGACGACCCGTTCGTCCAGCAGCGCGGCGTCCGCGTGCGCGAGGCCGAGGCGCGGGTCAGCCGGCTGGAGCGGCAGTTGCAGGATTTCTCGCAGGCGGGTTCGGTGTCGAGGCTCGGCGTGCTGGCGCGCGACTTCGATCCCGGCATCGCACAGCGCGCCTATCAGAGCTTCGAACCCGCCATGCCGCTCACCCTCGAGGGCGGGACGATCGCGGCCACGGGCTTCCTGGGTTCGCTGGCGATCTTCAAGCTGTTCGGGGCGTTCTTCCGCCGGGTGCGGCAGCGTCCGCATCGCCGCAGCCGCGTACACGTCTGAGCCGGCATGCTAGAGTGAGGGCGGATTTTCCATCGTCGGCGAGACCCGCATGATCCCCAACGTTCTTTCCATTGCCGGCTCCGATCCCTCCGGAGGCGCCGGCATCCAGGCCGATCTGAAAACCTTCTCGGCGCTCGGCTGTTACGGGATGGCGGCGATCACGGCGCTGACGGCGCAGAACACCCGCGGGGTCACGGGCGTGCACATGCCGCCCGCGGCTTTCGTGGCCGAGCAGATCGAGGCGGTGTTTGCCGACATCACGGTCGCGGCGGTGAAGATCGGCATGCTGGGCGATGCCGAGATCGTCATGGCGGTGGCGGAGTGCCTGGCGCGGCACAACCCGCCCGCCATCGTGCTCGATCCGGTGCTGGTGGCGACCAGCGGCGATTCGCTGGGCGCGCCCGGCGTCGTCGAGGCGATGCGCACGCATCTGTTTCCGCTCGCCACCCTGATCACGCCCAACGTGCCGGAAGCCGCGCGTCTTGCCGACATGGCGGAGGCGCAGGACGTCGCCGGGCTCGAGGGGCTGGCGGCGCGTCTCCACGAGATGGGCGCACGCGCCGTGCTGGTGAAAGGCGGGCACCTGCAGGGCGAGATGGCCGAGGACGTGCTGTTCGACGGACAGGCGCTGGTGCATTTTTCCGCGCCGCGCATCGCGACGCGCCATACGCATGGCACGGGCTGCACGCTGTCGTCGGCCATCGCGGCGCATCTGGCCCGCGGCATGAGCCTGGCGGATGCGATCCGCGCGTCGAAAGCCTATCTCGGCGGCGCGCTGGAGGCTGCCGACATGCTGAACGTGGGAGACGGGCAGGGGCATGGGCCCGTGCATCACTTTCGCTGGCTGTGGGCCTAGCGACGAGCCGCCACCCTCGACATCTGCATGGCCGCGCCCTAGATCGGGGCTGGATCGAACCCGGGAACCAAGATGCTCGATACACGCCAGCCCGCCGCTGACCAGGAGACTCATTTTCCGTCCGGCCATCCGCCGGTCCGCTTCGGCCGCATCGGCGTTCTGATCGTCAATCTCGGCACGCCGGACGCGACCGACTACTGGTCGATGCGCCGCTACCTGAAAGAGTTTCTGTCGGATCGCCGCGTGATCGAAACGCCGCGCGCGATCTGGTGGCCGATCCTCAACCTGATCATTCTGAGCATCCGGCCAAGCCGAAAGGGGCGTGACTACGACACGATCTGGAATCGCGAACGCGACGAAGGGCCGTTGAAGACGATCACCCGCGCGCAGTCCGAGAAACTCGCGGACTTTATCGCGGGCGGCGGCGTTCCGGGCAACCCTGGGCGGATCGTCGTCGACTGGGCCATGCGCTACGGCAATCCGTCCATCGCGTCGCGCATCGAGGCGCTGCAGAAGCAGGGCTGCGAACGCATTCTTCTGGTCCCGCTCTATCCGCATTATGCCGCCGCCACGACCGCCACCGTGTGCGACAAGACGTTCGACGCGTTGAAGACGATGCGCTGGCAGCCGATTTTGCGGGTGGCGCCGCCCTGGCACGACGATCCCGTCTACATCGACGCGCTGGCCTGCTCGATCGAGGAAAGCCTCGCCAAGCTCGACTTCGAGCCCGACATGGTCCTGGCCTCGTATCACGGCGTGCCGCGCGAATATCTCGACAAGGGCGACCCCTATCATTGCCATTGCGTGAAGACGACGCGGCTGTTGCGCGACCGCCTCGGCTGGCCCGAAGAGAAGCTGATGACCACGTTCCAGTCGCGCTTCGGGCCGGCCGAATGGCTGCGTCCCTATACGGACGAAACCATCAAGGCTCTGCCCGGAAAGGGTGTAAAGAAACTCGCGGTGATCACGCCGGGCTTCACGGCGGATTGCCTCGAAACCATCGAGGAGATCGGCGTCGAGAACCACGAGTACTTCATGGAGCACGGCGGCGAGAAGTTCGCCCGGATCGATTGCCTGAACGACAGCCCGAACGGGATGCGCGTGCTCGAGGCGCTGGTTTCGCGCGAATTGTCGGGCTGGGTCTGAGCGGGAGCTCGCCATGAACGATGCCGAGGCGACCGGATATTCGATGGTGCTGACGACCGCGCGGTCCGACAACACTCAAGACATCGTGCAGGCCTTGCTGGCGCAACAGCTGGCGGCCTGCGTGCAGGTGATGCCGATCCGCAGCCATTACGTCTGGCAGGGCGCGATGCGCGAGGAAAGCGAAGATCTTCTCCTGATCAAGTCGCGCACGGAAGACTACACGATGATCGAGGCGACGATCCGCGCCGTGCATCATTACGACACACCCGAGATTCTGCGCTTCGACGTGGCCGCGGGAGCGAGATCCTATCTCGACTGGATTGGCGAAATGACGGCCCGGCGGGGCTGAACGAGCCGCCATGTCATTGCGTGTTGCATGGTGTCGGCGAACTGGGTAGAAGCTCCCCATCGAACTGGACCCGGTGAAACTCCGGGTGGCTCTTCCGGCCGCCGACCCGCCGGATCACGCAATTGCTGGATTTGCAGCGGCCATGGTCTGGTCGCGACACGCCATTGCGAGCCTCGCGCCGATCGCTGATCCGCGCGAGCGACGAAAGCTTTCCCTCACATGAACTTTGTGCACATGCGGAGCGAGTGGGCTCCCAACGTCAGCCGCGAACTCATGGCCGGCCTGGTGGTCGCGCTCGCGCTCATTCCCGAAGCCATCGCATTTTCGATCATCGCAGGGGTCGACCCGAAGGTCGGTCTCTATGCGTCGTTCTGTATCGCGGTGGTGACCGCCTTCGCGGGCGGACGTCCGGCGATGATCTCGGCCGCTACCGGAGCCATGGCCCTTCTGATGGTCGATCTGGTCAAGGATCATGGCGTCGGGCATCTGTTCGCCGCCACGATCCTGACCGGACTGTTTCAGATCGTGGCCGGCGCGCTGCGACTCGGCAACCTGATGCGCTTCGTGTCGCGCTCGGTCGTGACCGGCTTCGTCAACGCGCTGGCGATCCTGATCTTCCTCGCGCAGATGCCGGAACTGCTGGGGCAGGGCAACACCGTCTATCTGATGACGGCCGTCGGCCTCGGGCTGATCTACGGCCTGCCGTACCTCACCAAGGCCGTGCCGTCGCCGCTCGTCACCATCGTGCTGCTCACCGGGGTGTCGATGTATTTCGGCCTCGGCATCCGCACCGTTGGCGACATGGGCGCGCTGCCGAGCGAACTCCCCTGGGTGGCGCTGCCGCAGGTGCCGTTCACCCTCGAGACCCTCTGGATCATCCTGCCGGTTTCCCTGACCCTGACGATGGTCGGCCTGCTGGAGAGCCTGATGACGGCGGCGATCGTCGACGAGATGACCGATACAACGTCCGACAAGAACCGCGAGTGCGCCGGGCAGGGCGCCGCCAACATCGTGTCGGGATTTTTCGGTGGCATGGCCGGCTGCGCGATGATCGGCCAATCGGTCATCAACGTGACGTCGGGCGGCCGGGGGAGACTCTCGACCCTGCTGGCGGGCGTCTTTCTTTTGTTCCTGATCGTGGTGCTCGGTCCCTATGTGGCGCAAATCCCCATGGCGGCGCTGGTGGCCGTGATGATCATGGTCTCGCTCAATACGTTCCAGTGGCGCTCGGCGCGCATGCTGCTGACGCATCCCAAATCGTCCAGCTTCGTGATGCTCGGCACGGTCGTGGTGGTGGTGGCGACGCACGATCTCGCGAAAGGCGTGCTGTTTGGCGTGATCCTGAGCGGATTGTTCTTCGCCCACAAGGTCACCCGGTTCTTCAAGGTCGAGTCCACTCGTGACGATGCCGCTGGGGTGCGCACCTACGCGATCACCGGGCAGATCTTCTTCGCTACCGCGGAGGCGTTCCATTCCGCCTTCGACTTCCGGGAGGAGGATCTCAAGGGCGTGGTCATCGATTTGCACGCCTCGCATTTCTGGGACATTTCCAGCATCAGCGCGCTGGACCGGGTGGTTCTGAAGTTCCGCCGCCACGGCATTCCCGTCGAGGTCGTCGGCATGAACGAGGCCACGGCCAACATGGTCGAGCGGCTCGGCACGCACGACAAGCCGGACGCCATCCTCCAGGCGCCGGGGCATTAAGCTCCGGCCCAACCCTTCCGAGTGTTCGAACGCCGGGGGCATTTTTCCCGGCGTTTTTCCTCTTGAACGGACGAAACCGCGTCCCTACCTCTCAGTCAGCACGGGCCATAATGGACGTGCTTCCAAGTCGGCGCCCCGCCCTGAATGGGGGCCGGGGTTCGCCACATGTCGCTTCTCCTGGAGGATATGTCATGCGTCACTTCGATCTTTCGCCGCTCTATCGTTCGACCGTCGGTTTCGACCGGTTGTTCTCGCTGCTCGACCAGGCGTCGGGCGTGGAGGCGGCCAACAGCTATCCCCCCTACAACATCGAGCGGACGGGCGAGAACGCCTACCGCATCTCGGTCGCGGTCGCGGGCTTCGGTGAAGCCGACCTGACGATCGAGACGCGCGAGAACACGCTTCTGATCAAGGGGGGCAAGGAAGCCCGGCAGGACGAGGGTCAGAAGGCCGAAGTCCTCTACCAGGGCATTGCCGCGCGGGCTTTCGAGCGCCGGTTCCAGCTGGCCGACCACGTCTCGGTGACGGGCGCCTCGCTGCAGAACGGTCTGCTCCACGTGGATCTCGTACGCGAGATTCCCGAAGCCGCGAAGCCGCGCCGCATTCCGATTGGCGGCGCCCGCCTCGTCGAGGCCTCTCGCGCGGCCTGACGCCACACGCCAGCAACGGAAAAGGGCGCCTCGCGGCGCCCTTTTTTGTCAGTCGACGGGGCTCAGTTGGCCTTGCTTTCGGCCGCGGCGGCGCGCTGATCTTCCGGCACCTTGAACAAGGGTATGACGCGCGGCGCAGTCGCGGGCCTGGCCTCCGGCTTGGGTTCCGCCTTGGGTTCCGTTTGCCTGGTTTCCACAGACCTGTTCTCCGCCGGCCGGGCTGCAGGCGGCGTCGCGGGCCTGGCCGCGGGTTGCGGCCTGGAGACTTCCGTCGGCCGAGCGGCATCGACCGCAGGCTTGGCGGGACGAGTGGCTTGCGCCGGCTTTGCGTTCTCGGGCTTCGACGCTTCGGGCCCCGGGGTTTCCATCGTGGGCGGCACGGGCGCGGCTCTCGGCTCGGGAGCGGCCAGGGGGCGCGTCTCGACCGCGCCCGGCTCTCCGCGGGCGGCGCTGCGGCGATTCGACTCCGGGCGTGCCGAACGCGGCGCCTCGATCACCGTCGGCTCACCGCCATCGAGCTCTCCGGGCGGCCGTCTGGCCAATCGTTCGTCGATGTCTTCGAGGCGGCGCGGCGCGCGCACTTCTCCAGTCGAGCGCTGCTCATCGAACCGGTCGGCCCGATCGAAAGGATCGTCGCCGAAGCGGGGCGCGGCGGAGGGTAGCCCCTCGTTGCGCAGGCCGACGGCAGGGCGCGGCGGTATTCCGGCGAAGCGCTCGAGGATGGAGCCGTCATAGGCGTCGACGATCAGGCGCGCGCCGCGGCCCCGCTGGTCGATCGTGTCGGCGATATAGACGTCGCCGTTTCGCTCGATGGGCGGCTGGACCGTATATCCCTTGCGCGCCAGGAGACCGCGAATCTCGGCCCTGCGGAGCGGAGCGTCGTCGCGGTAGGCGCGTGGCTCTTCGCCCGGTCCCACACGCCGGCTGAACGTGCCACCCCAGGAATCGAAGAAGAACTGGGCCTGTGCTGGAGCCGACACGGCGGAGGTCGCGATGACGAGCGACATGACTGCGACGCCACGGCGCATAACGCGACCGATTCCGCCGTTGAAGACCAAGGTGCCGTCGGGTCTGCCATGACGCATGGCTGGTTCACTCCTGCAGGTTCCCGCCAGAAAGATCGGGAAGTCAGCGTTGCGCAGAAATTGCGGCGAGCGTGAGACGCGTTCCGGGCCTTTAATCAATTGCTTGCATTCGCGGCGGTATGCGGTTCCCAGGACGCGGCGGCGCCCGGAAATGGAGATTGCGCGGCAGATTTTCCTGGCCAGCGAAGCCTCACGCGCCTGCGCCCAGGTGACGCTCGCCCACGGCTTTTTCATTGCTTGTGCACATGCCATAATTCTGGCATGTTCGCGCTCCGTCAATAGGACAGCTTTACTGACCATTTGCGTGGACGGGGCTCGAACGTCGCCCTGTCCGAAACGGCGCGCGCGATAGCCCCGAATGGCTGCTGCGATGGACGGAAAAGTCCCGAACGGAGACGTGAGCCGCCAGGCTTGGATCTTCGTACAGAGGACTTCTTACATTTGTATGATCGTCAAACGATCTGGAGCGAGGCGATGAACGGGTTTTCGAGCGACGAAAAGGCAGAGCGGATGGCGCCGGGCGACAAAGCCGCGACGTCGAAACGCACGCCCGCGTCCGTCGCCCGTCCCTTGGAATCCGGAGTTCGAATGATGACCGATCCGTCCCGTCCCACCGTCATGCCGTTCGATGCGGGGCTGCCCGCCGCCCAGGGCCTTTATGATCCCGCCAACGAAAGCGATGCCTGCGGCGTCGGCTTCGTGGCGCATATGCGGAACGAGAAGTCGCACGACATCGTGGCCAAGGGCCTCGAGATCCTGCTCAACCTCGATCACCGCGGCGCCGTCGGCGCGGACCCGAAGGCCGGCGACGGCTGCGGCATGTTGATCCAGATTCCCGACGCGTTCCTGCGTGAGGAGACCGCGAAGGCGGGCTTCACGCTGCCGGCTCTCGGCGATTACGCAGTGGGCGCGCTGTTCCTGCCGCGCGACGCGGAAGGCCGCCGTATGGTCGAGGAGATCGTCGAGAAGGTCGTGGCCGCGGAAGGCCAGGTGTTCCTCGGCTGGCGCGACGTGCCGGTCGATCCCTCGGGGCTCGGCGAGAGCGTCAAGCCGACCGAGCCCGTGCACAAGCAGATCTTCATCGGTCGCGGGGAAAATGCCGCCGACCAGGACGTGTTCGAGCGCAAGCTCTACATTCTCCGCAAGGTGATTTCGAACACCGTCTACAATCTCAACGACGTGCGCACGAAGGGCTTCTATCCCGTGTCGCTGTCGTCGCGGACGCTCGTCTACAAGGGCATGCTGCTCGCCACACAGCTGGGCGACTACTTCCTCGACCTGCGCGACGCGCGCGTCGTGTCGGCGCTGTCGCTCGTGCATCAGCGCTTCTCGACCAACACGTTCCCGACCTGGTCGCTGGCGCATCCCTACCGCATGGTCGCGCATAACGGCGAGATCAACACGCTGCGGGGCAACGTCAACTGGATGGCGGCGCGGCAGGCGTCGGTCGCCTCCGAGCTGTTTGGCGACGATATTTCGAAGCTCTGGCCGATCTCCTACGAGGGCCAGTCCGACACCGCCTGTTTCGACAATGCGCTCGAACTGCTGGTGCAGGGCGGCTATTCGCTCGCGCATGCGATGATGATGCTCATCCCGGAGGCCTGGGCGGGCAATCCGCTGATGGATGAGGAGCGCCGCTCCTTCTACGAATATCACGCCGCCCTGATGGAGCCGTGGGACGGCCCCGCCGCCGTGGCCTTCACGGACGGGCGCCAGATCGGCGCCACGCTCGACCGCAACGGCCTGCGGCCGGCGCGCTATCTCGTGACCGAAGACGGGCTCGTGGTGATGGCCTCCGAGATGGGCGTGCTGCCGATCCCGCAGGAGAGCATCGTCAAGAAGTGGCGTCTGCAGCCGGGCAAGATGCTGCTCGTCGATCTCGAGCAGGGCCGCATCGTCTCCGACGAGGAGATGAAGCACCAGATGTCGACCTCGCATCCCTATCGCGAATGGCTCGACCGCACGCAGATCGTCCTCGAGGAGTTGAAGCCCGTCGAGCCGCGCGCCTCGCGCACCGACGTGTCGCTGCTAGATCGCCAGCAGGCCTTCGGCTACACGCAGGAAGACCTGTCGATCCTGCTCGCCCCGATGGCGATCACCGGCCAGGAGGCCGTGGGCTCGATGGGCACCGACACGCCGATCTCGGCTTTGTCGGACAAGTCCAAGCTGCTCTACACCTATTTCAAGCAGAACTTCGCCCAGGTGACGAACCCGCCGATCGATCCGATCCGCGAGGAACTCGTCATGAGCCTCGTGTCGTTCATCGGTCCGCGCCCGAACATCTTCGATCTCGAGGGTAATTCGCACAAGAAGCGGCTCGAGGTGCGGCAGCCGATCCTCACCAACGAGGATCTGGAGAAGATCCGCTGCATCGGGCATTTCGAGGATTCGTTCGACACCAAGACGCTCGACATCACCTATGCGGCCGAGCGTGGCGTCGAAGGCATGGAAGCCGCGCTGGCGCGTGTCTGCGAGCGGGCGGAAGCCGCCGTGCAGGGGCGCTACAACATCATCATCCTGTCGGATCGCATGGTCGGGCCCGACCGCATTCCGATTCCCGCGCTGCTCGCCACCGCGGCCGTGCATCATCACCTGATCCGCAAGGGTCTGCGCACCTCCGTGGGCCTCGTGGTCGAGACCGGCGAAGCGCGCGAGGTGCATCATTTCGCCTGCCTGGCGGGCTATGGCGCGGAAGCCATCAACCCCTATCTGGCCTTCGAGACGCTGGCCGCCATGGCGCGCGACTTCCCCGAGGAAGTCGACGCCTACGAGGTCGTGAAGCGCTTCATCAAGTCGGTCGACAAGGGCCTGCTGAAGGTCATGTCCAAGATGGGCATCTCGACCTACCAGTCCTATTGCGGCGCGCAGATCTTCGACGCCGTCGGCCTGTCGCGCGATTTCGTGCAGCGCTTCTTTGCCGGCACCGCGACGACGATCGAGGGCGTCGGCCTGCCCGAGGTCGCGGAAGAAACCGTGTCGCGCCACCGCGACGCTTTCGGGGATTCGCCCGTCTATCGCACGTCCCTGGAAGTCGGCGGCGAATATGCCTACCGCATCCGGGGCGAGGCGCATTCCTGGTCGCCCGCCACGGTGTCGCTGCTGCAGCATGCGGTGCGCGGCAACAGCCAGGAGAAGTACCGCGCCTTCGCGCGGCTGCTGAACGAGCAGTCGGAGCGCCTGCTGACGATCCGCGGCCTGTTCCGCATCAAGACAGCGGAAGAAGACGGACGCACGCCCGTGCCGCTCGACGAGGTCGAGCCGGCGGCGGACATCGTCAAGCGCTTCGCCACCGGGGCCATGTCTTACGGCTCGATCTCGCGCGAGGCTCACACCACGCTGGCGATCGCGATGAACCGCATCGGCGGCAAGTCGAACACCGGCGAGGGCGGCGAGGAATCGGATCGCTACACCCGCATGGGCAACGGCGATTCCATGCGCTCGGCGATCAAGCAGGTGGCGTCGGGACGGTTCGGCGTGACGACGGAATATCTCGTCAATTCCGACATGATGCAGATCAAGATGGCGCAGGGCGCGAAGCCCGGCGAAGGCGGACAGCTGCCGGGCCACAAGGTCGACGCGGTGATCGCCAAGGTGCGGCATTCGACGCAGGGCGTCGGCCTGATCTCGCCGCCGCCGCATCACGACATCTATTCGATCGAGGATCTAGCGCAGCTCATCTACGACCTCAAGAACGTCAACCCGGCGGCGCTCGTCTCGGTGAAGCTCGTCTCCGAGGTCGGCGTCGGCACGGTGGCGGCGGGCGTCGCCAAGGGACGCTCCGACCATGTGACGATTTCGGGCTATGAAGGCGGCACGGGCGCGTCGCCGCTGACCTCGATCAAGCATGCGGGTTCGCCGTGGGAGATCGGTCTGGCGGAGACGCACCAGACGCTGGTGCTCAACCGCCTGCGGTCGCGCATCGCCGTGCAGGTCGACGGCGGCCTGCGCACCGGCCGTGACGTGATCGTGGGCGCGCTCCTGGGGGCCGACGAGTTCGGTTTCGCGACCGCGCCATTGATCGCGGCGGGCTGCATCATGATGCGCAAGTGTCATCTCAACACCTGCCCGGTGGGCGTCGCCACGCAGGACCCGGTTCTGCGCAAGCGCTTCGTCGGCCAGCCGGAACACGTCATCAACTTCTTCTTCTTCGTCGCCGAGGAAGTGCGCGAGATGATGGCGGCTCTGGGCTATCGCCGGTTCGACGAGATGGTCGGCCAGATGCAGATGCTCGATCGCGACCGCGCCATCGATCACTGGAAGGCCAAGGGCCTCGATTTCGGTCGGCTGTTCCACAAGCCCGAAACCAGCGGAAACATGCCGGTCTTCCATTCCGAAAACCAGGATCACAAGCTCGACGCGGTGCTCGATCGCCAGCTGATCGCGCAGGCGGAGCCCGCCATCGAGCGCGGCGAGCGCGTGCGGATCGAGAGCGCGATCAACAACACCAATCGCACGACGGGCGCGATGCTGTCCGGCGTGATCGCACGCAAGCACGGTCATGTCGGGCTTCCCGACGACACGGTGCACGTCAAGCTGCAGGGCACCGCCGGACAGAGTTTCGGCGCGTGGCTGGCGCATGGCGTGACGCTCGAACTCGAAGGCGAGGCCAACGACTACGTCGGCAAGGGCCTGTCGGGTGGGCGCATCATGATCTATCCGCCCAAGACCGCCGACAAGATCACGCCGCACGAGTCGATCATCGTGGGCAATACGGTCCTGTACGGCGCCATCTCGGGCGAGTGCTATTTCCGGGGCGTCGCGGGCGAGCGCTTCGCGGTCCGCAATTCGGGAGCGATTGCGGTCGTGGAAGGCACGGGCGACCATGGCTGCGAGTACATGACCGGCGGCATCGTCGTGGTGATCGGCCAGACGGGCCGCAATTTCGCGGCCGGCATGTCGGGCGGCATCGCCTATGTGCTGGACGAGGACAACAGCTTCGAGAACCGCTGCAACATGGCGATGGTGGATCTCGAGCCGGTGGAAGAGGAAGAGGAGCTGAACCAGCGCCTCAATCATCAGGGCGGCGACCTGCTGCATCATGGCCGCGTCGACGTGATGAGCGACATGACGCGCTATGACGCCGAGCGCCTCCACCAGCTGATCGCCAATCACGCGAAGTTCACGGGCTCGACGCGCGCCCAGGACATTCTCGACGATTGGGAAAACTACAAGGTGAAGTTCCGCAAGGTCATGCCGGTCGAGTACCGGCGCGCGCTGGCGGAATTGATGGCCAAGGACGAGCAGCCCGTGGCGGCCGCGGGGGAGTGATCCCGGGCGGCGACGAGACGCCGGGCATCGTGCTCTGCCATCATGCTTCCTTGCAGATGGCGGAGCGCCGCATCGATTGGGCTTGGGTGGTTTCCACGCTCACCGATCCGGAGTTTGTCCGGCCGGATCTTCGGGATCTGGTTCTCAAGCTCGCATTCAGGCAGATCCCCGAGGCTGGAAGCAGGTGGCTTCGGGCCGTTTACAAGGAATGCCAGGACGGGAAATATGTGATTACACTGTTTCTGGACCGTAAGGCGGAGAGACGGCGATGAAGATCAGATATGACGCGGAGGTCGACGCCGTTTTTCTGCGCCTGACCGATGCCGAGATCCTCGACTCCGAAGAAATGCAGCCGGGCGTGATTGTCGACTTCGACGAAAACGGAAAGATCGTGGCTTTGGAATTCTTGAATGCAAAAGAGCGGTTTTCCGCAGAGGCGATCAAGCAGTTCAGCGAAGCAGCCTGAGAAGACAGGGTTCTACGATGGGTAAGGTGACAGGATTTCTCGAGATCGATCGTCGCGACCGGCGTTATGCGCCGGCTTCGGATCGTATCCGGCATTACAAGGAATTCGTGCTTCCGCTGTCGGAAGAGACCACGAAGGACCAGGCCGCGCGCTGCATGAACTGCGGCATTCCGTACTGCCACAACGGCTGTCCGGTGAACAACCAGATCCCGGACTGGAACGACCTCGTCTATCACGGCAATTGGGAAGAGGCGTCGCGCAACCTGCATTCGACGAACAACTTCCCGGAGTTCACGGGTCGCGTCTGCCCGGCGCCCTGCGAGGCGTCCTGCACGCTGAATCTGTCGGACTCGCCGGTCACGATCAAGACGATCGAATGCGCGATCGTCGACCGCGCCTGGAAGGAAGGCTGGATCAAGTCTGATGCGCCGTCGAAGAAGACCGGCAAGAAAATCGCGGTGATCGGCTCGGGTCCGGCGGGCCTTGCGGCCGCCCAGCAGCTCGGTCGCGCCGGTCACGACGTGCACCTCTACGAAAAGCACGCCAAGGCCGGCGGTCTCCTGCGCTACGGCATTCCCGACTTCAAGATGGAAAAGCATCTCATCGACCGTCGCGTGAAGCAGATGGAAGGCGAGGGCGTGACCTTCCATTACAACGTCAATGTCGGGATCGATCTCCCGCACGACGAGCTGATGGCGCAATATGACGCCGTCGTGCTGGCGGGCGGTTCCGAGAAGCCGCGCGACTTGCCGATCCCCGGCCGCGACCTGCAGGGCGTTCATTTCGCCATGGACTTCCTGCCGCAGCAGAATCGCCGTGTCGGCAAGGAGCCGCTTCAGACCAATGCGCCGATCCTGGCGTCGGGCAAGCACGTCGTGGTCATCGGCGGCGGCGACACGGGTTCGGATTGCATCGGAACGTCGGTGCGGCAGGGCGCGCTGTCGGTGACGCAGCTCGAAATCATGCCGAAGCCGCCCGAGAAGGAAAACAAGCTCCTGACCTGGCCCGAATGGCCCTTGAAGCTGCGTACCTCGTCGAGCCACGAGGAAGGCGCCGAGCGCGATTTCGCCGTCAACACGGTGGAGTTCCTCGGCGAAGGCGGCGCGGTGAAGAAACTGCGCTGCGTGCGTGTCGATGGCAAGTTCCAGGCGATTCCCGGCACCGAGTTCGACCTCAAGGCGGATCTCGTGCTGCTCGCCATGGGCTTCGTCGCGCCGATCCACGAGGGACTTGTCCAGAATCTCGATCTCAAGCTGGACGCGCGCGGCAACGTCGCGGCCGATACGATCGGCTACAAGGCCTCGGCCGAAAAGGTCTTCGCATGCGGCGACATGCGCCGCGGCCAGTCGCTGGTCGTCTGGGCGATCCGCGAAGGCCGCCAGGCCGCGCATTCCGTCGACAAGTTCCTGATGGGGTCGACGGTCCTGCCGCGCTGAGACGCAGAACTCATCATCTCAAAAAAGGCGCTTGCCGTGTCGGGAAGCGCCTTTTTTCTTTCGAAGTCAGGACGATCAGAGCACCACGACTTTCGCGCCGACAGGCACGCGGGTGAACAGGTCGACCACGTCGTTGTTCAACATGCGGATGCAGCCCGAAGACACGGCCTGACCGATGGTCCAGGGCTCGTTGGTGCCGTGGATGCGGTACAACGTGTCCTTCTTGCCCTGATAGAGATACAGCGCGCGAGCGCCCAGCGGATTGTCGATGCCGCCAGCCATGTGGCGCGGCAGGTCGGGGCGGCGCTTCAGCATGGCGGCCGGAGGGGTCCAGCCTGGCCATTGCGCCTTGCGACCGACGCGGGCCTGTCCCTTCCAGGAAAAGCCCTGGCGGCCGACGCCGATGCCATAGGCCATGGCGCGGCCGTCTCCCATCATCAGATAGAGATTGCGGCTGCGCGTATCGACCACCACCGTGCCCTTGGGCTGGCGCATCGGAGCGGAGACCATGCGGCGGGTCGAACTCGGATAGGCGCGCTGTGGCGCATAGCCGTCGTCAGGCGCGGCATAGGGATCCATCTCATAGTCGTATCCGCCGCGCTGTACCGGTACGCCGAGAGGGCGATCGAGGTAGGCGCCGCGCGGATCGGCATAGGCTCCCGGTGGCAGGCCCTGGGCCAGGGCGGTTCCGGCTGGAGCCAACGCCAGGGTGGCGAGACCGCAGGCGGCAAAGGCCGCTCGCGCGACGCGGGCGACTGAAAAACTCAACGCTGGAACGCGACTGAACATCATTCTGCTGGCTTCCCTGTCAGAGCACCTGAACCTGCGCACCGATGCGCACGCGGCTGTAGAGATCGATGACATCATCGTTCAACATGCGGATGCAACCCGACGACACCGCTTCGCCGATCGTCCAGGGCTCGCTCGTCCCATGGATGCGGTAGAGCGTGTCGCGGCCGCCCGCATAGAGATACATGGCGCGCGCGCCGAGCGGATTTTCCGGGCCGCCGACCATGTGGCGCGGCAGGTCGGGCCGGCGCTTCAGCATTTCGGCCGGAGGCGTCCAGGACGGCCAGGCGGCCTTGCGGGCGACCTTGGCGCGGCCCTTCCACTCAAAGCCCTCGCGGCCGACGCCGACGTCGTAGCGCACCGCCTCGCCGTTCGCCAGCGACAGGTAAAGGTAGCGATTCTTGGTGTCGACCGTGATCGTGCCGGGGGCCTGCTCGGTCGGATCGCGCACGAGGACGCGGGTGTTTTGCGGATAGTCGCGGGCAATGGTCGGATCGACGAGCGCGGCGGTCTGGTAGGAGCGGCCGGCATTCTGCTCGTAGGTGCGGAGATTGTCGAAAGCCTGTGCGCCGGACGCGGCGATGAACGCGGACAAAGATGCGGCGACGAAAAGTGGGAGCTTCCGGGTCATCATCTGATCCTTCTCGTGGTCAAAACATGGCGCGACGTTGGCTGCTTTGGAACAGCCTTGCTGTGCGCTTTGTTCCATCGAGACGTCGTGAGGATGTTCGCCGCGAGCGTTGGTCGTTAACGAGCGATCGTCGATTTGATTCGAAATGCAGCGGTCTGGACGGGGAGCCTCAGTTTTGTGGCCAGGCAAAGTCGTCGGCCCGGCCGCGACGCGCGGCAAGCGGGCGTCCCTGAACGAGACCCTGTTCGACCACGGCGGCGGCGTCCGGATCGCCCAGCGCGTTGGCCCGCCGCGTGGATGTGGCCAGACGCCCGCCCGGCGACAGTGGGGCGGCCGTCAACGGCACGATGGGGCCGGCAGCCGGCTTCAGCACCGGCGGGGGCGCGGGCGGCTGGGGAGCGGCTGCGATCATCGGGGTCGCGGGCGTTGCCGGCTGGGCGGGCGGCGTGCCCGGCAGGGTGACGGGCGGGGGCTCCACGGGCGCTGCACCGACGGCCGCCATGGCGGCCGGGTCGGCCGGTGGCGGCGCAGCCGTCGGCTCCAGAATCCGGCGAATGTCACCCTCGACGAAATGCGCCAGCTTGCGCGATCCCGCCTTGGTGAAATGCACGCCATCTCCCGCACGGAGCCGCACCATCTGGCCGTTGATGTCGGGACCGTAGGAGGAGAATTGCCCGCGATCGTCCGCAAAGGCTTCCCAGAGATCGACGTAGGCCGCGCCCGCCGCCGGGGCCGCCGTCTTGTAGATCTCGTTGAAGTCCAGCATGTCGGCGGACAGGCGTTCGGTTCCCATGATCGGCAGGCCGACCCAGATGAGCGGCACGTTCTTGTCCTTGAACAAGGTCGCGAGCGCTTTGACGCGGGCGGCGTAGATCTCCTTCCAGCGGGGCGAGCGTGCCTCCAGGGTGGTTCCTCCGTCGCGCAGGTGCTGGCGATCGTTGGAGCCGATCAGGATGATGCCCAGGTCGATGCGGGTGGGGCCATCCAGCAATTCGCGCGCGGCCTTGATCCAGTCGTAGTAGTCGTCGCGAACGAGGCCGCTGTTCTCCTTGGCGCGGCGGATCACCGTCACGTCCGGCCGGTTGGCATAGGCTTCCGTGAGGCCGACCCCGAGCAATTGCCCGAGATTGTCGCCCATGACGGCGATCGCGGCCTTCATCTCGGCGCGAGCGGCTGCGGGCGCCGCAGGAGCAGGGGGCTGGCCTGGTGGAGCCGTCGCGGCTGCGGCGGGCGGTTGCTGGCCGGTCTCGCTCGGAACCGCGAGGTTTTGCGGCGGCGTCTCTGGCGTGGCTTCGGCGGGCGCCTCGGCGCCGTCCACCGGCACGGCCGGGCGCACGGCTCCGCGAACGGGAGCGGCGCGTCGGATGAGGTAGGTGGGGCGTTGCTGGATCCGCGGCATGTCGTTCTGCCGCATGCGCTCCGCGCGCTGCTTTTCGAGCGTCCAGTAGCGCGCCGGACTGCTGTCGTCCACCTGGGCCAAGGCCGCAGGAGCGCAGATCAGGATCGGGACGAGGCCGAAAAGGCATCGCTGGAGGACGCGCCCCAAGCCTGCGAGACGTGTTTCGAGCGTTCGCATCGGGCGCTTATAGCGCATTACCGACGCGAACGCATCTGCTCCAGCAGGGGAACTGAAGCGAAGCCGTCCGGCACCAGGCCGGCCTGCTTCTGGTAATGGCGCAGCGCGCCCTGGACCTTCTCGCCGATCTTGCCGTCGAGTTCGCCGATGTCGTAGCCGAGGCGGACGAGATGCTTCTGCATTTCGAGCGACTGGCCGGCATCCAGCGTGCGCTCGTTGACCGGCCATGGCGTGCGCAGCCCTGCCGCGCCGGCCAGCCTGTCGGAGAGAAGCGCGATGCCGAGCGCGTAGGACGTCGACGTATTGTAGGACTTGATCGTCTGGAAGTTGCGGGTGGTCAGGAAGGCCGGGCCGTTCTGTCCGGCCGGCAGGAACAGGGCCGCCTCGCCTGTGTGCGGCATGGTTTCGCCATCGGCCCGCCGCAGGCCCTGCGAAGACCACTGGGTGAACGGACGGTGGTCCTGCGGGTCGTAGCTGGCGAGCGAATATCCGCGCGGCAGAGTGACTTCGTAGCCCCAGGTCCAGCCCTTGATCCAGCCGTGCTGGGCCAGGTAATTGGCCGTCGATGCGAGCGCGTCGGGAACACTGGTCCAGATGTTCTTGTGGCGGTCGCCGTCCCAATCCACCGCATGTTTCATGAAGCTCGACGGCATGAATTGCGTCTGCCCCATGGCGCCCGCCCAGGAGCCGATCATGCCATCGGGCTCGACATGGCCTTCCTGCAGGATCTTCAGGGCGATCAGCAGTTCGTTGCGGAAGAAGTCGCCGCGGTACTTTGCTGCGCCGAGCGTGGCGAGCGAACGAATGACGTTGTTCTTGCCGATGAAGCCGCCGTAGCTGGTTTCCATGCCCCAGACCGCGAGCACGATGTAGCGGTCGACCCCATAGCGCGCCTCGATGCGCGCCAGCGTCTCGGCGAATTCCTGCGCCCTCGCCTGGCCGCGCGAAATCCGCTGCTGGGAGACGGAGTTGTTGACGTAATGCCAGATCGGCTTGACGAACTCGGCCTGCTTCTTCGTCAGCTTGAGCAGAGAAGTGTCCGGCTTCATGCCGGCAAAGGCCTTGTCGAAGGTGCCGCGCGACACGCCTTGCCGCTGCGCGTCCGGCCAGAGGGCGTTCACGAAGGCGCGAAAGCGTGCGTCATCGACCGTCTGTGCGCGAGCGTGGCTGGACAGGCCTCCCACCATGAGCGCGAGACAGAAGACGCAGAACAGGACGAAGGTGCGCATGATCTGTCCGCGCGACGAGAAAACGTCGCGACGGCCGATCGGCCGAAGTGGCTGGGCGGTGATGCGGAGCCTGTCGTGATGCTTCATGCTTGTCCCCGTGAGCGCCGGCGCCTGCGAGAAGCAGTTCATCCAGAGCAAGATACGTGGCCTGTGATGGCGTTCCAAGGGAGCATACGGGCGAGGTCTTTCCCAATTGTTTACCACGACGGCCAAGCCTGCCGGGCAGTCGCGACCAGGCCGGCCTTTACTTCGCCCGATCGCGCGACGAGAATCGTCTCCAGAACAAGAACGGCCGCGCGCCGCCCGGGGAGGAAACGACATGCCCAGTATCCGTCCGCATCGCGTCGGGACCCTCGAGATCACATCCTTGTGTGACGGCGATCTCGATGCCTCCCTGGACAAGGTCCCCGACCCGGTGGATCGCGAGGCGGCCGCGCGTTTGATCGCAGACGCCGGCGGCGAGCGCGCGTTGACGATGGACTGCAATGCGTTTCTGCTTCACCTGCCGGACGGCCCCGCGCTGATCGATGCCGGAACCGGCACGATGATGCATGCGCGGCTCGGCCATCTGCACGAGCGACTGGCCGAGACGGGCGTCCGGCACGACGAGATCCGCACCATCTTCCTCACGCATGCGCACAAGGATCATTTCGGCGGTCTGGTGGACGATGATGGCCGGGCGATGTTTCCCAACGCCGAGATCGTGCTGCACGAGGTCGAGGCGGCGTTCTGGTTCGACACGCCGCCCGAGGCGCTGCCCGAGCGGGCGCGCGCCACTCTGGGCCTCAACGCCAAGGCTTTCGGGCCGTATCAGGGTCGGATTCGGCGCGTGCGGGATGGCGGCGGCCTGCCGGGGGTCGCGGCGCGCCTTACGCCGGGGCACACGCCCGGTCATACCGCCTGGATCGTCGAGACAGGCGAGGCGCCGCTCGTCGCGTGGGGCGACGTGGTGCATCTCGCGGCGTTGCATCTGGTGCGGCCCGAAACCTCGATGGTCTACGACCTGGATCCCGAAACGGCGACGCGCACGCGCCGGCACATGCTGCAATGGGTGTGCGAAACCGGTGCGACCGTCGCGGCCTCGCATCTCGACGCGCCTGGCATCGGCACACTGGTCCGGGAGGCGGACCGCTACCGTTTCGTGCCGATGGCGCGGCCCTAGGGGGCTTCTTCCCCGCGCCGGTTGTGCAGGCGGCGCTCCCAGTCGAGCGCCTGCCGGACAATTCCGTCGAGATCGTCATGGCGCGGCTGCCAGTTGAGCTTGCCGCGCGCGCGGTCGTTGCCCGCCACGATGGCGGCGGGATCGCCGGGACGACGGCCCGAGATCTTGACCGGGAAGTCGACGCCCGAGACGCGTTTCACGACGTCGATCACGTCCAGGACCGAATAACCGCGCGCGTAGCCGCAATTGCAGGTCAGGCTGTCGCCGCCGGCGCGCAGGTAGCGCAGGGCGTCCATGTGGGCGCGGGCGAGGTCGCTGACCTGGATGTAGTCGCGCAGGCAAGACCCGTCGGGCGTGGGATAATCGGTTCCGAACACCTCCATGCCGGATCGGAAGCCGAGCGCGGTCTGCACCGCCACCTTGATGAGGTGGGTCGCATTGGCGGTCGATTGCCCGGTGCGGCCATTTGGGTCGGCCCCCGCGACGTTGAAATAGCGCAGCACCACGTGGCGAAGGTCATGCGCCTTGCTGACGTCCTCGAGCATCCATTCGGCCATCAGCTTGGAGCGGCCGTAGGGCGAAACGGGCGACAGCGGTTCGTCCTCCGTCACGGGATTGGCCTGTGGATTGCCGTAAACGGCTGCGGTGGACGAGAAGATGAAGTGCTGGACCTTGGCGTCGACCGCGGCGGCGATGAGGCTGCGGGCCTTGGAGGTGTTGTTTTCGTAATAGCCGAGGGGATCGCTGACCGATTCAGGAACCACGATCTTGGCCGCGAAGTGGATGATCGCGTCGACCGCGTGGTCGGCGATGACCGAAGTCACGAGATCGCGGTCGCCGAAATCGCCGACCACCAGGGGCACGCCCTCGGGAATGGCCCAGCGGAAGCCGGTCGAGAGATTGTCCAGCACCACGACCTTTTCGCCGGCGTCCAACAGTTCGAGAACCATGTGGCTCCCGATGTACCCTGCGCCGCCCGTCACCAGGACCGTCATGCCTTGCCGCCTCTTCGTTCGATCAGAACGTTCCTTATAAGCGCAGAGCGGGCGGCCGGTAAATTCGTCGTTGGAACTTAGGGTAAACTGCGCGAATTGCGTCAAACACCTCACAAGGGCCGTGGCGGCGCTTGCGTTCCCGACCCGGTGCGGTACAGCCTGCGCCGGAGACTCGAATTCACCACCCAGACCGGAAGCTCGACATGTCCCAACGCGTACGCAAGGCCATCTTTCCCGTCGCCGGTCTCGGCACCCGCGTGCTTCCGGCCACCAAGGCCATTCCGAAGGAAATGCTCACCGTGGTGGATCGTCCCGTGCTCCAGCACGCCGTCGATGAAGCGCGTGAAGCCGGCATCGAGCATTTCGTTTTCGTGACGGGACGCAACAAGGCCGTGATCGAAGATCATTTCGACATGTCGTACGAGCTCGAAGACACGCTGCAGAAGCGCGGCAAGACGAAGGAATATGCGGCCCTGATGGCTGACTTGCCGAAGGCAGGTGCGACGAGCTTCACGCGTCAGCAGGCGCCGCTCGGCCTCGGCCATGCGGTCTGGTGCGCGCGCGACATCATCGGCGACGAACCGTTCGCCGTGATCCTGCCCGACATGATCACGCTGCCGGGTGCGCGAAAGTCGCGCTGCATCGCGCAGTGTCTCGAAGCCTACGAGCAGCATGGCGGCAACATCATTGCGGTCGAGGAAGTGCCTGAAGACGAAACACATCTCTATGGCGTCGTTTCGGTGAAGCAGGATTTCGGCGCGACGTTCGAGATCGGCGGCATGGTCGAAAAGCCAGCCAAGGGCACGGCTCCCTCGAACCTGATCATCTCGGGCCGCTACGTTCTCGAGCCGCAGATCTTCGGCATTCTCGAGTCGCTCGAAAAAGGCGCTGGCGGCGAGATCCAGCTCACCGACGGCATGAAGAAGCTGGCCGACATGCAGAAGTTCTTCGGCGTGCGCTTCGACGGGCGAACCTGCGACACCGGATCGAAGCTCGGGTTCCTTCTGGCGAACGTGCATTTCGCGCTGGAACGCGAAGACATTGCGCCGGCCTTCAAGGCCGAACTCAAGAAGATCGCGGCGAAGCTCTGATCGTCAGATCGTGAAAATCAGCATGGCGGCCACGGCGGCCGCCATGACGCCCGTGGCGAGCCAGCCGACGATCTTCAATGTTCCGCGCAGGGCGAAGGGACCCATGATGTCGCGTCGCGACGCCATCAGCATCATGGCGATCATCAGCGGCACGGCGGCGACCCCGTTGATGACCGCGCTCCAGTACAATGCGCTGATCGGATTGACCGGCGACAGCGAGAGCAGCACGCCCACGATGGTGGCGATCGCGATGGTCGCGTAGAAGGCCTTGGCTTCCTGCGGCCGGCGCGACAGGCCGATCGGCCAGTCTCGCGCCTCGCCGATGGCATAGGCGGCCGATCCCGCGAGAACAGGCACCGCCAGCAGGCCCGTGCCGACGATGCCCATCGTGAACACGAGAGCGGCGAAGCGGCCCGCAATGGGTTCGAGCGCCAGCGCCGCCTGGGCGGACGTCTGCACGTCGGTGATGCCGGAGGCATGCAAGGTCGCGGCCGCGGTCACCAGAATGGCGAGCGCCACGAGATTGGAGAAGCCCATGCCGATCATGGTGTCGCCTTCGATGCGGGCGAGTTCCGCCGGACCCTGTTCGGGCCCGTCGAGAAGATCGACGCCGCGCGGATCGGCACGCAGGTCCTCGGCTTCCTCGGCCGATTGCCAGAAGAACAGATAGGGGCTGATGGTGGTGCCGAGCACGGCCACCACGGTCGTGAGATAGGCGCCGTCGAGGCGCAGTTCCGGGCGCAGAATGCCGCGCGCCAACGCTGCCCAATCGATCTGGATGACGGCCGCGCAGGCGAAATAGGAGAGCAGGGTCAGCGACAGCCATTTCAGCACCGAGACGTAGCGCGAGTATTGCAGGAACATCTGCAGATAGATGCAGATCGCGCCGAACAGGATGACCAGTACGGCGCGCGGCGCATCGAGCAGATGGCCGGTCGCGTCCGCCATGGCGCCGAGATCCGCGCCGAGGTTGAGGATATTGGCGGCGAGCAGGAGCAGCACGACGGACTGGAGCAGCCATGCGGGGTAATGCTGGCGCAACACGCCTGCAATGCCGTGCCCGGTGGTCCGGCCAATGCGGGCGCTGATCATCTGGGCCGCGACCATCAGCGGCCAGGTGAGCACCAGCGTCCAGGACAGTGCGTAGCCGAACAGCGCGCCAGCCTGTGCATAGGTCGCGATGCCGCTCGGATCGTCGTCCGACGCGCCGGTGATGAGGCCGGGGCCGAGAAATCGTAGGAGCCGAGGCTTGGTGGGACCGGTGACGGGGCTGGGCGGCAGGTCATCCGGATCGGGGTCGCGCGCCATGTGCCGGTCTCCCGCCGTGGTTCAGCGTTGCAGCCTCAATCCGAACAGGACCGTACTGGCGCTGTAGTTCGACGCCGGCGCGGTGCTGCGCAAGAGTTCGTGCGTGAAGGTGCCACGGATCGCGAGGTTGCGGGTAAGATTGTATTCGGCCCGGAAGCTTCCCGACCAGGCGTCCTGTTCGAGGCCCGCACCTTCGTAGACGGATTTCGAATAGGATCCGACGGCCGTCAGCGTCAGGAAGCGGCGCAGGGCGTGGGCGACTTCCACGTCGGCCTTGCGGATCGAGACTCCGGCGACGCCGAGCACGTTGGTCTCGCCGATCTCGGTCGCGGCCCGCAGGGTGACGCGGGTGAGCGGCGATGCGGCCCAGACGAGCTGGCCGGCGAAAGAGGGGCCTTCCACGGGCCTGAATCGCGCGTCCTCGTAGGTGCGGCGAGCATAGCCGGCGGCAATTTCGCCGGTCAGCGTGCGTGTCACGTCGAAGGAATTTCCGATGCGTGCCGAGAAGCCGGTTGAATCGCGTCGATAGAAATTGGCGTCGAGCGGACTGTCGTGCCTTCGCAGATCGACCTGCGTTTCGACCAAGGGATTGAGCGCGGTCGCGATCTCGTAGGACACGCGCGACCGAAGCGCATAGCTGGCGAAGTCGTCGAGCGAGAGTGGCAGCGTGCCGCCGCCCGCGAGCTTTCCGTCCTCGTAGGACGTGTGGTCCACCAGAGCTTTCGTGTCGAACAGCAGGCGGCCCATGCGGCGATTGAAGCCCGCGGAGGCCCCGAGCGTCAGGACCTGGCTGCGGCCGAGCGCGCCGCCGGTTTCCGGTGCGCCGGGGCGCGAGGTCGACAGCGCCGCGCGGGTTTCCAATTCGACCGCCGTGATGCGATCGACGTCGAGCCGCAGCGTGGCGCGGGCCGCACCTTCCGGCTGGTCGCTGTCGCGCACGTTTGGGAAGGCCGTGTAGCTGCCGCGCAGATCGAGTTCGAGCCTGTGCGACGACCAGTCGCTCATGGCATTGAGACGCCCTTCGGTGCGGGTCGCAGCGGAGCCTTTCGGATTGGTCGTGAGACGGTTCGGATTGCTGTCGTAGCCCAGGCTTTGTTCGAGAGAGGGTTTGAGCACGAACGCGCCGACCTTGACTCCCGTCGGGGCAAAGGGATCGGCCTCCGCCGCCGGCCGGCGCAGGGCGGGAGGACCCGGCAGCATGGCTTCGGCGACGGTCGGGATAAGCGGCTCGATCGCGGGCGTGGGCGTATCGCGCTCGTCGGACGCGGCGGGCTTTCGTTTCAGCGCCGGACTGGTCGGGTAGGGGACGGCGGCCGGGAGGGGAACGCGGTCCGGTTTTTCGGTCCCGGGAGCGGGCTTGCGCAGGCCGCGGTCGCGCCAACCCGGCTCGGCCCGCCGGGGCCATTCGTCAGGATCCTGGGGCGGTGGGACCGGGTCTGCCGGTGGCAGTGCGAAGGACCCCCGCAGCGAGTCGTCGCCCGGCAGACGCTGAACCGTTTGGCTCCGGGCCGGGAACGTCGAGAGCGGCAAGACAAGCGCCAGCATCACGGCCGCCCGAAGAGCGGTCGTGGCCAAGAGCGCAGATGTGCCGGCGGCCTCTGGCAATAGGCTAGTCTCTCGCAATGCGCGGCGCCGGCCCGAAAACGGGACCGCGCCGAAATCTGAACACATCGTTAAGGCGGCATGGTTAACGGCTGGTTACGGGTGCGTGGCTGACACCGATGCGGGGCGCTGCTAAGAGGTGGCGATGACCAAGAATTCCGAGTCGGCTGGCGCGACCCCGGCCACAGCTTCCGCCCTGCGCACGCTCGAACTAGAGCGCGCCGGCATTGCGGCGCTGGAAAAGGCGCTGGTGGACAATGGATTGGGGCGCGACTTCACGGCCGCGGTCGATCTCATCGGAAAGGCGCCCGGCCGGGTGATCGTCACCGGCATGGGCAAGTCCGGCCACATCGGCCGCAAGATCGCCGCCACGCTCGCGTCCACCGGCCAGCCCGCCTATTTCGTTCATCCCGGTGAAGCCAGCCATGGCGATCTCGGGATGATCCAGTCGGGCGACGTCGTGCTGGCGCTGTCGTGGTCGGGCGAGACGGTGGAGCTGGCCGATATCATCACCTATTCGCGCCGCTTCCGGATCGGCCTCATCGCCATCACGTCCAATGCCGAAGGCGCGCTCGGCCGCGAGGCCGACGTCTGCCTTTGCCTGCCCAAGAGCGAGGAGGCCTGCCCGAATGGCCTCGCGCCGACCACGTCGACGACGATGCAGCTGGCCATCGCGGATGCTCTGGCGATTGCGCTGCTGGAAGCCAAGGGCTTCACGGCGCAGGATTTCCGCGTGTTCCATCCGGGCGGCAAGCTCGGGGCCAAACTCACCTTCGTGCGCGACCTGATGCATCGTGGGGAGCGTGTGCCGCTGGTGGCCGTCGAGGCCGGGATGGGCGAGGCCGTGGTGGAGATTTCCAGCAAGGGGTTTGGCTGCGTCGGCGTCGTCCGGTCCGACGGCGTGCTCGAAGGCATCGTGACGGATGGCGATCTGCGCCGCCACATGCGCAGCGACCTGATGGCCGCGAAGGTCGCGGATGTGATGACGCGCGCGCCCCGCACGGTCACGCCCGACACGCTGGCGGTCGAGGCGCTCGAAATGCTCAACAGCCGCAAGATCTCGGCCATGCTGGTCGTCGACGAGGCGAACAGGCCGTGCGGCATCGTGCATCTGCACGACCTGTTGCGGGTGGGCGTCGCCTGAGCGACCGCCCCTGATCGTCAGCCCTTGGCTTCGGCTTCGAGCGCCTCGACGACCTTGGGACGTGCGGCGACGCGGTCGAAATAGGTGGTCAGCGCCGGCCAGCGCGCGAGATCGAACTTCATCGATTTGGCCCAGCGCAGGATGACGAACAGATAGCCGTCCGCGACGGTGAAATGATCGCCCATCAGGAACTGTTTCTCGGCGAGTTGACCGTTCACCCAGTCGAAGCGCTGCTCGATCTGTTCGCGGGCGATCGGCTTGTAATCGTCGGGCGTCGTCGGCTTGAACAGCGGGCTGAAGCCCTTGTGCAGTTCGGTGGTGATGAAGTTCAGCCACTCGATCAGGCGATATCGCTCCATCGTGCCGGCATGCGGCGCGAGTTGTGTGCCGGGAGCCTGGTCGGCGATGTACTGGACGATGGCGGGACCTTCGGTGAGAACCTCGCCCGAGTCGGTGACGAAGGCCGGCACCGAACCCTTGGGGTTGATGGCTCGAAAATCCGCCCCGGACGCCGTCGTCTTGGCGCGCAGGTCGACTTTCTCGAGATCGAAGGTGAAGCCGCCTTCGCGCAACGCGATGTGGGGGGAAAGCGAGCAGGCTCCGGGCGAATAGTAGAGCTTCATGGGGGACCTCGTGTGACGCATGCGGGGGGCATGCCTAGCACGTGGCGCGTCCGGGATCGAAATCACGGAAGGTTTTTCGAAGCCTCCGCCGTGTGCGGCTCGACGTCGAGCACAGCGCCGTCGCGCGCCAGGCCGACGACGCGGACGCGCGCGCCGGCGGGCAGGTCCGGCCCCGCCACGCGCCAGACCGTGTCGTCGATCCGCACCAGGCCGAATCCGTCCACGATGGCTTCCTGCAAGCGCGCCTCGCGGCCCACAAGTGCAGCGGCGCGACGATTGAGGAAGGGCGCGTCGCTGCTGGTCTCGTCGCGCGACCCGTAGAAGCGGCTGCCCGCCAGCACGAAGAGCGCGGTGAAAAATCCAAAACTCAGGAGCAGCCAGGGCAGGTCGAGCGGCAGGGCGATCAGCAGCACGCCGTTGGCGAGCGCCGCGAGCCCGATCCACAGCAGGAAAAGACCCGGGGCGACGGCCTCGCCCGCGCAAAGCAGCAGTCCGACGATCAGCCAGGTCCAGGCATTGGTGGCGATGCTCATGCGCGCCGTCTCACGTCTGCTGGCCGGTGCGGGCGGGCGGCACGGAGCCGCGCCGCTGCGCCGTCTGCTGCGCGGTCGCGTCGAGCGCCGTGCGGGTCAGTTCGGCGATGCCCCCGATGGTGCCGGCCAGGCCGGCCATTTCCATCGGCATGATGAAGACCTTCTGGTTCGGGGCCTTGGCGAGCGAATCGATGGCGCTGACGTATTTCTCGGCGATGAAATAGTTGAGCGCCGACAGGTCGCCCTTGCCGATGGCGTCGCTCACCATGGCGGTGGCGGCGGCCTCGGCCTGTGCCTGCCTCTCGCGCGCTTCGGCATCGCGGAAGGCCGCTTCCTTGCGGCCTTCGGCGTCGAGCATGACGGCCTGCTTGCGACCTTCGGCGCGCAGGATGTCGGCCTGCCGCTGACCTTCGGCCTCGAGCACGGCGGCGCGCTTCTCGCGCTCGGCCATCATCTGCCGCGCCATCGAGTCGATCAGGTTCTTGGGCGGCACGATGTCCTTGATCTCGACGCGGTTGATCTTGATTCCCCAGGGGCCGGCGGCGGCGTCGATCACCTGCAGCAATTGCACGTTGATCGAATCGCGGCGCGACAGAAGCTCGTCGAGATCCATCGAGCCCATGACCGTGCGGATGTTGGTCATCAGCAGGTTGAGCAGCGCATTCTGCAGATCCGCGACTTCGTAGGAGGCGCGCGCGGCGTCGAGCACCTGGAAGAAGGCCACGCCGTCGACCGTCACCGAGGCGTTGTCGCGCGTGATGACCTCCTGGGAGGGGACGTCGAGCACCTGCTCCATGACGTTGATGCGGCGACCGATGCCGTCGATCCACGGCACGATCACGCCGAGGCCGGGCGTCAGAGTCTTGTGGTAACGGCCGAATCGTTCGACCGTATAGGCGTAGCCCTGCGGCACCTGCCTGACGCCCATCAGAATGGTGATGACGACGAAGATCACCACGGCAAGCGCGAACAGGCCAAAGCCCGAAATGTCACCCATGAAGGTCTCTCCTGCCCGACACGCGCCGCCGCCACCGACTCACGCGGGCGCAGCTTTGCATCTGAGGCCGCTTTCGTCGAGGCGGCGGACATTTGCCTGCCCCGAAGCGGAATTCCAGGGCGGCGTTCGCGCCTCGGCTTTCATTCGCGCGGGGCTCGTCTATAAGGCTCACGAAGCCAGGAGCCGCTGATGGAGCTCGTCGTCACGCCTGACAATCAGCCGCCGCCCGGCGTCGCCCTCGGGACGATCCGAGCCGCGGATGGCGTCGGCTTGCGGGTGGCGCGCTGGACGCCGTCGCGACCGCCTTGCGGGACGCTGCTGATCGTCACCGGCCGTTCGGAGTTCATCGAGAAATATTTCGAGACCGTCGGCGAAGCGCTGGAACGCGGCTTCGTGGTGGTGGCGTTCGACTGGCGCGGGCAGGGGTTTTCGGAGCGAGAGCTGTCGAATCGGTTCAAGGGTCACATTGACGATTTCGCATTGTACGAGCGCGATCTGACCGCCGTCACCGAGCAGGTGCTGGGGCCATTCTGTCCGCAGCCGTGGTTCGCCCTCGGACATTCCATGGGCGCGGCCGTGCTGCTCGAACAGGCGCGCCGCCGGCGCTCGCCCTTCGCCCGGATGGTGCTCACTGCGCCGATGATCGACATCCACGTTCGGCATCCCGATCTCGCGCGCGGCCTGGCGGTTCTGCTCGACGCCGTGGGCCTCGGCGGCGCTTTCGTGCCGTCCGGCGGCAACCGGCCCATCGTGGCGCGGCCCTTCGAAGGCAATCCACTGACGACCGATCCGGTTCGGTTCAATCGTATCAAGACCATCCTGGAGGCCGAGCCGCGGCTCGGCATCGGTGATCCGACCATCGCGTGGGTGCATGCGGCCTTCCGGGCGATGCGGAAATTTGCCGACTCGGACTATCCGCGGCTGATCACGACGCCGACGCTGGTGGTGGCGGCCGGAGAGGATCGCGTCGTCAGCACGCCGGCCATCGAGCGTTTCTCCGCGCGCCTCAAAGCGGGGCGGTTCGTGACCCTGTCGCGGGCGAGGCACGAAATCCTGCTCGAGCGCGACGACGTGCGCTCGCAGTTCTGGGCGGCCTTCGATGCGTTCGTGCCGGGCGCCGCCGGTGAGGCCGAAGCGTTGCTGGCCCGCTACGGACGGGCGTCCTGAGGGTCAGGCGCGGGCGAGAAGCTCGAGCGCCTGTTCGTGCACGCGCCGGTCGCCTGCCGCCACGATCGCGCCGCCGTCTGCGGGGCTGCCGCCCTGCCAGTTCGTCACAATGCCGCCCGCACCCTCGACGATCGGCACGAGGGCGACGATGTCATAGGCCTGCAGCCCGCTCTCGATGACCAGATCGACATGGCCGGCGGCGATCATCGAATAGGCGTAGCAGTCGCCGCCATATCGGGAGAGCCGCACCTTTTCCTCGACGCGGCGGTAAGGATCCAGCGTGCCCGGCGCGAGCAGGCCCGGGTGTGTCGTCATCAGGGTCGCGGATGCGAGATTCGCGCAGGAGCGCGCATGCAGGCGGCGCTCGGCGGGCTTGCCCAGGCGGTCGAGGCCGCGCCACAGCGCGGATTTGCTGTCGCCCGCGAATCGCTCGCGGGTGAAGGGCTGGTGCATCATGCCGTAGCAGGGCCGTCCATCGTGCTGCAGGCCGATCAGCGTGCCCCAAACCGGCATGCCCGAGATGAAGCTCTTGGTGCCGTCGATCGGATCGAGCACCCAGACATATTCGGCATCGGGATTCTTGACCCCGAATTCCTCGCCGATGATGCCGTGTTCGGGGAAGGACTGCTCGATCATGCGCCGCATGATGCTTTCCGCGGCCCGGTCGGCTTCGGTCACCGGATCGAAGACGCCGCCGCCGGACTTGTCGTCCGCGCCCATCTGGGTCCTGAAGAAGGGCAGAATGGCCTCGCCCGAAGCCGTGGCAAGATCCTCGACGAAGCGCGCGAAATCGACGGCGGTCATGATGTCTCCCGGGCAAGGCGCTCCGGCGAGACATACAGGAGCTTTCTGGTGCTGGCGAGGGGGAGGCGCCGGGTCCCGCACAAACTGATGCAGACAGCCAGGCCTCGCGAAAGATGCTCTGTTTCAAAGGGTTCGGGCCGATCTTGCGGCAGGCTGCCGCAGGGGCGAAAAATAGGTCAGCAGGACTTGCTTTTTGTGCGTTGCACATGCATATTATCGCAGTGCGGCAACGATGTTGCTGCCGATGCCCTCCTTGGGCGTTTCCTCCCTTGACTTGAGCCGCCGACGAAAGTCGGCGGCCGTCTTTCTTTCAGGGGGCGATCTGCTCCATCATTGCCGAATATTGCTGCGCCAGGGGGTTACTCGGCCGCGAGAGCGCGACCGTCTCCAAGCCCATTCACCTGCCGCATCAAGGATCGCGTCATGCGCGTCAGGTCGGCGCTGACCGCCGCGAAGGCCGGCAGTTTCTGCAGCGTCCTTTCGTCCATGTAGAGGGATCGCTTGATCTCGATCTGCAGGGCGTGGAATCCGGCGCCTGGACTGCCGTAGTGCTCGGTGATGAAGCCGCCCGCATACGGCTTGTTGCGCTGAACCGAATAGCCCATCTGGCGCAACTCGTACTCGACCAGGTCGACGATGAACGAGCCGCAGCTCGTCCCGTAACGGTCACCAAGGATGAAATCCGCATCGGCGCGGTCGCAACCCGGCGCGGATCGCTCGGCCGCACGGGGCGTTTGCGGGCCGGCGGCGGACGAGGGCATCGAGTGGCAATCGATCAGCACCGCGACGCCATGCGCCTCGGAGGCGCGCCGCATCAATTGGCGTAGCGCATGATGGTAAGGCTTGTAGAGGCCTTCGATCCGGCGAATCGCCTCTTCGACGGGCATGCGGCCAGCATAGATTTCCTGCGCCTCGCCCACGACGCGCGCAATCGTCCCCAGGCCGCCGGCGACCCGAAGCGAGCGCGTGTTGGCGTAAGCCGGAAGTTTCCCGTCGAACATGCGCGGGTCGAGCTCGTAGGGCTCGCGATTCACGTCCAGGAATGCGCGTGGAAAATGCGCCCGCAGAAGAGGCGCGCCGAGCCCGGGCGCCGCGGCGAAGAGTTCGTCCACGAAGGCATCTTCGGAGCGACGCAGCGAAAGGCCGTCGAGCCGGGACGAGGCCAGGAAGCTCGCGGGATAGATCGATCCGGAATGCGGCGACGAGAACACCAGCGGAGAGGCGAGATCCTCGGGTTCGAGCACGTCGAACGGCGGATCGAACTCGGGCGCGATCGACCCGGCGGGGGATCCGAGCGGCGTCTCTCCCCGACCGATTTTCGACCGTTTCATTCCCGTCTCCGTGCCGTCCGGTTTCGTCGTTCGAGCTTCGTATCCCGCAGATCTCGTTCCGATGTTTGCATGCAATGTGCCAACCCCGGTCCCGGCTGTCCACGACCCGATTGACGCATGCCCAGCTGTAACGACGCCGTACGGGTCCTTCGTAATTCGCTCGAATGCCCGGCTTTTTTCATCGGTTCTTTACCGTCCCGGGTGTTTATGCTGAGTGAGTGTCCCGCGTGAGGCCAAGATGAACGAGTCCGTTGTGAATTCCACCAAAATTCTCCTCGCCGAGGACGACAACGACATGCGCCGCTTCCTGGTGAAAGCTCTCCAGAACGCCGGCTACGACGTTGCTTCCTTCGACAATGGCCTCTCGGCCTATAACCGGTTGCGCGAAGAACCGTTCGAACTTCTGCTGACCGATATCGTGATGCCGGAAATGGACGGCATCGAACTGGCGCGCCGCGCCACCGAACTCGATCCCGACATCAAGGTGATGTTCATCACGGGCTTCGCGGCCGTCGCCCTGAACCCCGACAACAATGCGCCGAAAGAGGCCAAGATTCTCTCGAAGCCGTTTCACCTGAAGGACCTCGTCAACGAGGTTCAAAGGCTGCTCGCCGCCTAAAGGCCCGAACAGGCGGGAAAGGTTCGAGCAAAGCGCTTGCGTGGCGTGGCGCGAGCCATTATACCCCGCCCATTCCGATTGCACGGGCGACGCCGCCCGCGCCTCGGGCGCGTAGCTCAGCGGGAGAGCACTACGTTGACATCGTAGGGGTCACAGGTTCGATCCCTGTCGCGCCCACCATTTTGAAAGCCCTGGACCAGATTCCCGTCGGAATCCGCTCCGGGGCTTTCTGCTTTCAGGGCAGTCGAGGAGGGTCTACTCCGTGCATCATCGGTTTCGGATCGGCGTCGTCCTATGGCTGACGATCTCGCAGGCGTTGGTCGGGCCCGCACGTGCCGACGACGCGGACATTGCGGGGCGCGTCGGGCTGGCGGAAGCCGAGGCTCCGCCCGCGAGTCTCGCCAGCTGCGACAGTCTGCCGGCCGCGCTGGAGGGGCTCGTGGAGCCCGAGCGGCGCATCGATCTCTGGATCGAAGGCGTGTTGACGCTCGTCCAGACCGATGGGGCCTTGTGGTATCTCGCGGTCTGTTCGCAACCGGCCGTGCGTGTCCTGTGCGTGACATACAGCGACAACGGCATGAAGCTTGGCGACCGCGTCGCGCTTCGCGGCGCGTATCATCGGCAGGATCGCGTCCACGTGTTGCTCGATCCATGTCTGGCTTCGCCTGCCGAGTGATGCGATGGGGGCGTCCCCGGCTTGACCGCACGCGCCAAGACTGATGAGCTTCCTCCAAGGCCTCGAACACGCGGCCACCCCGGGAGGAAGTTTCATGACGCTCATGTCTCGTGTGCTGCGTAGCTGCTTGCTTGCCGCCGTTGTGACGAGCCCCTTGCAGGCAGCCGCGCAGACGCCGGCTGAATTCTACAAGGGCAAGACCATCACGCTGCTGATCGGCTTCCCTCCGGGCGGAGGTTACGACGCAAACGCGCGTGTGCTGGCGCGCCACATGGGCCGCTTCATTCCCGGCAACCCGACGATCGTTCCCTCCAACATGCCTGGCGCGGGCTCCATCACGGCCGCGAACCACGTGTTCAACCAGGCGGAGGCGGACGGCACCGTACTGGCGATCTTCGCCTCGTCTGCCGCCATGGAGGCGATCTTCGGCAACAAGACCGCGCGATTCGATCCGGTCAAATTCAGCTGGGTCGGCTCGATGGCCCAGGAGGTCGCGTATTGCGGGGTGTGGCAGGCGCCTGGCGCCGCCAGCACGTGGAAGGACGTCATGGAAAAGGAGACGATCTTCGGCGGCGGCGCGCAGGCTGCGATCACGACGCAGCACGCCATGGTGCTGAAAAACGTGCTGGGCGCGAAGGTGAAGGTCATCCCGGGCTATCCGGGCACGCGCGACGTGAATCTCGCGATGATCCGCGGCGAGGTCAATGGCTCGTGCGGTCTCTATGGATCGTCGATCAATTCGCAATGGCAGAAGGAAGTGCAGAGCGGCCAGTTGAAGCTCGTCATCCAGATGGGCTCGGTGAAGGGCAAGGATTTCGGCGACATTCCAAGCGTGTTCGATTTCGCCAAGACCGACGAAGAGCGGCAGATCCTCGACGTTCATTTCGGCCAGCAGGTACTCTCGCGGCCGATCGCCGGACCGCCGAACATTCCGGCGGCGCGCCTGGCCGCGTTGCGCGAGGCGTTTCAGAAGACCTTGAAGGACCCGGAGTTCCTGGCAGACGCAAACAAGACCGGTCTCGACATTTCGGCGGTGAGCGGAGAGGAGATCGAAGCTGCGTTGAAACGCTTCGCGTCGCTGCCGCCGGCCGTGCTGGTGAAAGCCCAGGAAGCCATGGGCCGGTGACGCTCTTCGCCGCGCGGCGCCTTCCTCACGAAGGCCCTGCCTCGGCTGCGGCGTGCCCCGCGGGGGTGAGCGACAGGACGCCGCCGGCGTCCTCGACCAGGCCGAGTGCGACGAAGCGCACAATCATCAGATCGTGCGGAGGCATGTAGGCGAGAATGTTGGACGAGGCAGCCCTTTGCAGCAGGGCGATTTCACGTTCCGTCAGCAATGCGCCGGGTTGGATTTCTTGGGCGCTCATGCGGACTCCTATCCTGCGGGCTCGCGATCTCCGTCGACTGTGGCGCGTTTTTCATCGAGACGCCAGCCTGCGCGCTCGCGCGCTTCGTCCTGACACTTGTTCAGGTGACCGTCCCGATTGATCACCTGGAGGTTTGGCGCGCCCCAGAAGGACAGGAGTTCCGGCCAGGGCCGTTGGCTCTCCTCGCGCCAGACGCGGTAGAGCGGCATGCGGTGATCGACTTCGCCGGACTTGAGCAGGCGCTTTGCGGTGACCGGACAGACGCGGCCCTGCGCCTTGCGAAGGATGGCGAGATAGTCGCGCGGGGCGGTCCAGAGCTTCCACGCCGCGACGCAGCAGGCATGCCACGAGGCATTCTTGTTCGGCTCGCCCCGTCCCCAGAGGTCGACGTGCCAGCCGAAGCGGAATGCGGGCTGGCCGCAGACGCAGCAATGTCCGCGACCGAGAGAAAAGCGCTCGTCGCGATAGGGCGCGGGCGGCAAGCGGAAGTCGGCTGCGGAACTGCGCCAGGTCCAGCCGTCGGGTGCGCCGCTGCGGGCCGCCAGCGCCCGCGCGAGCCTGTCGGCGCGCAGGGGATGCGCGCGCCAGTAGGAGTCCATGGCCAGGCGGGGCGTGGGGGGAACCAGCGGCCGGCTCAGCGCATGAGCCAGAACAGTCTTGGGAAACACGGCCGGAAGCGCCTTGTTCAATCGGGCGAGCGCGCGGGCGTTTTTCTCGTCTTTCCAGGCGGACACAGCGTTTCCCCTCATGCGAATCGACGTGAGCATGCATGGCGCGTCTTAGCGTTTGTTTACCCGTCGCGCGCGCAACACGCCGCAAGCCCTCGGTTGCGGGGAACCGCCAATGGTCTAAGCTTCACCGCTCCGCACTCGAACGACGGGACACAGGGATGAAGCGCTTTCTGGCCGGATTGGCTCTGCTCGCAGGCTCGGCAATGTTCGCATCCTTGCCTGTCGCCGCTCAAGACTGGCCGACGCGCCAGCCCATCAAGGTGGTGGTGACGCTCTCGCCCGGCAGCGCGACCGACGTTCTGGCCCGGCTCGCCTTCGAGCAGGTCAGCAAGCAGATCGGACAGGCCATCGTGATCGAAAACCGCGCCGGCGCGGGACAGCGCATCGGCACGACGTTCGCGGCGCGGGCGGAGCCCGACGGCTACACGCTGCTGGTCAATTCCTCGACCCACACGCTGTTCTCGGCGATGTTCGCCAACCTGCCGTTCGACGTGACGCGCGACTTCGTCGCGCTGGCGCCTCTGGCCAGCATTCCGACCGTCATGGTGACGCCGGCGTCGCGCGGATGGTCGAGCCTGGGGGATTTCATCGCGGCGGCGAAAGCCAAGCCGGGCTCGATCAATTTCGGCTCGGGCGGCATCGGCAATTCCACGCATCTGGCGGCGGAGCGCATGCGCATGGCGGCGCGTTTCGACGCCGTGCACGTGCCTTATGCGGGCGCGCCCGAAGCGATCAACGAGGTCCTGTCGGGTCGCGTGGATTTCTACTTCTCGCCCGTGCCTCCGGCGCTTTCGCTGATCCGCGACGGCAAGCTGAAAGCCCTGGCGGTGTCGAGTTCGAAGCGTTCCTCGGTGCTGCCGGACGTGCCCACGACGGTCGAGGCGGGGCTGCCGGATTCGGGCTACGAATTCTGGATCGGCGCGTTCGCGCCCGCCAAGACGCCGCGCGCCATCGTCGATCGTCTGGCGAGCGAATTGCGGACCGCGCTCGAGTCGCCCGCCGTTCGCACGAAATATGCCGCGCTCGGCGCGGATCCGATGCCCATGAGTTCCACTGACTTCGACGCCTATGTGCGCAAGGAGGTCGAGCTCAACGCCGCGATCGTGCAGGCGGTCGGCATCAAGCGCGAGTGATCCCGAGGCGTTCGGCCCGTCAGCGGCCGAGCGCCTTGCGGGCTTCCTCGACGAGATCTTGCGGGGCCTCATAGACCTTCTTCATCAGCGCCTCGATGGTCCGGCCCGTCTTGGGCGCGATGTCGAGCTGCGCTTTTTTGGCGTCCGCGAGGAAGTCAGGATCCTTCATGGTCTTGTCGAAGGCCGTGCGCAGGATCGCGAGTTGTGCCGGCTCGGTGCCGGGAGGGGCGACGAAGGGGCGGTGAAACTCCTGCTGCGACAGAATGAGTTCCGCCACGTCGCGATTTCGGCCGGACACATATTTCCAGATCGACGGCACGCCCATCTTTTCGAGTTCGGGATCGGGCTCGATGCCGACCTGAAGAATCATGTGCGATTGATCGGTGTTGTACCAGTCGGGCTTCTGGGCCGCGAAAGACGCGGTGTCGAAGCCGCAGACACCGTCCAGTTCGCCGCGCTCCATTGCGAGCACGACGAGCGACGTCGAATTATAGCCATTGACCACGTTGAATTTCGCGCCCGCGAGATGGTTCAGCATCAGGGCATAATCGGTGGTGGAAGAGCCGGGTGAATTGCCGCCCATGTTGGACGGGATCTTCATGGCGTCCTCGAAGGTCTTGATCTTCGATTTGTGGTAGGTGACGCAGACGCGCGTTCCGCTGTTGGCGCTGCCGATCATCGCCAATTTGGCGGGATCGTAGCGGAACTTCAGCTTGTCGTTGACCAGCGGTTCGAACAGGGCGCCGGGCTGCAGCAGCGCAATCGTGGTGCCGTCCTTGGGCGCTTGCGTGGTGAGATATTCGGCGGTCTTCATGCTGCCCGCGCCCGGCATGTTCTTGGGCACGTAGGTCGGATGTCCCGGAATGTGCCGCACCATGTGATGCAGCACGGTGCGGGCATAGCGGTCGTAGCCGCCGCCGACTCCCGAACCGATGAGGATTTCGATCGACTTGCCGGCGTAGAAGTCGCTGGCTTTTGCGGGCATCATCGCGACGAGAACGGCTGCGGCCGCGCCGCAAAGCTGAATGATCGAGCGTTTCCCCATGACGTCCCCTCACTTGTTGCGTGGGTGGCAGACCGGGGGAGTGTAGCGTGCGGCATGAATTTGCAAAGCGTCTCTTTTCAAGAAATGCCTGACGGAATGCGGCTTTCTCAAACTTGTTTCGCTGCGACGCACGACGACGCTGCGCTGCGATATGTCAGTTTCCGGCCCACGCCGCGGGGACGATGCCGGCGTTCACGGCTCGACCCAAGTAATAAGACCAGAGCTTGCCGATGTGGAATTCGCGCATCTCGTGCCGATTGACCTGATCGATCTCGTCCTGCGTCAGGGGAAGCGGCTCGGCTCCGGCCTGCAGCACCTGCATGAGCGCGAGGGCGTTTTCCTGAAAGTGGATGGCGTCGACGAGGAGTGCGGGAACCGACTCGGCCACCAGCGTGAGGCCGTGGGCGCGCATCAGCACGGCATTGTGGGGACCAAGCGTGCGGGCCAGCGATGCCGCCTGTTCGGTGTGCTTGATGTGGCTTGGATCGGGATGGGTCGGGATGCCGCTCTCCCATCGCACCGCGCGGGCGCGCATGGGCTTCAGCTGCACGCCTTTCATCATCGTGAAGGCGATGGCCAGATCCATGTGGCAGTGCAGGATCGACTGAATGTCCGGCCGCGCGCGAAACATCTCGACATGCAGGGCGAGTTCGGCCGGAGGATTGCCTTCGCCCTCCAGCACCTTGCCCTCGTAGTCGACGACCAGCAGCCTGTCGGGACGCAGGTCGGCCCGCGAGTCGAGCCCGGTCTGGATCAGGAAGCCTCCGCCCGGCAGCCGAGTCGAGACGTGGCCGCTGTAATCCAGGATCTTCTCGGCGACGAGAATGCGGGTGGCGGCCGCAACCTCTCGGGCGAGGCCTTCGTGGACGGTGCGCGCGTTGGATTGCGTCATGCGGGCCCCCTTCAGAGATTTTTCTCGACGCCGCCGATGATCTCCTGCAGACGGTCGGCAATGGGCTTGGGCGTGTCGACGATCTCGCCGACGATGCGCTGCAGTTCCTCTCCCGACACCGGATCGATGTCGAGATTTTCCTTCTTGGCCGCTTCCAGGAAGGCAGGGTCCTTCACCATGGCGTCGAAGGCCGCGCGCAGCGCCTTGACGCGATCTTCGGGAACGCCCGGCGTCGTGAAGATCGGCCGCCCGATGGTGGTCGATGCGGAGAGCAGTTTCAGAACCGCGCGATCCTCCTCGTTGGTGGCGAGATCCATCAGCAGGGGAACGTCGGGCAGATCGGGCGCCTTGGTCAGGCCGATCTGAACCAGGATGTTGATCTTCTTGTCGCGGATCCAGTCGGCGCGCGTCGCCTTCCAGGCGCCCCAGGCATTCGAGCCGCGTCCCGCGACCTCGCCGCGCTCCATCGCGAGGCTGATGTCGTTGCCTCCCGGATAGCCCAGGATGATCTTGAACTTCGTGCCCAGAATGGCGTTCATGGCCTTCGGGTATTGCGAAGAGGTGGAGCCGCCCGTCGCCCCCATGGGCGCTTCGATCCGCTTGGCGTCCTCGATGGTTTTTATCGGGCTGGTGTGCCAGGTGACGGTCGTGTTGTTGTCGGCCGTCGGATTGCCGATGTAGATCAGTTCGCGCGTGTCGACGCGCAATTGCTTGTCACCCATCGCCTGTCCGACCGAGAGCGACTGGTCTCCCGTCGCCAGGACGGTGCCGTCGCGCGGGGCCGCCGTGTAGACCCAGGTGGTCGCCGTGCGGCTGCCGCCGCCCGGCATGTTGCGCGGAATGATGAGCGGCTTGCCGGGCAGGTAATTGCCGAGGTGCCGGGCGACGAGGCGGGCGTAGAGATCATAGGTGCCGCCGGCCGAATAGCCGATGATCATGTCGATCTTCTTGCCTCGGTAGAACTCCTCGACGCTCTGCTGCGCCGCCGCCGGCACTGATGTTCCGGCGAGCGCGCCCATGAAGGCGAGGCTCGTCGCGACGGCTTTCGCCGAGTTCAGGTGTCCCATGTCTTCCTCCCGCGTGGCCGTGTTGTTCCGGCTCCCGTGTCGGGCGACAGTATCGGAAAACCCTGCGCAAAAGATAGCACCGGCCCGCCAATGGCTTGGTGGAGGCCGCGCATGACAGCTTACCGGTTCTGTAATGTACTGAAATGAATCACATTTTACCTCCTCTGTGGCAGCGCCTAAGGCAAAGTTTTTACCCGGCGCAGGTTTGATGCGCTCTCGGAATTGGTCTGGCCGCTGACGGTCGAGCACACTCCTGGCGCTCATCTTGCGCCGGCCGTGCCCGCGCGCGCCTGGCCTGGAGGCTGGGGGAGTGACGACCATGGCAGGCGATATCACTAAGGGTGCGGATACCGCGACGGGAAGCAGCAGGCTGAGCTTTGGCAATCTCAGGGTCGGCACGCGAGTGGCGACGGGATTCGTCTCGATCGTCATCCTGCTGGCGCTCGCATGCGGATTCAGCTTCATGGCCGTCAAGTCGATCAGCGCGTCCCTGGGCCGTCTGCACGAAAGCATCGAGGTCGAGGACCGCGTGCGCAAGGTCGATCGAGACTTTCTCGACATGCGGCGCTACGTGCGTGAATTCGGCATCTCGGGGCATGCCTCGGCGCTGGCGGGAGCCGAAAAGGCCGAGGTCGCGGTGCGCCAGTCGATCAACTCGGCCATCGCGGAAACGCGTGCGCCGGACCGCCTCGACAAGCTGCGCAAGGTTCAAACGCTCTTCGACACTTACGCGGCTCAATTCCACCGGGTCGCAGATCTGCACGCGGCGGAGGAGACGTTCGTTTCGCGCGAGATCGATCCCCTGGGAGAGAAGCTCCAGCAGGGGCTCGAGACGTTGTTCGACATCGGCCAGGGCGAAGGGAATTCCGATCAGCTCAAGGCGTCCGGGTCGGCGATCAAGAGCCTGATGACGATGCGCCTGCAACTCGATCGCGCCCTCGAGCGGCACGATGCGTCGGCGGCGAAATCCTACGCGGTCGCCATGTCGGAGTTGAACGCTTTCGCGCCCAAACTGCAATCAGCCTATGAGGCGACCGACCATGGAGCGTCGGTCAGCGCGTTTTACGTCACCGTGGCGTCGTTCAATGCGGTGGCCGCCAAGGCGCTGAAGGCGGACGAGGAGATCGTCTCGCTCATCGACACCTCCATGGCGGCTCTCGCCATGGAGATCGCCCAGCTTGCAGCCGATGCCGTGCATGTGAGCGAGAGCGAGCAGGAGCAGATCGAACAAGGGACCATCAAGGCCATTGAAAACGTCATGGCCTCCGTGCTCGGCCTCGGCGTCGCGGGATTGATGATTGCATGCGTGCTGGCCTGGTTCATCGGCCGTGGCCTGGCGCTTCCGATCCAGCGCATCACCGCGACGATGAAGAGCCTGGCGCAGGGCGCTCTGGACGTCGACGTGCCGGCGCAGGACAAGCGCGACGAGATCGGGGAAATGGCGCGCGCCGTGCAGGTGTTCAAAATCCAGGGGCAGCGCGCGCGAGAACTGGAAAGCGAAGCCGCGCAGGCCCGCAAGACTGCAGAGGAAGAGCGGACCAAAGCAGATGCGGAACGCGCCGCCGTGGCGCGCGAGCAGGCGGACGTGGTCGAGCAACTGGGCGTCTCACTGGCCGCGCTGGCGAGCGGCGATCTCACCACCCGGGTGCGGGACTTCCCGGACGCCTACCGCCAGCTTGCCACGCATTTCAACGATGCGGTCGACAAGCTCGAACAGACGATGAGCATCATTGCGGGCAGCAGCCTCGGCATGCAGTCGGGCGCGGGTGAAATCGCCCAGGCGTCCGACGATCTGTCGCGGCGCACCGAGCAGCAGGCCGCGAGCCTTGAAGAGACCGCCGCCGCGCTCGACGAGATCACCGCGACGGTCCGGACGACAGCCCAGGGGGCTCACCATGCGCAGAACGTGGTCGCGACAGCCAGGGTCGGCGCGGAAAAGTCCGGCGAGGTCGTGCAGCGGGCCGTGGCGGCCATGAGCGAGATCGCCAAATCCTCGACGGAGATCGGCCAGATCATCGGGGTCATCGACGAGATTGCGTTCCAGACGAGCCTGCTGGCGCTGAACGCCGGTGTCGAGGCCGCCCGCGCGGGGGAGGCGGGTCGCGGATTCGCGGTGGTTGCTTCCGAGGTGCGGGCGCTGGCGCAGAGGTCGGCGGATGCCGCGCGGGAGATCAAGACCCTGATCTCGACGTCGTCGAACCAGGTTGCGGCGGGCGTCACGCTGGTGGGCGAAACAGGCGCTGCATTGACGCGCATTTCCACTCAGGTGCAGGAGGTGGCGGGCATCGTGACCGAGATCGCGGCCTCTGCGCAGGAACAGGCGACCGGGCTGCAGCAGGTGAACACCGCCGTCAATCAGATGGATCAGATCACCCAGCAAAACGCCGCCATGGTGGAAGAGGCGACGGCCGCAAGTCATTCGCTCAAGAGCGAGGCGGAACGGCTGCAAGCGATGATCGCGCGCTTCACCCTGGCGGGCACGGCCGGGCGGCCATCCGTCGAGGTCATGCGCCCGAGACAGGCCATGCCAAAGCGGACCGTGGCGGCGACGCGCGGCAATGCGGCGCGCAAGCTCGAGCCCGCGCAGGACGACTGGGCGGAATTCTGACCGACATGAAGGCTGCGCATCCCGACGCTGCTTAGAACCCGGAGAGCTGACATGAGTTCGAACCAGGCAAGCCCGGCAACGCGCGAGCTGATGCTGTTTCGTTGCGACGGACGTGAGTTCTGCCTGGACATCATGCAGGTTCGCGACATTCGCGGGTGGACGCCTGCGACGCCGCTGCCGCATGCGCCCGATTACATGCACGGCGTGATCAATCTGCGCGGACAGGTGCTGCCGATCGTCGACATGTCGACGCGGCTCGGCTGCGCCCGCACCAGGCCGACCGACAAGCACGTGATCATCGTGGCGCAGACGGGAGACAGGATCGCGGGACTGCTCGTCGAGGCGGTCTCGGACGTCATGACGGTGGCGTCGGACCAGATCCAGCCGACGCCCGATCTCGCGTCCGCTCTGGCGAAGTCCTACGTGCAGGGCGTGCTGGCCATCGAAGGGCGCATGATCTGCATGCTGGCGCTCGATCAGATTCTTCCCCCGTCGGCTGAACTGGCCGCGTAAGATCGTCCCTCGGGGAAGCCGCGAGGGAGGAACTGACATGCAAGGGGACGACATAGACGCTTTGAACGGGGCGTTGCGCGCCCGCTTCGGCGAGGACCTCTCCGGGCCATGGCCGAACCAAGCGTCGGCAGGGCTGGCGGCGCTCGCCGCGCACAGCGTCCACCGCGAGTTCATCGACAGGCCCGTCGACATTGAGCTGCTGCGCGGCCTCTGCGCGCTGGCGCTGTCTTCGCCTTCAAAGAGCGATCTGCAGCAACGCGACATCGTCATCGTGCAGGATGCAGATCTGAGGGCTCGCATCGGCGGCCTGATGCCGCAATATCCGTGGGTCGCCACGGCGCCCGCGATGGTGATCGTGTGCCTCAACGCGCGCCGCCTGCCGCAGCTCGCCGGGTGGCGAGGCAAGCCGTTTCCGAACGATCACGCCGACCTGCTGTTCAACGCCACGGGAGACGCCGCCATTGCGCTGGCCTGGCTGCAGGCGGCGGTGGATCTGGCAGGGCTCGGCGGCTGCCCGGTCAGCGAGATCCGAAATCATGCGGCAATCATCTCCGACTGGCTCGGTCTGCCCGACAAGGTGGCGCCCTATGCGGGCTTCTGCCTCGGCTGGCCGGCACGCAACGGGACGATCACGCGGCGCCTGCCGCTGCGCGCGACGGTGCATCTCGACCGTTTCGACGACAGCGACGTCCGCAGCCAGATCGACGAGTACGATGCAGCGCGCGCGCAGGCCTCCCCGATGCGTCGGCAGCGGCTTGCCGGCGTGTGGGGTGAGGCCGAGGTCTACGGCTGGAGCGAAGACAAGGCGCGGCAATATTCAGAGCCGCTGCGCGCGGAGTTCGGCGCCTACCTTCGCGCGCGCGGCTTCGACATGACGTGAAAGCGCTTGCCTGACCGTGACGCTATCCCTTAGCCTGCCGGGCGAACGCGCCGAAGAGCGCATCGGGGAGGTGTTTCATGCGGGCAGGCCTGCTTTTCGCGCTCGTCGCATCATGTCTGTCTGTTGGCGGCGCGTGGGCCCAGGAGTGGCCGTCCCGACAGCCCATCAGGGTCATCGTTCCATTCACGGCCGGCAGCGGCACCGACATCGTGGCCCGCACGGTCTTCGAGCAGGTGGGGCGGCAGATCAACCAGTCGATCGTCACTGAAAACCGCGGCGGTGCGGGCACGACCATCGGCTCCAACATGGTCGCCAGGGCGGCGCCCGACGGCTATACGGTGCTGGTCAACTCGACCTCGCACGTCGTCGTGGCGTCCACCTATGCGAAGCTGCCGTATCACGTGCTCGACGATTTCATGCCCGTGAGCGCGCTGGCGGACCTGCCTTTCGTGCTTGCGGCGCGGACGCGTTACCGGACTCTGGACGATCTGGTGCAGGCCGCCAAGGCGCAGCCCGGCTCGCTGAATTTCGGCTCGGCGGGCGCGGGAAGTTCGGGCCAGTTGTTCATCGAGCGTTTTCGCCTCGCCGCCGGGTTCGAGGCGCGGCACGTGCCGTTCCGCGGCACGCCCGAAGCCATGACGGAGATCATGAGCGACCGCCTCGACCTGTTTCCCGCGCCAGTGAGTTCCGCGATCGAACTCGCGCGCGACGGCAAGATCAGCGCGCTGGCGGTCAGTTCGCGCGCGCGCATGCAATCGATGCCGGACCTGCCCACCACGATCGAGCTCGGCTATCCTAATTCCGATTACAATTTCTGGGTCGGGGCGTTTTTGCCGGCGAAGACGCCCGCCGACATCGTGGCGCGGCTGCAGTCCGAAATTACCAAGGCGCTCGAGACGCCGCATGTGCGAAAAAGCCTTTCTGCGCTCGGCGGCGATCCCATGCCGATGTCTCCCGAGGCCTTTGCACAATTCCTGCGCAAGGAACTCGACGTGAATGCCGAAATCGTCCGGCTGTCCGGATTCAAGCCGCAATGAAGCGGTGCAGTTTTGAGGCGGGGAGGCCATGATGGCGCGGCAGATCAGCATTGCGATGGATCGCTACGACCGGCACATGCCGTTCTTCGACGGGACCGTGAAGGCGCCGGACGGGTTCGCCTACAAGGCGCTTCAGGTCGGCCAGTCGGACGTGCTGCGCGACGGCACCGACCGTCACGGTGAGATGATCCATCATGCCCGCTACGACGTGGCGGAATTTTCCATGTCGACGTTCCTGATGGCCATCGACAGGGGCGTACCGCTGATCGGCGTTCCGGTCTTTCCGCGTCGGCTGTTCTCGCAAAGCTGCATGTTCGTGCATGCCGACAGCGACATCCGGCACCCGCGCGACCTCGTCGGACGGCGCGTCGGCATTTCGTCTTTCCAGACGACGTTGTCGCTGCTCGCCAAGGGGGATCTCAAGTTCGAGTATGGCGTCGAGTGGGAGCGCGTCCGCTGGCTGGTCACAACGAGCGAGAAGGTCGCGTTCGAGCCGAAGCCCGGCGTGATCATCGAGCATGCGCCCAAGGGAACGGATCTCGGGCTGCTGCTGCAAAGCGGCGACATCGACGCGATCTTTCTGCCGCATCCGCCAAAATCAGTGACGAGCGGCGAGGTGCGCACGCGACGTCTGTTTGCCGACACGGCCGCGGAGGAACGCCGCTATTTCGAGGCGAACGGTTACTGGCCGATCATGCATGTTCTGGCCATGCATCCGGATCTTGCCCGCGAAATGCCGGACTTGCCGGCCGCCCTGATGGACATGTTCGCTCAGGCGCACCGGATCGCCGATGATTACTACAGCGATCCGAACTGGTCCCAACTTCCCGATATCCGTCTGCTCTACGAGGAGTCGCGCGCCGCTTTCGGGAACCCTTGGAAGAACGGCTTTGCGGCCAATCGCGCCAATCTCGAGCGGTTCATCGCCTATTCGCACGACCAGGGGCTGATCGGCGAACGCTATGGCGCCGAGCGGCTGTTCGTCGCCTCGACGTTGTCGACGTGAGGCGCTGCGCGGTCAGCGCATCGGCCCGCTGACCGCGCGCAGCACGAAAGGCACGATGGCGAGGAAGATCGCCGTGAGACCGGTGGCCGGCAGTCCGTAGAGTTCGATCAGAGGGCCGGTGACGAAGGCCGAGAAGACCGTGCTGCCGCCTGCGAAACTGTCGTTCAGCCCGATGGCCCGGCCTCTTTCGTGCGTTTCCACCTGATCGGCGATGTAGGCGGTGGCGGCGACGTTGGCCGCGGCCCAGCCGATGCCCACCAGGAATGTGCCGAGCGTCACCGTGACGATGCCGGGCGTGAAGGCCACCAGGGCTGCGCCCACGAGCGACACGAAGACGCCGGGGAACATGACGCGCGAACGGCCGATGCGGTCGGCGAGCTTGCCGAGCGGGATTGTGAAGGCAAACATCCCGATGGCATGGAAGGTGTGCGACACCGCGATCACGAAGAGCGAATGCCCGTGATGGTGCAGCACCAGCGACGTGAGGACCATGACGATCGACATGTTGCCCGTGGCGGCGCAGTTCGACAGGATTGCAAGCCTGATCGAGGGATCTGCGAGCAACCGCATGGCCGAAAATTGTGCGGGCTTCGCGGCGCGCGACGATGCGGCTGCGACCGGCAGGCCCGGCCAGTAATCGCGGAGGTTCATGCCGATGACCTTGGGATCCGGCCGAACGAAGCCGACGATGATCATGCCGCCGACGATCAGAACCGGTAGGAAGAACCACGGCAGGCCGAGCGGGTCCGCGCCCGTGCGGCGGGCGATCACGTCGGCAAGCGCCACCATCACGGGGCTGAGCAGCAGCCCGAACAGCGAGCCGAGCGCCAGATAGCCGAGCGCCTCGGCCCGCATGGAGGCTGGGAACATGTCGGCGACACCGACACGCATCTGGTTGGCGCCGTTCATGCCCATGCCGAACGTCAGAAGACCCGCGACGAAGAGCGCGATGCTGCCCGCCAGCATGGCGAAGCCGAGCGTCAGCGCCCCGAGAAGCGCCAGAGTGAGGCCGAGGAAAATGCCTGGTTTGCGTCCGTATGTGTCGGTGATGCGGCCCATCGGATAAGCGACGAGAAACCGGCTCAGACCGACGAGACCGACGGACAGGCCCGCCAAAGCCGAGGATCCCGTGAGGCTCACGACCATCAGCGGGCCGAAGCCGTAGCTGAATTGCATGCCCGCGCCGGTGAAGGATTGCGACAGCGAGAACAAGGCGACGTTGCGCTTGATGAGCGAAGGAACCTTGGGCCGCATGTCCGATCCTTTTCTTCTTGTTTGATTGTCTTCGCCAGCGAAGCGGCAGCGTATCACATGAACGGCGCATTCATCAAAGCCACGCTCGCGCTCAGTGTACGACCGTGCCGAGCTGTCTTGCCGTTCCGCCCTCGATCTTTAACACGACGCCTTCGCCGGATGCAGGAAAGCGTCCGGTCAAGGCCGTGATGTTGACCTGGTGGGTGACGACCACGAGCGTTCCAGGCCCGCGCCATTGCGACACGACGTTGCGTGCGGCCGCCGTGCGTTCGGCGGCCGTGGTGCGCTCTTCCGCAAAAAACGAGTCGAAGGCCGGCTCGGCCTTCACCTGACCGGGAAACGCCAGTTCTGCCGTCTCGGTGGTGCGGCACCATCGCGATGTCAGCACCGCACCCACCGGGACGCCGCGAGACCGAAAGGCCTCGCCGATACGGCGGGCCTGCGCGCGGCCCGCTGAATCCAGATTGCGCTGTGTCGCGCAATCGCCCAGCAGCATGTTGGGAGGATCGCCGACGCCGGGCGCGTTGGCATGGCGGAAGACCACGACAGCGCCCTGGCGCAACCCGTCCCATGCGGCGCGTTCGTTCTCGGCGGCGGCGGCGGGCATGCTCGCCAGCAGGGCGAGAGCCAGAAGAGCGGAGTTTCGTCGCATCGATCATCCTCCCGAGGAACATCCGGATACGACGTCGGGGTCGCGCCGGTTCATTCGTGCGGATGAAGAGTGCGTGACCCGCTGCGGCGTCAGATCGCCCTGGCGGCGCGGGCCTGGATTTCGCATCGCATGCGCGGATCCGCAAGGCCTGCGATGTAAAGCTTGGTGGATGCGGGCTTGGCTCCTGCGAGCCACTTCGTGCGTGCGGCGTCGAAGGCTGCATTGTCGTCGCGCGACGTGAGATAGACGATGATCTCGACCAGATCGCGCATGTCCATGCCGGCCGCGCGAAGCACGGCCGCGACATTGGCCCAGGCGAGATCCGCCTGCCGGACGATGTCTTCTGGGATCTCGCCGCCGGCGTCCCGTCCGACCTGCCCGGCAATGGAGAGCCATCGCGCCGGCTTCTCGACCATCACACCGTGACTGTAGTGAGGGCTCGGCGGAATTCCTGGGGGATCGATCAACTGGTGCATGGTCGCCTCACGTGCATTGCCGGCGGATCATACATGCTTGGCGCTGGCGTGCACATGCGTGTTAGCTTTGGTCTTGCGCCAGTTCGCCGAGACGAACAGCGTTCAGGGAGGACCCGCATGACGAATGCAAGCCGCTCCGAAACCGGCAAGCGCCGGCCGAAATTCACACCGCCGCCGGGAGCCTGCGACACGCATCTCCACATCTATGGACCGTTCGATCGATTTCCGCTCGCGCAGGGGCGGCACTACGACATCCAGCGCGACGCCACGCTCGAGGCTTATTGCGGGCTGCTCGACCAGCTCGGTCTGGAGCGGGCCGTGGTGGTGAACGGCGGCGGCAACGGCAACGACAATTCCGTGACGCTCGATGCGATCGCGCGCATGGATGGGCGCCTGAAGGGTGTGGCGCTGCTCGACCCCGAAATCGACGACACGGGCTTGCGGGCTCTGCACGAGGGCGGCATGACGGCGTTCCGCATGCGCGGCAACGGCAAGGGTGCGCTGAACTTTGCGGAAGCGGCCCGCATGGCGCCTCGCGTCCGGGAGTTTGGATGGCACGTCGAATATCACGTCAGTTCGAGGGAGGACGCGGTCGCGGCGCTGCCGCATCTGCAGGCCTTGCGGCTTCCCTACGTGCTGGATCACGTCGCGCATCTCGGCCCGGAGGCTTCGTTCGACGATCCGTCGGTCCAGCGCATCCTCGCCACGCTGCGTGACGACGAGAACTGCTGGGTCAATCTCTACAGCTTTTATCATCGGTCTCGAAGCGGCGCGCCTTCCTACTCGGACATGCATGGCATCGTCGAGGCCCTGATCGTGGCCGCGCCGCAGCGCCTTCTCTGGGGCACGAACTGGCCGCATGTCGTCATCAGCACCCCGGAACCCGACAATGTCGATCTGCTCGACTTCCTGTTCGATGCCGTGCCCGACGATAAGACGCGTACGGCGATCCTGGCGGATAATCCGGCGCGGCTCTACGGCTGGGACGCATGAACGCGGAGGTCTCGGCGGATCACAGATTGTAGATCCGCCAGGCGTAGTGCCAGCTCTCGGTCACGGGCTTGCCGGCCGATTCCAGAAACACCTGCATGGTGCCGACGGTGTCGGGCTCGAAACGCACGTCGATCATCACTCGGAATCCGCCGATTTTCGGATTGGGGATCAGGAAGGTCCGCAACAAGTGTGACTTTTGGGCCGAGGCGACGATGCGCACCGCATCCGGATTGCGCAGAAGATAGGCCAGGTTTCCGCCGGTGAAATCGATCAGGTATCGGCGCGAATCCGGCAGCGCGTTCTCGGTCGAGCCCAGCGCAACGGGGGGGGCCGAATAGGTGTCGCGCACGTAGCCCAGATTGTGCAGCGATAGTCCTGCGTTCATCGAGCGGATCTTGTACGTGAAAGTGAAGCGCTTACCGGGTTCGAGCGCACCATCGGGCACGAAGGCGCAAACGATGTTGTCGGCCGTCTCGTCCTTGGTCGCAAGTTCGACGAGTTCGACCTGCCCCGAGCCCCAATCATGCGCGGGCTCGATCCAGTAGCTCGGCCGCTCCTCGTAGTTCAACTCGATGTCGCTATAGTGCGAGAACTGCCGATCCCGCTGCATCAAGCCGAAGCCCTTCAACCCCGAGACGTGGAAGCGCTGCACCTCCTGGATCTGCGGGTTCTTCAAGGGCCGCCACATCCACAGGTCGTCGGCCGTCTGGATCAGCAGTCCGTCGGAATCGTGCAATTCGGTGCGGAACTCGTCGTATTTGTTCCTGTCGTTCATGTGGCGGTCGTTTTCGCCGATCATGTACATGGAGGTCAGCGGCGCCATGCCGAGGCGGTGCACCGTGCGCCGCGGGAACAGCGAGGCGGTGACGATGACCGCGGTCTTGTCCTGCGGGTAGACGTCGAAGCGATAGGCGCCGGCCAGCGACGGGCTGTCCATCAGCGCGTAGATCGTCACCTTGTCGGCGTTGTCGACCGGGCGCTCGATCCAGAATTCGTTGAAGAACGGGAATTCCTCTTTGTTGTCGAGATTGCCCGTGCCGATCGCAAAACCGCGCGCCGAAAGGCCGTATTTCTGGTCACGGCCGAGAAAGCGGAAGTAGCTCGCGCCCACGAAAGAGATCAGCTCGTCGAATTGGCGGACGCTGTTCAGCGGGTAGTGCAGGCGGAAGCCGGCATAGCCGAGGTCGGCCGGCAATGGTTTTGCGAAGCCGACGCTGCCGTAATCGAAACTCTTGGCGGAATAGTCGAACGGAAACTCGCGACCGTCGCGGACGAGGTTGATCTTGACCTCTTTCTTGAAGAGGTGGCCAAGATGAAAGACCTGCAGCTTGTAGCGCCCCGTCGGGTCTTTCAGCGGATCGGTCTCGTTGCGGAACTGGATCTTGCGCCAGCGGTCGAAGTCGAGTTGCTCGATCTCCGGAAGGTCGACGACGTGCTGGGGTATGTAGTCGCCCTCCGCCATCTTGCGGGCGCGCGCCACCACGTCCTCGTAATCGAACGGGTCGGCGGCTGCCGCGGGCTTCTGCGTCTGGGCGCTTGCGCCGCCAACGACCGGCGCGGCGAACGTCGACAACAGGGCGGCGAGCAGGCCGCGGCGGGTCTGATCCAGCAAAGGGGTGGGCAAGGCGACGTCCTTATCGGGCAGCGGAAAGAGGGCAAAGACAGCGCGCACGGAGAACCGGGAGCGGGGCCACAAAATCGATCAATTCGAACTCCGTTGCAATGGGGCAGTCGTTGCGTTCATGTCGAGGAGCAGCCGCCGATCCTGGCTGCGGCTGAGGAGAACGCGCATGACGATCCCTTCCGGCAGGTTGTTTGATGATCAGCCGCCCGACGCGTCTGCCGAAATCTGCCACGATCTCGTGGCGCGGCCGGGCCTGCGGATCGAACGGATCGTGTCGACCGGGCAGGCGACCCCGCCGGGCGCCTGGCTGCAACAGGATCGGGCCGAATGGGTGGTGCTGCTCTCCGGTTCGGCAGGGCTGCAGTTCGAGGGCGAAGAGACCGAGCGCTCGCTCGCGCCGGGTGATTGGCTGGAGATCGAGCCCGGCTTGCGGCATCGCGTCGAGTGGACGGCGGCGGATGAGCCGAGCGTTTGGCTTGCCGTGCATTTCGTGCAGGAAGCACAAGAAATGGGCCCGCAATATGGTCTTGCCACCGAAGCTTGAGAGTGGGACGTTTCTCTCGTCGACATGACGAGGAGGAAGCAAGCCCATGCGAGTGTCCATCCGCAGCATTGCCGTCGCGCCCATGTTCGCCCTGCTCAGCCTGGTGGCCGCCGCGCCGCTGAGTACAGCCGCGGCAGCCGATCCCGTCGCCGAGTTCTACAAGGGAAAGACCGTCGACATGTATGTCGGCTTCACGGTCGGGGGCGGGTACGATCTTTATGCGCGGCTCGTCGCGCGGCATATCGGACGCTACATTCCGGGAAATCCCACGGTCGTGGTCAAGAACATGACCGGCGCGGGAAGCGTGCGTCTGGCCAATTTCCTCTTTGCCTCGGCTCCCAAGGACGGCACGGTGATCGGCGCCTTCGCGCGCGGCGTTCCCTTCGATCCGCTGCTGGGCAATCCTGGTCCCCAATTCGAAGATGGATCGAAGTTCTCCTTCGTGGGCAGCGCCAATGCGGAATCGTCCGTCTGCGCGGCCTGGAAGGGCACGGGTTTCAAGACGTTCGATGACATGAAGACCCGCGAGATGGTGACGGGCGGGATCAACGCCAGCAACGAATCGGACCAGCATCCAAAAGTGCTGAACGCGGTCCTGGGCACCAAGATCAAGCTGGTGACGGGCTATCCAGGCGGCAACGACATCACGCTCGCGATGGAGCGCGGAGAAGTGCAGGCCCGCTGCGGCTGGTCCTGGTCCAGCGTCAAGAGCAGCCATTCGAACTGGCTGAAGGACGGCACGCTCGTCGTGCTGATCCAGAACGGTCTCGAGAAGCACGAGGACATGCCGAACGTTCCGCTCATCATGGATCTGGCCAAGGGCGAGGAAGAGCAGCAGATGCTGCGTCTCGTCTTCGGTCCGCAGAAGATGGGGCGTCCCTTCGCGGCGCCGCCCGGCATTCCGGCCGACAGGCTTGCGGCGCTGCGCAAGGCGTTCGACGCGGTGATGAAGGACCCGGCCCTGCTGGCCGAAGCCGAAAAGGCCCAGCTGGAGATCACGCCGATCAGCGGTCAGGAAATGGAAAGCCTGGTGCAGGCCGCCTATAAAACGCCGCCCGAGATTGCGCGTCGTGTCGGCGCCATGCTGAAATAGACCGGTTCAAAGCCGGCGCAGACCGGACCTTGGGGAGGATGCGATGCAGCGTTGCAAGATGGCGGCCATGTGGCTCGCCGTGTTTCTGGGTGTCGGTCCTGCGGCAGCCGATCCGGTGGCGGACTTTTATCGCGGCAAGCAGATCAGCATGATCATTCCGTCGGGCGTTGGCGGCGGTTACGATCTGTATGGCCGTTTCTTCGCGCGCTACATGGGCAAGCACATTCCGGGCAACCCGACCTTCGTGGTGCGGAACATGCCGGGGGCAGGCGGCATCGTGGCGGCGAACCACATGTCGACGATTGCGCCGCGTGACGGACTGACCATTGCGATTCACCAGAATACGATCACGCTGAATCAGCTGACGCGATCGACCGCGGTGAAGTTCGACGTCCGCGAACTTGGATGGCTCGGAAACGCCAGTACGGCATCGTCCATCTGCGCTCTGTCGGGTCCCAGAAAGGACATGGCGGTCGAGGATTTCTTCAAGGAGGAAGTCGTCGTGGGGGCGAGTTCTGGCTCCGTCACCATCGTGCCGACCCTGATGAATAGTCTCACCGGCACGAAGTTCAAGGTCGTGTCCGGCTACAAGTCGACGTCCAACGTCACACTCGCGATGGAGAGCGGCGAGTTGAGCGGCATCTGCGGATGGTCATGGGATGGGGCGCGCGTGAACGCCAAGGACATGCTGGCGCGCGGCGTGGCGAAAGTGCGGCTCGACATCGCGATCGAACCCCAGGACGAACTCGCCAAGATGGGCGTGCCATTCTTCCTCAATTTCGTTCCGGAGGGTGAAAACAAGGTGGTGCTGAACCTGCTTCTCAGCACCCAGGCCTACAACCGGCCGTTTTCGACCACGCCCGGCGTGCCGGCCGAGCGACTGGCGGCGCTGCGCAAAGCGTTTGAAGAGACGACGAAGGATCCGGAGGTGCAGGCCGAAGCGGAGCGGCTGGGGCTCGACGTCAGCTATATGGCTCCCGAGCAGATCCACAAGTTGTTCAGCCTCGCCCTGGATGCTCCCGCGCACATTCAGGAGCGCGCCGCCAACGAGTTGAAGGCAGCAGGATTCGGCGGATAGGCTGCGACGCTTGACCCGACGCGGCAAGCCTGCTGAATTCCATGCGACAAGGCGCCGATGAAGACGCCGTCGGGAGGAGATGATTCTGCGAGACCCATGCGCGCTGGCGCATGGGCGCGCCGGTCCCGCGCTCCTGCTCGTCCTCATCATGGCTGCTTCCGCGTCTCCCGCGAGAGGACAAGTGATGTCATCCAAACTGCCAGATCCCTATCTCGAGTGGGCGCGGGCGCAAGGCGTGCCGATCGTCGAGGATTTCGGCATCGACATTCGAAAGGTCCCGGTGGCGCGCTGGGACCGCTACGGGATGAACGGAGCGTTCTGCCACCTGAAAGGGCGCGACGACTTCATTTCCATCTTCGCCTTCGAACTGTCTCCGGGCGGAAAGTCGGCACCGCTCAGGCACATCTGCGAAGAGGTGATCTACGTCATATCGGGCCATGGCTCGACGAGCGTGATCCTGGAAGACGGGCGCAAGCACAGTTTCGAATGGGGCCCCAAAAGCCTGTTCTCGATTCCTCTCAACGCGACGCACCAGTATTTCAACGGGTCGGGAGTCGAGCCGGCGCGGTTCGCGTCGGTGAACAACATGGTCTTCACCATGAACCTGCTGCGCGAAGAGGACGCGATCTTCAACTGTCCCGTCGGCTTCCCCGAGCGGGCCGGGCGTGCCGATTATTTCGCCGGCGAGGGCGAGTTTATCTCGGTCTCGCCAGGCCGGCATCAGTGGGAGACGAACTTCGTTCCCGATCTTTCTGATTTCGAGCTGAAGCAATGGTCGTCGCGCGGCGCGGGCGGCTCGAACCTCCGCTTCATGTTGACGGAGAACACAATCGGGGCGCATTCGTCCGAGATGCCGGTGGGAACCTACAAGAAGGGTCATCGGCATTTCGACGGCGTCTGCGTCTTTGCCGTGACCGGCAAGGGCTATTCTCTTCTCTGGCACGAGAACGACCCTGACTTTACCCGGGTCGACTGGGAGCATGGCTGCGTCTATTGCCCGCCGGACTCGATGTTCCACCAGCATTTCAACGTGGCGGATCATCCTTCCCGTTATCTGGCCCTGCAGATCGGGACGGTTCGCTATCCGCTTCTCAAAATGAAGCGGGAGATCTGGGACGTCGGCGTCGACAAGGACGTCAAGCAGGGCGGCGCGCAGGTGGAATACGAAGATCAGGATCCGCGTGTGCACCGAATCTGGCTCGATGAAATCGCGCGCTGCGGAGTGACGTCGCGCATGAGCCGCTTCATCGACGAGAGTCCCTTTGCCGGACACCCGGCCCTGCAGGAAGGATCTTCCAGATGAGCGAGATCGATCCGGGCTTTCTCGACCAGAAATATCTCGTCGATCCCTATGCCAATTGGGCGCGCGACGAGGGAGTGCCGATCCATGCGGGCCGGACGCTGGACCTGCTTGCCGTCGAGACGCAGCCCTGGGGGCGTTTCGGCATGCACGGCGCGATCTGCCACGTCGATGGCCGCTGCGATTTCCTCTCCGTCTTCGTGTTCGACCTTCCGCCCGGCGGCGCGTCGGCGCCGGTTCGCCACGTCTACGAGGAATGTTTCGTCGCGCTGGCGGGCGTCGGCCGCACGCTGGTGACCTTGTCGAACGGGCCCGAGATTACGATCGAATGGCGTGCCGGACAGGCTTTCGCGGTTCCGGTCAATGCCACGCACCGGCATGAGAACGATGGCGCGGCTCCGGCACGTCTGGTTGCGTTCAACGATCTCCGCTACCTCATGGGTCTTTACCGGAACGAGGCATTCCTGTTCGCCAATGGCGGCGGGTTCGAGGCACGGCAGGCGAAGGCCGTCGAGGCCGGGCTCCTGGCCGTGCTGGCCGATGATGGAGGACGCGGCCGGAACGAGCCCGACCCGCAGGCGCAGCCGCTCGCCGACATGGCGATCGGCCTCGATCTCTGGTCTTTGCGCGCGGGGGAACGGAGCCGGGCACGGCGGCAGATGCAGGGGCGGCACGTTCTGTGCCTCGATGGCGAAGGCAGCACGTTCTCCTTCGCGTCCGGTTCTTCCGATCTGGAGCGGATCGACTGGCGCCGCGGCATGCTGACGGGATTGACCGGCATGGTCTTTCACCAGCACGTGGCTCCCGGCCCGGAAGATCTGCGTCTCCTGTCGGTCGAACTCGGCTCGTTGGCGTCGCCGATGTTCCGCAGCCGCCGCGCGGCCTATGGCGATCGGGACGTCTATGCGTCCAGCGCTGCGGAGATCCCGCCCGATGAGGAGCGCGCGGAGATTGGTGCGTTGGTGGCCCGGATGGCTGCGCGCCCGTGAGCGCATTTGCGATTGACGTGCCCGGTCGATCGGCCATCATGCGGGCAAGGAAAGCGCATGACGAAAAGCGCGCCATCACGGGAGGAAACCATGGTCAAGATGACCTGCATTGCGCCTGCGATCCTGTTCTCGGCACTCGTATCCGTGTCGACGCAGGCTGCCGCGGAAACGCCGGCCGAGTTCTACAAAGGCAAGACCCTGACGTTCTTCGTCGGCCTGTCGCCGGGTGGCGGCTATGACACGAATGCGCGGCTCGTCGCACGCCACATCGGCAAATACATCCCCGGAAATCCGAACGTCCTGGTTCGCAACATGCCGGGCGCGGGCGGCCTGGTGATGACCAATCACGTGGCCAATGTGGCGGCGCAGGACGGACTTTCGATCGGCGCGCCGCAGCGCGGCGTGCCGTTCGAGCCTCTGCTCGGTCATGCATCCAAGGCGAAATTCGATGCGCGCAAGCTGCAGTGGATCGGCAGCGTGAATTCAGACGCGAGCGTCGCCATCGTGCACAAGAGAACCGGCATCAAGAGCTGGGAGGATTTGAAGACGCGTGAGACCATCATTGCCGGGACGGGCGTCGGGACTGAGAGCGTCGTGGTGCCTTACGTCCTGCGCAATCTGCTAGGCCTGAAGTTCAAGGTGATCGCGGGTTTCCCGGGCGGCAGCGAGATGAACCTCGCGATGGAGCGCGGCGAGGTCGACGGCCGCGGGACGTTCTCGTGGACGAGCCTCAAGCCCAATTACAAGGAATGGGTGGAATCCGGCGACTACAAGATCCTGTTCCAGATGGGGCTCCGCAAGCATCCCGACATGCCGAATGTGCCGCTCGTTCAGGACCTCACGAATGATGAGGAATTGAAGAAGGTCTTGAAAGTGCAGTTCACGGCGTTCGAAGTCGGGCGTCCGTTGTTCGTCGCCGAGGGCGTGCCGGCGGATCGCGTCGCGGCGCTCCGCAAGGCTTTCGACGACGCCATGAAGGACAAGGATTTGCTGGCCGACGCCGAAAAGACAGGCCAGGAGGTCAATCCCATGTCGGGCGCCGAGATGAACGAGGTCTTCACGGACGTCTATTCGACGCCGCCCGCACTGATCGAAAAACTTTCGGCCGCTTCGCAGCTCAAGCCGGACCTGAAAGTCCTGCCGGGTGCGAAGACCGAATAGGCGCTTGGATCACCTGGACACCAGCCCGGCGCAGCGATGCGCCGGGCTTTTGTCTTCAGGCGATGCGGGGGTCCGACCGGCGCGCGATGATCCAGATGGCATGAACGATCCCGGGGATATACCCGAGGATGGTCAGCAGGATGTTCAACCAGAAATGCATGCCGAGCCCGACCGTCAAAAAGACGCCGACGGGCGGCAGAAGAATCGCGAAGATGATACGAATGACGTTGCCCATGCCCAGGTCCGCTCCGGTGTAGCTCTTGAGCAAATGAAATCAGCGAGCGGCGTCATTCGTTCCGTCACGAAGCCGAAAGGCTGCGTCCGCGCTCGGAAGTCTGGCTTACCGATGCTTCGGGCGTCGTGATTTGAGTTCGGCGTCGATCACCGAATTCACCCGCGCCATGGCGTCGGCGCGCGCCGCTTCTCCACAGAGATCCGGATGCAATTGCAGGGCGAGCCGCCGGCGCAGCGCCGCCAGTTCGACCGAGGTCAAGCGCCGCAGCCGCGATGTGGAGAGTTCAAGATCGAGATCCAGCGGAGGAGCCGGCGGCGGTTTTGGGCTCGGTGCGCGCGGAACCGCGGTCTCGGCGTGATCGGGCAAGGTGGGGTGATGTCTGGTCGCGGCGCTCGGATGTGGTCGGAAGGATGACGCGCTCGGCTCGCGCGGCGCCTCGGCTGGTGCCTGGCTGGAGCGTGCGGGGCCCGGTGCGCCCAGGATGGCGGCGATCCAGCCCTCCCACTGCGGCACGGGCGGCTGGCGCGACCGTGCCGATGGCGGCGAGGCCTTGCCGCCTTCGATCTGCTGGAGGATGTCCGTGAACGCTGCCATGTTCGCCTGCTACCGTTGCTGACAACAAGCTAACGCAGAGCCTATGGCCTAAGTGTCAACGCACGGCAGCCGTTCGGGAATGCGGTTACCCCTTGGTGAACACAAAAGGCGGCATTTCGTCGATCGGCCGGCGCGCGACCTGCCGGAAGACGTGACTTGGATTCGTCAAGTTCATGGACTTACATCGCTCCTGTCGAGCGATCGGCCCGCGCCTGCGGAACCATGGCGTTGCGCCAAGGGTTTCCCGGCATTCACGAGGAGAAAGCACATGAGCCGAGGATTTCCATCCATGACGGCCCTGCTGGGCTTGCTGGCCGTCGCAGGTTTCCAGAATCGCGACAAGATCGCCGAAATGCTGCGAGGCCAGACCGGCGGACAGCCCGGCGGTGCAGGCAGCTTGCCGGGGCAGGCGGGTTCCGGACAGATCGGCCAGCAGGGAGCCGGGGCGCCGGTCGGAACCGATCAGTCGGGCCTCGGCGGTCTTCTGGGCGGGCTCGGGGGTGCGGCGGCCGGTGGCGGTCTCGGCGGCCTGCTGGGCGGCGGACTCGGCGAACTGGTCGAACGGTTCCGCCAGAACGGCAAGGGAGATCTGGCGGAGTCGTGGATCGGCACCGGACCCAACCGCGAAGCCGCTCCGAAGGATCTCGAAGATGCGATCGGGTCCGACGTGCTCGCGACCCTGGCGGAGCAGACCGGCCTGTCGCGCGAAGAGATCGTCTCGCGTCTCTCGCGCGACCTGCCGACCGCGGTCGATCAGTTCACTCCCGATGGACGCATCCCGAGCTGATCCAAGGTCTGCGCCCTAGGGCGTCGAAGCGGGCGGCCGGCGGTGTCCGGTCGCCTGTTCGTAGGCATAGGCCATCTGCAGCATGGCGGCGTCGGTGTAGGGCAGCCCCAGAAAGGTGATGCCGGCCGGCAAGCCGCTGTCGGTGAATCCCGCGGGGACGACCACCGACGGCACATAGGTCAGGAACGTGTTGATGTGCGGCGCGCCGCGCTGGTCCATGAACGGTGGGTTCAAGCCATCGCGGATCAACGTCGGGGTATGCTCGACGGCCTTGTGCACGATGGCGTCCAGCCGATGGTCGGCGACGACCTGATGCAGACGCATCATCAGCAGGTCGCGGGCACGCAGATAATCGTTGTGCTGTTCCACCGTGTGGGTCTGGTCCCAACGCGACTTCGCGCCCCGCATGACCTGCTCGTAGGCGGGCGTGGCGACGGCTTCCGCACGGGTGCGGAAGGGCGGCGCGGCGCTGCCTTCGAGATAATTGGCGAAGGATTCGATGTCGTCGTCGTCGCGGCGCGCCCGCTTGGCGAGCAGCGCCTTCATGTCGGGGATGACGATCGGGTCGATGATTTCGGCGCCGGCCTTGGCGAGATCAGCAACCGCCCGATCGAAGACCGCCGTTACCTGCGTGAAATCCTCGGAGTCGGGATCGGAGCGGAAGCCCATGCTTTCGCGCAAAATGCCGATGCGCTTGCCCTTGAGGGCGCCGGCATCGAGGTCGCGGGAATAGCTGGCGGCCACATGGGGCACGCCCAGCGCCGTTACCGGATCTTCCGGATCATAGGCCACCATCGCGTCGAGGAGCTTGGCCAGGTCCGCGACGCTACGCGACATCGGCCCCAGCGAGCCGAACACCGATGGCCAGCCGCCGAAGACGCCGCTGCGGCTGACGAGGCCTGCCGTCGGCCGCATGCCCGCGACACCGTTCCAGATGGACGGACGGCGGATGGACGCAAAACCTTCCTGTCCAATCGCGACGGCGCAGAAATTCGCCGAGACGGCCGCGCCTGAACCGCCCGACGATCCGCCGGCGGTGCGCTCGAGATCGTAGACGTTGCGCGTCGAGCCGAAGAGGGAGCCGTGGGTGTCGCCCGCGCCGAGTTCGCCCAGCGTCGACTTGCCGATGAAGATCGCCCCGGCCTTCTTCAGTCGCGCGACCACGAAACCGTCGCGATCGGGATGATGGTCCTTGAAGAGGACCGAGCCCATGGTGGTGGGCATGTCCTTGACGTCGGCCTGATCCTTCATGATCAGGGGAATGCCGTGCAGCGGGCCGACGGGACCGCTGCTCCGATAGGCCGCGTCGAGAGCGTCGGCGTCTTCCAGGGCTTTTGGATTGATCGAGATGATGGCGTTGATCTTCGGCCCGGCCTGATCATAAGCGGCAATGCGCTCGAGATAGAGCTCCACGAGCCGACGCGCAGTCAAAGCGCCCGATTTATAGGCCTGGTGAATCTCGGCGATCGTGGTCTCGAGAAGTTGGAAGTTCGCGGGCGCGTGCATCGTGCCTCCTTGGGGCTGTTCGTTCGCGGGGTCGTCACGCGAACTTAGCACGCCTTGTGCCACCCAAAAGCCGTCGCGCGACCGTCAGCGCAGCTTATGAAGCCTACGGCGCAACGAGCTTCACTTCACCAGTCTGCCGAGGCGAAGCTTCCATCGTTCACCCGGGCGGATCGCCTCATGGGTGACCCAGCGGGCATAGATTCGGCCGCGCACGTAACCGGCGAGACGCGAGGGCGCGGGGACCGGAGACGTCTCCCCGGCGTGCGAGTCAGGCGATGGCGTTGCCGCCCGCGGGACCGGGGCGAGATGCGCCGCATAGGCGGCGGCGTCGATTTGCGACGCATCGAGGCGACGGACGGGCGAATGTCGCGTGCGACCGAGGCGCGATCTGCGGGGCGTGTCCGGATCCGCGGCATCCGATTCGGCCGGTGCTTGGTCCAGCGTCTCGTCGTCGGCGCCGGGGTCCTGCTCGTCGTCCGGCAGAGAATGCCTGTCGATCAGGCTCGGAAGGATGCGGCGACCGGTTTCGGGAGGCGGAGAGGCAGGAGACGCCACATCTTTCTGCACCGGCTTGAAGGCGTCCTCGGCGGCACGCATCGCCGGCGAGACCTGGCGGGCCGTCTCAGGCGCGTTTCCGAAGAAAGCGTCGGCCGCCCGCAGGGCTGCGAGATAGCCCTGATCCGTCTCTTCCACGAAGGCTTTAGGCGCGGGCTGCGGCGCGACAGCCGCGTCCGGGGCCTCGTCGCTGCCCGCCTGGGGACCGGACCCCGGCGACTTTCGCGATGATCTGCGAACTTCCACGGCGAAAGGCTTGATGGGACGGCGCATGGGATCCTGTGCGTGAGGAGTACGGCGGCTTGCGTCCGGACTCTCGTAAGACCTTCATGCGTTCACACGAAGGTCGTTCGGGCTCTCTTGAAAACGGCGGAGCGCCGGGCCGATTCGGCCGCCCGTGCTGGCGAGGGCCCGGATGACGGGGATCACTACTCAATTCGCGGACGATTGCCAATCCGCGAATTTTGCCGCCGCCGCAAAGCCGCGTGATCGTGAAGCCGTCTCCGGACAGGTCCGCGTGACCTGGCTCAGGCGATGGCGCGCACGCGCGGTCCGAGCATGCGGGCGATGTCACGTGCCTCGACGGCCGGCGAATAGAGGAAGCCCTGGCCGAATTCGCAGCCGGCCTCGGTCAGACGATCGCGGATCTGCTCCGTTTCGATTCCCTCGGCGATGGGCACCATGTCGAATTCACGCGCCATGGCCAGGCTCGCCTTGACGATGCTCCAGGCATAACGGTCGCGGTCGCATGCGCCGACGAAACTGGCGTCGATCTTCATCTCTCCGAACGGCAGCGTGTGGAGAGATGCGAGCGACGAAAAGCCCGTGCCGAAATCGTCCACGGACAATCCGACGCCGCGGATGCGCAGCCGCGTCAGCGTCGAGGCGATGCTGCTGTGATTTTCGGCGACGGATGCGGTCTCGAGCAATTCGAGCGTCAGGGCCCCGGCCTCGAGGCCGCTTTCCGCAAGCGAGTCCGTGACGAGTTCAAAGAACCTCTCATCCGCGACGGCGGCCGGGGACACGTTCACCGCGACGGAGATGTGTCGATGATCGCGCCGCCATGTCGCGGCATCGCGGCACGCGGCAAAAAGCATGGCCTGCGTGAGATCGAGCGTCAGGCCGGCCAGATCGATCATCGGACAGAAAATGCCTGGCGAGATGAAAGCCGAGCCGGGACGTCCCCAGCGCGCCAGCGCTTCGACGCCGATGAGCGCACCGGTCTCGATGTTGACCTTGGGTTGATAGGCGGGCTGGATGTCGCCGCGCCGCAGGGCTTCGATCAATTCGATGGCGTTGATTTCAAGCCCGCGTCCGCGGTCCCTTGCGGTCTCGTGACGCCGCGGCAAAGCAGCCAGCAATTCCCGAAGCCGTCCGATGTTGACGGGCTTCTGCAATTCACCGAGGTCGCGCAGGCCGAGCGAACGAACATAGCGACGCACGACGTCGCGCACGCGGTCGTCCTGGCCCGACATGACGATGACGGCGGGCGGCTCGTCGAGGCCCGTGAGTGCGTGCAGGGCCTCGATCCCGTCGTGCTTTCCGAGCGACAGATCGAGGATCACGATCTCGGGGGACGACAGGGCGAGCGCGCCCGGAATGGCCTCGACGCTTTCGGCCTGAGAGACGTCGAACCCCATGCCGGCGGCGATTCGGCTGATGATCATGCGCTGAAAGCGGTCGTCGTCGACCACCAGCATTCTTCCCGACATCGTCATGGGAGCTGCCACCTTTATTCCTCTCAGGCTGCGCGTTTCAGATGAATGGATGCCTGGGCGGCGGCGGAATGCAGCAACTGCATCTTGCGGTCCAAACCAGACGTCTCGTTGCTGCGGACCGCCGTCTCGATCTCCGCCGCGGCCTTGGCCAGGCTTCCCAGCCCCAGCGTCGCGGCTGAGGATTTGAGGGCATGCCCATGGCTGCCCAGCGCCGTGACCGGGAGGCCGGGATCGCGCATGGCCTCGAGCCGCGTGCGCAGGTCCGTCAGGAAGATATCGATGGCTGCGTCGACATAGTCGGATCCGAGTTCGTCGCGCAATTCTTCGAGAACGTCCGCGTCGAACTCATCCGTGCTTGCCGGAGCGGTGTTGCGTCGGGGCAGGGCGGCATTGTCGGCGGCGTTCTGGCGAAGGCAATCCAGAATGGCCTCGAGCAGGCGCTTGCCCGTGATGGGTTTCGTCGCGAAGGAGTTCATGCCGGCGGCGAGCGCGGCCTGGCGATCTTCCACGAAGGCATTGGCGGTGAGCGCCACGATCGGCACGTCGGCGAAAGGCTGCGGCAGGAGACGGATGGCGCGCGTGGCCGAAAGTCCGTCGAGCTCCGGCATCATCATGTCCATCAGGATGATGTCGAAGAGCTCGACCTCGGCGCGCGCCAGCGCCTCGCGGCCGTTGCCGACCACGCTGACGCGGGCGCCCATCAGTTCGAGGATCCGCCGCAAGGCGAATTGGTTCGTCGTATTGTCCTCGGCCAGCAGAACATCCATGCCGGCAAGTGCGCCCTGGATGGTTGATTGCTCGGCCCGCGGCTGGCTCTCGCGTTCGTCAGCAGGCGTCTGTCGCGTCGCGAGGCTTTCGCGAACTGTTTCGAGGAAGACCGGCTTCGGCACGAAGCCGGCAAAACCCCCGCCCTGCAGTGCTTCGCTGGCGGTGAGTTCCTGACGCGCACAGACGAGATAGGGTTCGATGTTCAGGCCCGAGGGGTGTGTCGGCAGGGCCGTGCACATGCTCTCCACCGGCGCCAGGGAGGCATCTACCAGAAGAACCAGCCGGCCCGGATTGGCGCGCGTGCAGAGCCATTCGCCGGCGGCCGCCAGGGTGGCGAAAGCCGCACTGTCCCGGAAGGCCGGCTCGAGTTGCCGGCGAAGAAGGCTGCGCTCGAATGTGTCGGCCGCCGCAATGGCGATGCAGGCATTCTCACGGACGATGGGCGCCACGGAGCCGCGCGCCGTGAGGGGAAGCTCGACGAAGAACGTCGTGCCCTCGCCGAGTGCGCTTTCGACCCAGATGCGGCCGCCCATGCGGCTCGACAATTTGCGGCAGATCGCCAGGCCGAGGCCCGTGCCGCCAAAGCGACGCGAAATGGAGCTGTCGATCTGGGAAAAGTCACGAAACAGGTCCGGCAGGTTTTCCTGCGCCATGCCGATTCCGGTGTCCTCGATGCGAATGAGCAGACGCGGCTCGCCCGCAGCATTGCGCGAGCAGGTGACGTCGAGAAGGACATGTCCGCGCGACGTGAACTTGATCGCATTGCCGACGAGGTTGAGCAGAATCTGGCGCAGGCGGCCGGGATCGCCCTCGATCTCGCGCGGCACGTCCGGGCCGAGGTAGCAGCCGACCGAGAGGCCGTTGGCCATGGCTTTCGGCGAGACGAGTTCCAGCGTGCTCTGCACCAGCCGATGGAGATCGAAAAAGATCTTCTCCAGCTTGAGTTTCTCGGCGTCGAGCTTGGTGACGTCGAGAATGTCGTCGATCAGCTGCAGCAGATGCTCGGCGGAATCGCGCGTGATGTTCAGGTATCGGCGCTGGTCGTCGTCGAGCCGCGTCGTGCTGAGCAGATCCACCATGCTGAGTACGCCGCTCAGCGGGGTGCGGATCTCGTGGCTCATATTGGCCAGAAACGCCGTGCGGGCGCGGCTCGCCGCCTCTGCCTTGTCGCGCGCACGCTCGAGCACCCTCTGGTCGTTCTTGCGTTCGGTGATGTCGCTCATCGTCTTGACGAAGCCGCCGTCGGGCAACGGGATCGTGCGGATCTCGAGGACCATGCCGCTCGCGGCCGTGTGTTCGTAGATCGGCAGGTGCGCGCGCTGGCCGTCGGCGTCTTCCCTGCGATGCTGCCATCCGTCCAGAGGCAGGAGCGAGAAGGGGAAGGGTGCGACGAAATCCTGGCGGGGCAGTGCGAGAAGGTCGAGCGCGTGGTCGTTGACGATCATCACCTGGCCGTTCGGATCGACCATGAGGATGCCTTCCTGCATGTTGGTCAGCGTCGACGACAGCGCCGCGGCCTGTGCGGTCAAATCCTCGCGCGTCGCGTTGAGCCTGTAGCGCTGGAACGCGCCCCAGATCATCGTCAGCAGGATCAGCAAGCCGACGAGATGGATGGCGTTCATCAGACTCGTGCGGCTCTCCTCGAAGTCCGTGAGCACTTCCTGACGCGAGAGCGCGACCGCAACGATGAGCGGGAAGGCGCCGGCGCTGCGGTAGCTGACGATGCGGTCCATTCCGTCGAGGCTGCTGGCCGCTTCATAGACGCCGCTGGATCTCACCTTCCATTCATCCAGCAGACGCGATCCAGCGATTGACTTGCCGAGTGCATTGGCCGTCATCCCGCTGCGGGCGCGAATGATGCCGTCGGTTCCCACCAGCGTCACGGCCCCGCCGGTGCCGATGTCGATCGAATCGTACAGTCGCGACAGGTGGTCGGGATCGAGCGAGGCGACGAGCACGCCGCCAAAGCTGCCGTCGGGATTGCGGATCTTGCGCGTGAGCTGGATCGTCCAGCGATTGCTGACCCGTCCGAGGACCGGCTTGCTGATGAACAATTCGTCGCCGGGCGCATCGACGTGCACGCGAAAATGCTCGCGGTCGGCAAGGTTCACCTTGCCGCTCGACGCCATATTGGAGGCGAGCATCATGCCGTCGCTGCCGATCACCGCCATCTGGACGGCGAGGTCCGACAGATAGTAATCGTGGCTAGCCCAGCTGTCGATGTCGAAGCCGCGGGGATCGATTTCAAATTGCGTGCGCACGAAGAGCAGCGCCTGGTCGACGCTCTTGATCGATCGAACGATGTGCTGTTCGAACGCGCGCGTCAGGTTGGCGGCGTTGACGCGGGCATTTTCGAGAGTGCGGTCGTGCTGCTGCCGCAGATAGAGCGACAAGGTCACGGCTGCGACGATGAAAGCCGTCAGGCCCAGGAAGGTCGTGGTCTGGAAGATCGCTTCGAACAGACGTCGGGCGGTCAGCCCCCAGTGCGTGGCGCCGACGCGCGGGGACGGCGCCTGCCGATGCGGGATCGGAGCCGGCATGGCACGCATTTGAACCGCGCTGGCGGGTTGCGGGTTCGCGAGTCTGTTTTCGGGCATCGGGCACTCGAGGAACGCTGGAGAGCACATTTCCGACCGCGCCGGAGGTCCAGGCGTGGCTTCATGCCTCCGGCTTGAGCCGGGCCTTGACGGGCCGACCCTGCTCCCGCGGCCTTACCAAATGCTTTCCCGGACGCTGCGGCTCAGGCGAAGCTGGCCGAAAGGTGAACCAAATGTTTGCGCCTGCACGGTTTTACGGGTGGTGGAGGCAACCGGCCGGAAGTCACTCCGACGATTTTGCAGGTCTTTCGAGCGATTTCAGATAGGCGATGAAATCGCGGATCTGATCGGCGTCGAAGCGGAACTGCGGCATTGTCGGATGGCCGGTCATGATGCCCTCGGCGAGAGATTCTTCCAGGTCCTCGACCGGGTATTTGGTGTGCAGAGTTCTGAACGGCGGGGCGATCGCCATCGGGCTGTCGCCGAACCGCCCGACCGAATGACACGCACCGCAATTCGTCTCTGCGATACGGCGTCCCTGCGTAACCGCCAGTTCCTGCGCGTGCGTCGAAGACGCGATCACGACGGGTGAGATCAACATGGCTGCGGCGAGACACCGCGCGAGCGCGTTGCGCCCGGTCTGAACCTGCAATTTCATTTCGGGTCTCGCTTTCTTTCAATCGCCGCATGTGACGGACATTGCGCATCGCCGCCCGTACCGGAAGGTAACGACCGCGAGCCGGCGCGGTTCGACCAAGTGTATCGCGCCTTTCGAGAAATGCCCTTGCGTCAGCTCAAACTCGAAATAAGTCCGCAGCAAAAAATTAAGACGCGAGTCGCACATTACGGCCTCGTTCAAGCTCTGCTTTCTGGAGCTGCGGGGTTGTCATGCGACTTACCATCTCTCGATTCATGGGTGCTTACGGCGCCGTCGTCATTCTTGGCTGCGTCGCCATCGCGGGCGCGGCATCGGTCTCTCTCCAGCAATTGCGCATCGGCGGCGCGTCCTACGCGACCATCGTGGCCGGCAAGGACGTCATCGCCGACATCCTGCCGCCGCCGCTCTATGTCATCGAGGCCTATCTCGAAGCCAATCTGCTGGCCGAGGACGCCACACGCGCCGAGAGGGCGCGTCCGCGCTTTCAGCAACTTCGGAAGGAGTTCGACGAGCGCAAGCAATACTGGTCGGAAAACCCGCTGCCGACGGACCTGAAGGCCAAACTCGACGTCTCGATCGCGCGGGCTGAAACGTTCTGGCGGGTTCTCGACGACGCCTTTTTGCCCGCCATCGTGAAGCGCGATAGCGCCAAGCTGGCGACCATCCGCGGCGATCTCTCCAAAGCCTATGCGGAGCATCGGATCGCGGTGGACGCCGCCGTGAAGGACGCGAATGCGTTTCTGGCGAAGGCCGAAAGCGACGCATCCACGGGGAATATCGTCTGGCAGTCGATCTTTCTGGGCACGGCCGGAATCGTGTTGCTCATCGTGATCGCGGGCATTCTTGCGATCCGGGCCGCGATCGTGCGCCCCTTGTCGGGCATGACGCGCTACATGGCGGCGCTGGCGCGCGGCGACTATGAGGAAGAGGTGCCGTACGCCAAGCGTCAGGATGAAGTCGGCGAGATGGCTCAGTCGGTCGCGGTGTTCCGCGAGGGCGTGCTCGAGCGTCGCGACACACGATTGCGCGAAGAGGAAGCCCGGCAGGAGGGCGAAGAACGGCGCATGCGCCGTGAAGCCGTGGAGCGAGAGGCCGACGCCAAGAGACAGGCGGTCGTGGAAGCCCTGGCGACAGGGCTCGATCACATCGCGCGAGGCGATCTTGCGTTTCGTCTCGACGATCCGCTGGCTCCCGAATACGAAAAGCTGCGCAACGATTTTAACCAGGCGATCCACGCACTCGCGTCGACGTTGAGTTCCATCGCGGCCGCCACGCATGCGGTGCGCAGCGGCGCGGGCGAAATTTCCACGGCGGCCGACGATCTGTCGCGACGCACGGAGCAGCAGGCGGCCGCGCTCGAGGAAACGTCCGCGGCTCTCAACGGAATCGTCGATACGGTTCGCAGAACGTCCGACATGGCCGAAGAAGCCCGCAAGGTCGTGGTGGACGCCCGCGGGCAGGCCGATCGGTCAGGATCGATCGTGCGCGACGCGATTTCGTCAATGAACAAGATCGAGGATTCGTCTCGCCAGATTGGCCAGATCATCGGGCTGATCGACGAGATCGCATTCCAGACCAATCTCCTCGCGCTGAATGCGGGCGTCGAGGCGGCGCGCGCCGGCGAGGCGGGACGCGGCTTCGCCGTCGTGGCGCAGGAAGTTCGCGCGCTCGCGCAACGCTCCACGCAGGCCGCGAAGGAGATCAAGACGCTCATCTCGTCGTCGGCCAGCGAAGTTCAGTCCGGCGTCGGGCTCGTGCGCGACACCGGCGAAGCGTTCATGATGATCGGCGACCATGTCTCGCACATCACGCGTCTCGTCGAGGCGATCGCAGTCTCGGCCAACGATCAGTCGATGAGCCTGCGCGAGGTGAATGCCGCGGTCGGCCAGATGGACCAGACGACGCAACAGAACGCCGCCATGGTGGACGAGACCACGAGCGCCAGTCACTCGCTCACCGAAAAGGCCGTCGATCTCGGCCGTATGATCGGTCAATTCAGGCTCGAGAGTAGTTCAGGCTCCGCGAGTCCGGCGTTGGCGTCGCCGGACCGCAGGCCCGTCGAATCGGGTGCAAGGGCGCTGGGTCGCCGTATCGCCAGCGCATTCGGCTGAGGTTCAGCGCGCGCGCGGAGTCAGCCGCCATTCGAGGCGCGCCGAGAAATCGGGCGCAGCCGTCGGTGCGACGCGATAGTTCAGTCGCGCCGACACATCCGAGCGGACAGGCGCGCCCGCCTCGCTCAATTGCGACGTGGCGATCCATTCGGGGCCGATGCCCGGCGTCGCCTGTCCGCTGTCGAGCGCAATGGCCACGTCGGACGCGACGCGGAGCTTGGTGGTGAGCGCGCGTTCCTGGTGAATCGTCCAGGTCATGGCTCCGCGAAAATTCTGCGTGTAGCTCTGCGCCACCGGATCGAGTGATCCTTCGCTCTCGACTCTGAAGTCGATGGCCGTTTCGCTGTCGTTTCGCGAGGCTCCGACGCTCCAGGCAAGGGCGCCGCCATGCGCCGCGTTCGGGTCCGAAGGCTGACGCATCTCGGCCCGCCCGGCGAGCGTCAGCGGCCCCTCGAGCCCGAGCTTCAGGCCCACGACCTTGTCGGCCGGCGCGGCAAGCGCTTCGGTCTTCCGCAGTCCTTCGGCAAACACGTCGAACGCGCCCGCGAGTGCCGAGGGCGGCATCTTGATGTCGGCGGCCTGCGCGAGCGGCATCGCTCCCAGGGCGAGCGACCATGCCGCGGCGAGGCAGGCGAGTGATTCGATTTTCATCATCGGGGGCCTCTCGTGCTGCAATGCACCAGAGGGAGGCCAAAAGGTAAACGATTTCTTTCCGAAGCAACTCACGTTTGCATTTGTGTGTGGCTGCTTCCAGCCTGGCGACGTATGGATCCGGGTCGGCTCGCCGACGTTGTCGAACGACCGGGCATCCGGCTGACGTGGAGGAAATCATGCAGAAGTTGATCGTGATGAGCGTCGTGGCGCTGTGTGCCGGCCCCGCCCTGGCGCAGCAACCGGCCGGGCAGGCGGGGACCCCGGGCGGCATGACCGCCAAGGCGACCTTCGTCGACATCAAGGGGGAGAACGTCGGCACCGCGCGCCTGACGCAGACGGCCAAGGGCGTGCTGATCGACCTGGACGTGAAGGGTCTGACGCCCGGCGAGCACGGCTTCCACATTCACGAAATGGGAAAGTGCGAAACGGCGGCCAAGTTCACCACGGCGGGCGGACATTACAGCGGGGGCCATGATCATGGATTCCACTCAGCCAAGGGACCGCATGCAGGCGATCTGCCGAACCTCATCGCGCCCGAAAGCGGAATCGTGAAGCAGCAGATCTTCACCAGCGGCGTCACCCTGTCGGCGGGCGCGACGTCGCTCTTCGACGACAATGGCTCGGCTCTCGTCATTCATGCCAAGGCGGACGATTACCGCAGCCAGCCCGCGGGGGATTCCGGCGACCGCGTCGCCTGTGCGGTCATCGAGAAGTAGCCGCCGCGTCGAGGCAGACGAAGGAAAGACGACGATTTGTTTTAGACTTAACTCGTCGTTATCGAATGGGCGGCAATATCGCGATCGGGAAATCCAGTCTCGCGTATTCCCGCCTCTTCCGGAGTGATCTCCAGATCCCGCGCCGCCCTCGCCGGCGCGGGATTTTTTGTGCGCGAGGCTCCGCTTTCGCCTGTGCGTGTTGCACAATCGCTCCGTCTTGAAATAAGACTTCGGGGTCTACAGCCGAGCGGCGACGCGTCCGCAACAGAGCTGGCCCCGTGGGGGTGAGGAAACCGAGGAGCCTACACATGCGATTCACCACATCCGGGGCAACGGCCCTGGGCGCCGTCCTGGCCTTGAGCGCGGCCGTCACGGCTGCGCCTGCGCAGGCGCAAGATTTTTACGCCGGCAAACAGATCGTCTTCATGATCGGCAGCGACGTCGGCGGCGGATACGACATCTACGCACGTGCGCTGGGTCGTCACCTCGGGCGGCACATTCCCGGCAACCCGACCTTCGTGCCGCGCAACCAGCCGGGCGCCGGCAGCGGAACGGCCGCGGCCTATATTGCGTCGGTCGCGCCGAAGGACGGCACCACCATCGGGGCGATCTTCCCGGGCGTGATCATCGGCCCGCTGCTCGACGACCGGACACAGCCGCTGTTCGATCCGACCAAGTTCAACTATCTCGGCAGCGCCGACAGCGGCACGCGCGTCTGCGTCACGTACCAGAACTCGAAGATCAAGAACTTCGACGACGCCCAGAAGAATCGCGTCGTCATGGGTGCGAGCGCCGCCGGGGGATCGACGCGCGATTACGCCTTCATGAATCGCAATGCTGCGGGCGCGCAGTTCGAAGTGGTGAGCGGCTACAAGGGAACGGCCGACATCTTCCTGGCGATGGAGCGCGGCGAAGTCGACGGCATGTGCGGGCTCGACTGGACGAGCCTCAAGTCGCAGAAGCCCGATTGGGTGCGTGACAAGAAGATCAACATCCTGGTGCAGAACGGCATCGATGCCGAGCCCGAGCTCGAGAAGCTCGGCGTGCCGACGCTCTGGGGCTACATCAAGAGCGACGCCGACAAGAAGGCGGTCGAGATGGTCGTGAGCCAACAGATTTTCGGCCGTCCTTACATCGCGCCTCCCGGCGTCACGCCTGAGCGGCTGAAGATCCTGCGTTCGGCCTTCGAGGCGACCATGAAGGATCCGGACTTCCTCTCCGATGCCGCGAAGTCGCGCATCGACATTGCTCCGTCGTCGGGCGAGCGCGTGCAGGACGTCGTCGAGAAGCTCTATGCGACGCCCAAGGAAACCATCAAGCGCGCCAAGGAGATCATCTCGCCGCCGGCGTGATCCCCTCGCACGTCATGCAGAGCCCCGGCCGCCATGATGGCGCCGGGGCTTTTTCATGTTTCGAGCCGCAAAGTGACGCGGCCGATGCCCGCGAGTTCGGCTTCGATCAGCCCCGCGCGGTTCATGTCGAACGGCACGTTCAGCGTTCCCGTCGTGACGAACTGGCCCGCCTTCAGGCCTCCGCACAGATCGGCCTGCACGGCGGCCCAGGCCAGCAGCGGCGCCAGCGGATCGCCGTCGGCATGGCCGCCGACGTGGTCCGTAACCGTCGCGCCGTCGATGCGCAGCCGGCAGGGCAGGGCCGCGAGATCGAGCCCGGCCGGGCTGGCGATCGAGGGACCGACGACATAGGCGGCATTGTTGAAATTGTCGGCGACGCGGGATTCGAACGGGGCGGCGTCCGGAGCGAGATAGCGCGAGCCCACCAGTTCGATGCCGACGAAGAGGCTGGAGGCTGCCGACAGGATCTCGTGGCGGCTCACGGCCCCGGCGGGAACGTCGCGAGCCAGCTGCAGACCGAGTTCGACCTCCACCTTGACGGCTTCGCCCGGAGCCAGCCGATAGACGCCGCCGTCCTCACGCAGATCGCAGGCGAAGATGGGGCCAGCCATGGGGATCCGCTCGGGCGGAGGCGCGGCGCCGACTTTCCAGCCGGCGATGCCGACGCCCAGAAGGCGGGCCACCTCGGCCTGTACGCGATAGGCGGAGGCGGCGTCGCGGATGGCGTCTTCGGGCGAGAGGCTGTGGAAGGAGCGGGTGCGGCGCGCCTCGGCGAGGCGGGCGGCGAGCGGTAGTGTCATGAAGGTTTCCTCGACTTGGGGCAGGACGAGCCGACCGAATCCCGCCGAAGACTAGGAGTTTCGGGTTGATCCTGCGCGGCAAATCGGGCATAGACCGCTCACCTTTTCTTCCGGCGGGCCAGTCCCCGCCTACGAACCGTTCGGGGACGAGCCATGAAAGTCCGGAATTCTTTGAAATCGTTGCGTGGGCGTCATCGCGACAACCAGATCGTGCGCCGCAAGGGCCGCGTCTACATCATCAACAAGACCCAGAAGCGCTTCAAGGCGCGGCAGGGCTGAGGCTGACGCTTCTTCTCGCCTGGCGAGACCTGAAGGCCCCGGTCACACCGGGGCTTTTTCTTTTTGTCGCTGCTTTCTCGAACGTCCCGGCAGCTTTCCGGCCGTCGTCGCCGGGAAGTGATGAACGAACCCTTAACCGGGACTTTGACGTCCGGCGGAACGCGCCCTAATCTCATCGTCATGAGAAGCGTTCCGATGGGTCCCCTCGTGGTTGCGGCCTTCCTGACCGGGGCGGTGACGGTCGATCTCGTCTCGGCCATCGCCCAGACGGTGCCGGCCCCCACCGAGCGGCCTGGGCCGGTGTTGCAGATCCCCGGATTGCCGGCCATCCCGCTGCCGCCTGGCGCGCGTGTGTTTGGCCCGAGCGGACCCGAGAGCGGTTCGGGACCCCGGGCCACAGACAGTCAGGCCGCACCGCCGCCGAAATCCTCGGCGCGCGCCAGCGACCCTCCCAAGGCGGCCGAGACGCGCCCCGAGGCCAAGTCCGAGCCGAAGCCGGATGGAAGCGTCCAGGCGGGACGGCAGCGTATCCTCGAAGACCTGTTCACGCGTCTCGAACGGACCCAGGACGCCGACGAGGCGCGGGGCATTTCCGGCGCCATCGAGCGCGTGTGGATGCGATCGGGTTCCGATACCGCCGACCTGCTGATGGAGCGGGTCTCGACCGCCATTTCCAAGAAGGAATGGCCGCTGGCGGAAGAATTGCTCGACAAGATGATCGAGATCGAGCCGCAATGGGCCGAGGTCTGGAACAAGCGCGCGACGGTCCGTTTCTTCAATGAGGATCTCAGCGGGTCGATGGCCGATCTTGCTTACGTGCTGAAGCTTGAACCGCGCCATTACACGGCGCTGGTCGGGATGGGGGTCATCCTGCAGCGGCGCGATTTCGACGCCCAGGCCCTGCGTGTCTTCCGTCGGGCCCTCGAGATCAATCCGCAGTTGGACGACATCCGCAAGCGGGTGGAAAAACTGCAGCTCGAGGTCGAGGGCCGCGACATCTAGCCCGGCTTGCTGAACCCACCGAACCAAAACGAGCCGGTGCGCGTAGACACTGCGTGGCATCGACAGGCAAGCGCATGATTTCCCTCGTTTCCGGCGCGCTGATTGCACTGATCGGCGGCGCCGTGCTTTTCACCCAATGGCAGGTGCGCCGCATCGAAGCGCGCCATCCGCCCCAGGGACGCTTCATGGCGACCTCCTCTGGCCGTCTGCACTACACAGAGCGCCTGCCGGCCGGGGCCGAGACAGCCGAGACCGTTCTGCTGCTGCATGGCGCGAGCGGCAATCAGGCCGACATGATGCTGCCTCTCGGCGACAAGCTGGCGGCGCGCGGATTCAGGGTCATCGCGGTGGATCGGCCGGGGCACGGCTGGAGCGATCGGCCCGGCGGCCGGGACGAGGCGTCGCCCGCCACACAGGCCAAAATCATCCGCGAAGGAATGGCTTCGCTCGGCATCGGCAGGGCGATCGTGGTGGGGCATTCGCTCGCCGGCGCGGTGGCGGCCAATTTTGCCCTCGATCAGAAGGAATTCACGCGCGGGCTCGTGCTCGTCGCGCCGGTCACACATCCCTGGCCGGGCGGGGTCACCTGGTACTACACGCTCGCGGCGCGGCCGGTCGTCGGCTGGCTGTTCGGCCAGGTCGTGACCCTGCCGGTCGGTCTCGCGTCTCTCGACACGGCCGTTCAAAGCGTATTCGCGCCCCAGCAGCCCCCCGCCGACTATGCCGAGCAGACCGGAAGCGCGCTCGTCCTGCGTCCGCAGGAATTCATCGCCAACGCGCAGGACGTCGCTGGCCTCGCGGCTTTCATCGACGTGCAGTCGAAACGGATGGGCGAGATCGCCGCCCCGACCAGCATCGTGACGGGCGACAAGGACGCGATCGTGTATGCGCATATTCACTCGGCCGGAAGCGCGCGCGACATTCCGGGTGCGCGTCTGGTGACGCTGCCGGGCGTCGGGCATGCGGTGCATAATGTCGCGCCCGACACGGTCGTGAATGCCATCGCGGACGTGGCCTCGCGGGCCAACGGACATGCGTCGCTCGCACCCGCGGCTCCTTGAGACTCAGGGTTCGGCGTTCTGTTGCGTTTCCAGGTTGCGCAAAAATTGCCGGACCTCGGCGGTCCTGCTTTCAAGGTTGCGGGAGTGCGAGCCGCCGGCGACGCGGATGAACGTCTTGGGTTCGTTCGCGGCGACGAAGAGTTTTTCACCGAGGTCGAACGGCACCACCCGGTCTGCATCGCCGTGCAGAACGAGGAGCGGGACGTGGATTTGCGCGATCAGGCCGAGCGAGTCGAACCGATCCTTCATCAGCATCGCGACCGGCGCATACCAGTGGATCCGGCTGCCGACCGCGACCGTCGAGGTGAAGGGCGCGTCGAGGATCAGCCCGTCGACCTCGCGCGTTGTGGCGAGCCGCACCGCGACGCCCGTCCCGAGCGATTCTCCGTAAAGTGCGATCTTGCCGCGTGCCCGCAAGACGACCCAGTCGTAGGCCGAGCGTGCGTCTTCCGCGAGGCCGTTCTCGCTCGGTGCGCCGGTTGAGCCCGAGAAGCCGCGATAGCTGACGAAGAGCAGGCCGGCGCCGTCCTCCGTCAGCAGGCGCATGCGATCGATCGCGCGGGGAAGCCGGGCTGCATTGCCGTGCAGATACAGGATGGTGACGCGTCCCGGATCGGCCGGCCGGAACAGCGCGCGCAGCGTCTCGCCGTCCTGCGTGCGGATCTCGATGTCGCGAAAGCCATGCAGGCCGAGAGAAGCCGCGTCGTGGGCTTGCGGGTCGGGCCTGAACACGAGATCGCGCTGGTTGACGTGCAGCCAGCCGATCACCCCGACGTAGGCGCCAATGCAGACGACCACGACGATGCGAACGAGGATCATCAGGAAGCGCATGCCGACGCTGCCGATGGTCGCGTGATCAGTGCGCCAGGAATTTCAGGATGGAATCCACGACCTTCTTGGCGTCGCCGAAGAGCATCATGGTGTTGTCCCGGAAGAACAGCTCGTTCTCGACGCCGGCGTAGCCGGAGCCCATGCCGCGCTTGATGAACAACACCGTCTTGGCCTTTTCGACGTCGAGGATCGGCATGCCGAAGATTGGCGAGGCGGTGTCGGTCTTGGCGGCGGGATTCGTCACGTCGTTGGCGCCGATCACGAAGGCGACGTCGGCGCGGCCGAATTCGGAGTTGATGTCCTCGAGCTCGAAGACTTCGTCGTAGGGCACGTTGGCTTCCGCGAGCAGCACGTTCATGTGGCCCGGCATGCGGCCGGCCACCGGATGGATCGCGTAGCTGACCTCGACGCCTTCCTTCTTGAGAAGGTCCGCCATCTCGCGCAGCGCGTGCTGCGCCTGGGCGACCGCCATGCCGTAGCCCGGCACGATGATGACCTTGCCGGCGTTCTTCATGATGTAGGCGGCGTCCTCGGCCGAACCCTGCTTGACGGGCCGCGTCTCGACCGCGCCTCCGGCGGCAGGTCCGGAATCGCCGCCAAAGCCGCCGAGAATGACGGAAATGAAGGAGCGGTTCATGCCCTTGCACATGATGTAGGACAGGATCGCGCCCGATGAGCCGACCAGCGCGCCCGTGATGATGAGCGCGAGATTGCCGAGCGTGAAGCCGATGCCGGCCGCGGCCCAGCCGGAATAGGAGTTCAGCATCGAGACGACGACCGGCATGTCGGCGCCGCCGATCGGCACGATCAACAGGACGCCGAGGGCCAGCGACACCAGCACGACGAGCCAGAACACCAGGTAGGATTCGGTGCGCATGAAGACGGCGATCAGCACCACCAGGGCAATGCCGAGGGCGATGTTGATGAGGTGCCTCTGCGGCAGCATGATCGGCTTGCCGGACATGCGGCCGTCGAGCTTCAGGAAGGCGATGATCGAGCCCGTGAAGGTGATGGCGCCGATGGCTGCGCCGATCGACATTTCGATCAGGCTCGCGCCCTTGATGGCGCCAGGAATGCCGATGCCGAAGGCCTGCGGGGCGTAGAGCGCGCCTGCCGCCACCAGCACGGCCGCCAGGCCGACGAGCGCGTGGAAGAAGGCGACGAGCTGCGGCATGGCCGTCATCTGCACGGTGCGGGCGCGCCATGCGCCGATGCCGCCACCGATCGCGATGCCGGCGATCACCAGCAACCAGCTCGAGAAGGTGGTGGGCATGCGGTAGAACAGCGTGGTCAGGATGGCGATCGCCATGCCGGCCATGCCGAAGATGTTGCCTTGCCGGGAGGTCGCGGGCGAGGACAGGCCGCGCAGCGCCAGGATGAACAGGACGCCCGAGACGAGATAGAGGAGGGCCGCAAGATTGGCGCTCATGTCGGCTCTGCCCTTCTTCTTGTACATCGAGAGCATGCGTTCGGTGACGAGGAACCCGCCAAAAATAT
>JAQGJH010000129.1 GCA_028290705.1 Hyphomicrobiales bacterium
CAACCGAAAGGCTCGAAGCGCAAGCGCGGCAACGCGCGTGGAACGGTGGCGACGCTCCCCAGCCAAACGTCGGAACGGTTAGCCCGAGAGGCTGTTTCGCAATGGCACGCAACCGACGGAGACTTGGATGGAATGGGAATCCTTTTGGGGCTTGTCGATCATCGCGGGCCCGATTCTGCTCGGGCTGGCGCTGGCCTATGCAATGATCATTCGCCCTCGACGCAGGCGCCGCCTCCCGGAAAATCGTGACGGGAACGTCTGACGCCTGGCCGGCCCGTCAATCGCCCTGACGAGCCGCGTCATGCGCTGCCCGGCTGTCATGGGGAGCCTCGGCCCGCTCGTCGAGCCCGTAGTCGCGCAGCACGCCGGCAATGCGAAGGCGATAGTCGCGAAACACACCCGCGCGTCCGGCAGCCTGCGTGGCGCGGTGCGTCGGTCTGTTGCGCCAGGCCTTCACGGCATCTTCATCCCGCCAGAATGAGAGCGAAAGCAGCTTGCTTGGATCCGTGAGGCTTTGAAAGCGCTCGATGGAGATGAACCCATCCATGGTTTCGAGTTCCGAGCGCAGGTTCGCGGCCAGCGACAGATAGGTTTCCGACTGCCCCTCCGCGGGCCACACCTCGAAGATCACCGCGATCATCCGCCACGCTCCGCTGCTTCTTCGCGATCAAATGCGATTTACAAGAGCGTCACAGGTTGCATGCGAGATAGCAAGTTCGCGAGACGGATGAACCATCCCGCGCCGTAGATCATTGATGCGCGCAGGAGCCAAAATGTCCGACGACCAGTCCCGAACTGAGAAACAACGCATGCTGGATGGCGACCTGTATCGGGCTGTCGGGCCGGAACTTGCGGCCGATCATCTGCGCGCCGATGGTCTGCTGCGTGACTACAACCAGACCGGCGCGGAATCGGAAGCAGAACGGCGGCGCATCCTCAGCCGATTGCTGGGAGCGTGCGGCGATGGAGCGGTCGTGCGGCCGCCCTTCCGCTGCGATTACGGTTTCAACATCCGGCTGGGCGAAAATGTCTTCGTGAATTTCAACTGCATCTTTCTCGACGTCGTGTCCATCGAGATCGGCGACGCGACGCAGATCGGCTCGATGGTGCAGATCCTGACGCCCGATCATCCCCGCGATCCGGCCCTGCGACGCAAGGGGTTCGAGAGCGGGCGGCCTGTCCGGATCGGCTCGAACGTGTGGATCGGCTCGGGCGCGATCGTGCTGCCGGGCGTGAACATCGGCGACGATGCCATCGTTGGAGCGGGCAGCGTCGTCACCCGCGACGTTCCCGCCGGCGCGACCGTGGCTGGAAATCCCGCGCGGCTCATCGCGTCTGCGTGAGCGGGCAACAATCAACCCGAAGGAACATCCGAATGGCAAAGGTGCTTGTGCTTTATTACTCGTCATACGGCCACATGGAACAGATGGCGCGCGCCGCGGCCGAAGGCGTGACAAAGGCCGGCGGCGAAGCCGTCGTGAAGCGCGTTCCCGAACTCGTGCCGGAAGAGATCGCCCGGAATTCGCATTACAAGCTCGACCAGGCGGCCGCGGTCGCGAGCGTCACGGAACTGCCCGACTACGACGCCATCATCCTTGGCATTCCCACCCGCTACGGTCGCATGTCGTCCCAGATGGCCAACTTCTGGGACCAGGCCGGCGCCATCTGGGCGCAGGGCCAGCTCACCGGCAAGGTCGGCAGCGTCATGGCCTCTACGGCATCGCAACATGGCGGGCAGGAGACCACGCTCTTTTCCGGCATCACCAACCTTCTGCATTTCGGCATGGTGATCGTTGGCCTTCCCTATACATTTCAGGGGCAGATGAAGATCGACGAGGTGACCGGCGGTTCGCCCTATGGCGCCACGACGATCGCCGGCGGTTCGGGCGAGCGTCAACCATCGGCGAACGAACTCGATGCTGCCCGGTTCCAGGGCGAACTCGTCGCCCGTACGGCCGCAAAGCTCAAAAACTGAAGCCCACTTTCCAACTCGCCCGTGCTGTCGGATGATGCCCCCGGCGCTCTGAAGCGGAGCGAAGGGAGGCCGGCATGAACGATGGAAAAGAACGCACGCTTGCGGGCGGAGCGCGACACATGGGACGTACCGATCTCGTGGTGTCGCGCCTCGGCTATGGCGCCATGGAACTCGCAGGCCCTCCCAAGGCGCGCGCGCTGGACGAAGCGCAGACGATCCGCTTTCTCAACGAGCTGGTGGACTCCGGCGTCGCCTACCTCGATACGTCGATCGACTACGGGCTCAGCGAGACCCTGATCGGCAAGGCCTTGTCACATCGCCGGTCCGAGTTCACCCTGGCGTCGAAATGCGCCTGCGAGGTCGGCATGGACCATGCCAAGGAAGGTCACGAGAAGCACACCTACACGGGTGAGAACGTGATCGCGGGTGTGCACCAGAGCCTTCGGCGATTGAAGACCGATCACCTGGACGTGGTTCAGGTGCACGGCAACCCGACGCGGCGTGAGCTGGAAGACGGCGGGGTGATCGACGCTTTGCTGGATTTGCAACGCAAGGGCGATGTCCGATACTTCGGCATCTCTTCGCGATTGCCGCTTCTCGCCGAATTCATCGACGTCGAATGTTTTTCGGTCGTCCAGGTGCCTTACTCGGCGCTTCAGCGCACCAATGAAGAGGCCATCGCGGCCCTCCGCGCCTCCGGCAAAGCCGTGGTGGCGCGCGGTGTCACCGGCCGCGGCGCTCCCGGCAAGGGCTGGGCCACGCGCCCGATCGGCACGGCTGACGGCGAGGTCCGCGAACTTTGGGAGCGCGCGGAACTCGACGCACTGCTCGGCGGCATGTCGCGCATCGAGTTCATGATCCGCTTCGTGCTCTCGAACCCGGACGTCGACGTCGCACTGGTGGGCACCACCAATCCGGCGCATCTCGCGGCCGACATCGAATTCGCCGCCAGGGGTCCGTTGGACGAGGATCTGTACTGCACGGCGCGCAAGCGCATCGCCGAAGCCGGCGGAGGCCCGGGTCAGGGCCGATACAAGAGCGGAGGCCCGACCCCGATTGTTTGATCTTTGTCCCTCCTGATCTTGTGATCCGGCCCGATGAACTCGTGACGGTCCCTCGTGCATTGAGCTTGGATAGTGGCGCTGACGCGCGGCGCCCACCCATCTCCTGCTGACTGGCCGCCCGAAATGTCTCTGCTCGCGGATCGACGATCGACCATGTCCTGGCGCAATGGAGCGCTGGCGGCTTCCTTCCGCCCGCTGGCGGAAGAGACCCCGATCGCGTTGACGTACGACGGCGCCACGCACGCGATCATGATGGGCACGCCCGGCGATCTCGAGGATTTTGCCGTCGGGTTTTCGTTCAGCGAAAACCTCGTCGACCAGATGTCCGATATCGAAAGCCTCGACATCCAGGAGAGTCCCGACGGTGTGGAATTGCGCATGTGGCTGTCACCGGCGCGCCGTCGCCACTATGCGCGCCGCAGATTGGCAATGGCGGGCCCGACGGGCTGCGGCCTTTGCGGCATAGAAAGCCTCGAACAGGCCGTGCCGAAACTGCCGCGTGTGGCGCGCGAGGCGCGGATGACGCCCGCGAGCCTTCTGGCGGCGCTCGATGCGCTCGCACGCGGACAGGCCTTGCACAAGGAGACACGTTCGGTTCACGCGGCCGCCCTCTGGAACTGCGATGCTGGACGTCTGATGGCGATCCGTGAAGACGTCGGTCGTCACAACGCGCTCGACAAAATCATCGGCCACGCGCATCGCGCAACTCTGGATCTCGAAAGCGCCGCCATCGTGATGACCAGCCGCGTCTCCGTAGAACTCGTTCAGAAGACCGCCCGCTTGGGCGTCCCGATTCTGGTGGCGATTTCCGCCCCGACCATCCTGGCCGTCCGGACCGCCGATGCAGCCGGCATCACGCTTGTGGGCGTGGCGCGCAATTCCGAGTTCGACGTCTTCACGCACCGCCACCGCATCTGCACGCAGGCGCGCCGGTCTGAAAAGGAACACGCATGACCGAGAAGCCGACGATCGAAGCCTATGAGGGTCCGGCGGGCGGCTGGGGCTCGGCGAAATCCGTCGCACGTCACGTCTTCGAGCAGGGCGCGCAAAGGATTGCGCCTCATCTGCATCAGCAGAACAAGCCCGAGGGCTTCGCCTGCGTGAGTTGCGCCTGGGCCAAGCCTGCCGAACCGCACCCGCTCGAGTTTTGCGAGAACGGCCTGAAAGCCACCGCGTGGGAACTCGGCACGCCGACCATAGGGGCGGAGTTCTTCGCAAAGCATTCGGCCACCGAATTGCGGACGTGGCCCGATCACGATCTGGAAAAAGCCGGACGCCTGACGGAGCCGATGAGGTTCGATCACGCGACCGATCGCTGGATGCCGGTGAGCTGGGATGAGGCCTTCGCGCAGATCGGCCGCGACCTGCAGCGTGTCGATCCGCACCGCGCCGTCTTCTATGCGTCGGGCCGCGCTTCGCTGGAAACCAGCTATCTCTATGCACTTTTCGCCCGCATGTTCGGCTCCAACAATCTGCCGGACAGTTCGAACATGTGCCACGAGACGACCTCCGTGGCGCTGCCGCAGAGCATTGGAATTCCAGTCGGAACTGTGCGGCTCGAAGACTTCAGCACCACCGATCTCTGCATGTTCTTCGGCCAGAACACCGGATCGAACTCGCCCCGCATGCTTCACCAGCTCGAGGAAGTGCGCAAACGCGAAATTCCGGTCATCACCTTCAATCCTCTACGCGAGCGCGGCCTCGAACGCTTCACCAATCCGCAAAACCCGCTCCAGATGGCGACCGGCCAAGAGATCGAAATCAGCACGCAATACCATCAGGTCGAGGCCGGCGGAGATCTGGCTGCCCTCACGGGCCTCTGCAAAAGCGTTCTGGCGCTGGACGATGCGGCCCGCGAGGGCGGCTCGCATCGGGTGCTCGACGTCGAGTTCATCGCCCGGCACACGCATGGCTTCGAGGCGCTGGAGAGCTTTCTGCGCGGCACGGCGTGGAGCGAGATCGAAGCCAAGTCGGGGCTCACGCGTGCGGCGATCGAGGAGGCGGCCTTCGTGTATGCGCGCGCCTCCTCGGTTCTCGCCATGTACGGCATGGGCCTGACGCAGCATCGCAACGGCGTCGCCACCGTTCACATGCTCATGAACCTGCTGCTGATGCGCGGCAACATCGGCCGGGACGGCGCGGGCATCTGCCCGGTGCGCGGCCACTCGAACGTGCAGGGACAGCGCACCGTTGGTATTTCGGAAAAGCCCGAGCTCGTGCCGCTCGACAGACTGGCCGAGCAATATGCCTTTGAGCCGCCGCGCTGGGAGGGGATGTCGACCGTCGACGTCTGCCGCGCCGTCGTCGATCGCCGCGTCGAAGCCTTCATCGGGCTCGGCGGCAACTTCCTTCGTGCCGTCCCGGAAACCGGCATGATGGAGGAGTCCTGGCCCGACATCGACCTGACGGTCCAGATCGCCACCAAGCTCAATCGCACGCATCTCATCAACGGACGCTCGGCCTGGCTTTTGCCGTGCCGCGGGCGGATCGAGATCGACGAGCAGGCGAGCGGCCCGCAGGCCGTCACCATCGAGGACAGCACCGCCTGCATTCATGGCTCGCGCGGCGTCGCCGCGCCCTCACGCGGCAATCTCTTGTCGGAGCCGCGCATCGTCGCGGGTCTCGCGGCCGCCACGCTGCCGCCGAATCCGAAGATCGACTGGGATCATGTCACGCAAGACTATGCCCGTATCCGCGACCTCATCGAGGCGACCTATCCCGATCAATTCGAGCGCTTCAACGAACGCATGTGGACGCCGGGCGGCTTTCCGCGTCCTTTGGCGGCGCGCAAACGCGAGTGGAACACGGACACGGGCAAAGCCAACTTCCTCCTGCCGCAGAACGCCGGACTGACGAGCCACGATCTCGATCTCAAGGACGGCGATCTGCGATTGATCACGCTGCGCAGCAACGATCAGTTCAACACCACCATCTACGGTTATCGCGATCGCTTTCGCGGCGTCGAGGGAACCCGCATGGTGTTGTTCATCAGCGAGACGGACATGCGCCGCTTCTCGCTCTCGGAAGGTCAGGAAGTCTCGCTGGTGTCGGAGGCGGGCGACGGCATCGAGCGCGTCGTCGCGGGCCTGCGAGTCACCCGCACGAACATCCCGGCGGGTTGCGTCGGTGGATATTATCCCGAGTGCAATCCGCTCATGGCCCTCGCGCATTTCGCCAAGGAGAGCAAGGTGCCGGCGGCCAAATCGGTGCCGGTGAGCATCCGGATATAACGCGGCGCCCGCTTCGCCTGTCACGACGAAGCGGGCGCTGTCGCGTCCTACGAGACCTGCGGGTTGGCCACGCCGACCATGCAGTCGCGTGTCACGATGGCGGCGAGTTGCGCCTCGTTCCAGCCCTCGGTGCCAGCGGGCCGCCGCGGGATGACCAGGTAACGCAGGTCGGCCAGGCTGTCGTGCACCCGAATGGCCACGTCGTCCGGGAGATCCAGCCCGAGTTCCTTCACCACGGCGCGCGGCTCCACCACGACACGCGCCCGGTAGGCTTTGCTGCGATACCAATCCGGCGGCAGGCCCAGCACGGCGCGCGGATAGCATGAGCACAGCGTGCACACGATGACGTTCTGCACGTCATCGGTGTTCTCCACCACGGTGAGCTTCGCGCCGCCCATGTTGAGGCCGAAATCCGCGATGGCCTCGTTGCCGTCGGCCAGCAGCCGCGCCTTGTAGGCCGGGTCGGTCCAGGCGCGCGCGACGATCTGGGCGCCGCGGGCAGGCTGCCACGAATCGAGCGTCTCGAAACCCTTGCGCACCTGCTCGGCCGTGATGACGTCCTTCTCGATCAGCAGGTCGCGCATCGCCATGATCATCAGTTCGTAGCGGCCGGGCGGGCTCGTGTCGTCCGCCGCCAGCGGATGCGGCGCGCCATGGTCGTGGTCATGAGCGTGCTCGTGCCCATGCGCGTGCGCGTGGTCGTGGCCATGCTCGTGTTCATGGTCGTGCGCGTGCTCGTGCTCGGCGCTCATGCGCGGTCTCCTTGTCCCTGGGGCTTCGCCGGCAGGGGCTGCAGCCAATGTTCATAGACGTCGACGTCCACCGTGTCGGCGGGGCCGCCGGTGTAATCGGCCCAAAGATCGGTTTGCTTGAAGCGAACGCGGTACAGACGCTTTTTTGGAAGTCCATCGAAGCCGTGTCCGAGTTCTTCCGGGTTGGCGAACTCGCCGCAGGCGCGTTCGATCACGCCTTCCTTGCCGCGAATGTAGAAGGGCGTCCGCCGATGGCCGGGCGGATTGACGGATGCGATGCGCACGCGGTCTCCTGCTTCCAGCTTGCCGGTCATCGGCCGACCCTCGCCATGTTCCGGGCGATCTTCTCCATGCGCGCATCGATCTCGGCGTCGCTCAAAACCCCCTTCTCGACCAGAAGGCGGCGCATCGATTCGATGCCGCGTTCGAAATAACCGAGCTCGTTGTACAATTCCTCGCCGAGTTCCTCGCGTGTGCGACGCGTCTCGTCGGTGCGGATCACCTTGGCGCCGTTCGCCCCGAGCGCATTGCCGACGACGATCGAAAGCTTTTCCCAAGGCCGTGCATCCGTCACCTTTGCATCGACGGGGCCGTAGTCGAGGCCGCCGATGTCGTGGTAACCGCGCCCCGGCTCGTGGCCAGACGTGAACGGCTCATGCTCTTTCATAGTGTCTCTCCCGCGCCTGCAGGCCGACAGAATGATACGTCGTGACGCCTGTTACAATCCTGAAATTAGCGCTCCGCAGGCGTTGCCGTGCGGCCTCATGCGGTCGATACTCGCGCGGGGAATGCAACCCGTCAGCTTCGATCACGCGAGGGCGACATGAAGAAGAACAGCGGCATACAACGCGGAACAATTCTCGGCCTCGCGGCCGTGCTCGCATCTGCCACGCAGGCATTCGCCCATCACCCGATGGGAGGCGCAACACCCTCGACCCTGATGCAAGGTCTGCTTTCCGGGCTGGGTCATCCGGTGATCGGCTGGGATCATCTCGCATTCATCGTCGCCATGGGACTTCTTGTCGGCACCCTCCGGCTGTCGCTCGCCGCGCCGCTCGCCTTCGTGGTCGCATCCTCGGCTGGCGTTCTCGTCTGCACCGGCGGTTGGCCGCTGCCCTTCGTCGAGACCATCGTGGCGCTTTCAGTCGCGCTCGCCGGCGTCCTGCTCGTGTGGGGGAAATCCGCCGGCCTCGCGAGCGTCGCGCTTCCCGCGGCAGCCTTCGGCATGTTCCACGGCTATGCTTTCGGCGAGGCCGTCGTGGGCGCGGAGCCGACGCCTGTCGTCGCATATCTCGCGGGCCTGGCGATCGTTCAGTTCGCGCTCATCTATGGCGTTGCCTTTGGGACGCGGGCCTTTGGCGTGCTGGCAGGCAGCCTCGTCCCGCGTCTCGCAGGCGCACTCGCGATGCTCGCAGGCGTGACGCTTTTGCTGACGAATTGAGAGGGATTGTTGACGTTCGACCAAAGACACGGCGTCGCCGACCTTGACAATGGTGGTGGTTAGGAACGCAGATGGCTGAGCCGCCTCGCGCGGCCCAAGACAGCCGGTTTTGACCGCGTAAATTGCTGGAGAACAACCATGAAGAAGATCTACATCGCCGCCCTGCTGGCCCTCACCGTGGCCGGCTGCTCGCCCCGCCAGGAACGTGCGGCTGTGGGCGCAGGCCTCGGCGGCGCGACCGGCGCGGTCATCGGCGGTCTGGCGACCGGCACGGGCGGGGGCGCGCTTGCCGGTGCGGCGATCGGCGCCGTGGGTGGAGCGGTCATCGCCGACGCCACGCGTCCGCGCCGCTCGGCCCGTTGCTATTACAACTCGAACGGTTACCGCGTCTGCCGCCGCTGATCCGCAAGGATCTCGCAGGACCTGACACACAAAAGAAAGGCGCGGGTTCTCCCGCGCCTTTTTGCTGTCGCGCCGTAAGCCGGGTCAGCCCGGCGGCATGGTTTCGAGCAGCATGCCATAGCCACGCTGCCGCCGGACGATGCCGCAGCGAATCTGGATTTCCCAGGCGCGCGCCGCCACCGCCTGGATGACCGGCACGCCGATGATAGCCTCGAGCCTGCCGATGATGTTCAGCGACGGCCACTTGCTGCCCTGCAGGTACATGGCCTCGGCGCCTGGATGGCGGCGGAATGTCGACAGCATCAGATCGATCATGGCGTCGTCGCTGAGGTGTCCGACTTCTTCCCAGGTCACCGGCGCCTTTTCGATCGCCAGCACGTCGAACCCGGCCTCGCGGAAATAGGCTTCGACGATCGGCCCGGTGATCGAATCGTAACCCGCGCCGGCGATGCGCTTCGCCCCCACGGCCCTCATGGCGCGGATCTGGTTCATGCCCGACGTGAAGACGGGAATGCCATGTCGATCTTCCCAGCCGCGGACGATGCGCAACTCTCCCGCATGCCCGTGCAGCATGAACGGCGGCGTGCCTTCGGGATGGATCATGTCGGGTTTCAGGGCCGCGATCGCCGCAACGCCGCGATCGTACTCGGGCATGACGGTTTCGAACTCTTCGACCGTGCCATCCTTGATGCCGCAATAGAACGTTTCGCTTCGGATGCCCGGCGGCAGCATTGCCAGAAGTGCGTCGTGCGAGCCGGAAGCCTGGGTGGTCGGCTTCACCATGCCGACGAACCTCTGCGCAGCTTCGATCATCCCGCTCCCCTCGGTCCGTTTCTTGATGCACGAGTGTGACGTGCAGACTGCGGACCCGCAAGCCGCGCCGGACGAGACGTTTCCCGCCATGGCGCGTTAGACCACGGGATCAGCGAGGCAAAGATGGACCAGGGTGACTATCCGGTGATGCGTCCGGTGCGAACGGGCTTGCGCGGGCGCTGTCCGCGATGCGGCAAGGGGAAGTTGTTTTCGGGCCTCCTCACGCTCGCGCCGCGGTGCGAGGTCTGTGGCCTGGACTATTCTTTCGCGGATCCGGCAGATGGGCCGGCCTTCTTTGTTCTCACCTTCATGAGCGTGCCGATCCTCGCGCTGATCCTGTGGTTCGCCACCGTCTACCAGCCGCCGCTCTGGCTGTTGGCCGCCGTCAGCCTGCCGGTGCTGCTGCTTGGCGGAATCCTGCCTTTGCGACCGCTGAAGGGCTGGCTCGTCTGCTCGCAATATTTCCACAAGGCCGAGGAGGGCCGGCTCGCCCCGAAGGATCGCCCCGAAGCTTGACAATTTACTGGTCATGCCCGGCGAATCGCGCTTAGAACTTCTAAGTTCAGCCAGGGGACAGTCATGGGCAGGAAACTCGCAGCAGAATTCTTCGGGACCTTCTGGCTCGTCTTCGGCGGCTGCGGCAGCGCCGTTCTGGCAGCTGCTTTCCCGCAACTCGGCATCGGCTTCGTCGGCGTGTCCTTCGCCTTCGGCCTGACGGTCCTGACCATGGCCTATGCGGTCGGAGGCATTTCCGGCGGCCATTTCAACCCTGCGGTCTCCCTCGGTCTGGCGATCTGCGGCCGGTTCGACTGGCGCGAACTCGCCCCTTACTGGATCGCGCAGGTCATCGGCGGTGCGGCAGGCGCGGCGGTGCTCTACATGATCGCGTCAGGCGCTCCGAATTTCGCACCCGGGGGCTTCGCGTCCAACGGCTACGCAGCCTTGTCTCCCGGCAAATTCGGCCTGGGGGCTGCCCTGACGGCCGAAATCGTTCTCACGGCCGGCTTCCTGATCGTCATTCTCGGATCGACGTCGCGCGCCGCTCCCGCGGGGTTTGCCCCCATCGCGATCGGCCTCGGCCTCACGCTCATCCACCTCATCTCGATTCCCGTGACCAACACGTCGGTCAACCCGGCGCGCTCGACCGCGGTGGCGTTCTTCGCCGAGACCGCGGCTTTCTCGCAGCTCTGGGCCTTCTGGCTGGCGCCCCTGGCGGGCGCCGCCCTGGGCGCCCTCATCTGGAAGCTCGTTCTCTCGCCGGGCGAATCTCCGGGGCTGATCGGCCGTGAGCCGGGCTGATCGTCCGGTTCAACCCGCCATCGCGAGTTCAGGCGGGGCAAAAAGCTTCTCGACGTCCGCCAGCACCATGGGCCGGCCGAGAAAATAGCCCTGCACGCGATCCGCGCCGAGGTCGTGCAGGGTCTGCAACTCCGACTCGGTCTCGACGCCTTCGGCGATGATCTGGCTGCCGGTCTCCTGCGCGAAGCGGATCAGGGCGGACGCCAGAGCGCGTCGGCTGGGATCGCTGTCGACGTTGCGCGTCAGTCCCATGTCGAGCTTGATCAGATCCGGCTGCAGTTGAAGGATGTGTTGCAGGCTCGAATAGCCGGCTCCGGCATCGTCGACCGCCAGTCGCACGCCTGCGGCCCGCAAGGGCGCGATGGTGTCGAGCACGTGCTGGTAGTCCTCGACATGCGCATGTTCGGTGATTTCCAGCACCAGCCGTCGGGCCTGCTGCAATTCCACGAGTTCGACGAAGCCCGGGCTCAGGATGGTGCTGGGCGAGGCATTGACCGCGACATAGACGTCGTCGGGCAGGGACGACCCGAGCGCCGCCATGGCCTTGCGGATGGCCGCCATTTCGAGTTGGACGCCGAGCCCGACCTCCGCCGCTTCGTTGAACCAGATGTCGGGAGACCTGCGCGGCTCGGCCGAGAAGCGGCACAGCGCCTCCACGCCGACGGGCCGGCGCGTGGCCGCATCCCAGATCGGCTGGTACACCATCGACAGAAAATCGCCCTCGATGACGTCGAGGATGCGCTGATGCTTCGCTTCGCTGACCTTGCGGGCGTCCAGATCCCGGTTGATCTCGAAGGAGGCCAGTTCCGCGAAGGCGTTCATCATCTGCAGGTCGCGGGCATTGAGCGACGGGTCCGTATGCATGCCGACGCAGCAGAACATGCCGTAGGGCTCGCCGTCGGCCTTCATGATCGGCACGCTGATGTGCGACTTGATCGACGCGGCTTCGGTGATCGGCAAGGACACGCAGATCGGCTCCTGCGACGTGTCGGGAATGAGCTGCGGCAGGCGGCCCGCCAGGATGTGGCGGCAATAGACGTCGTCGAGCGACTGGGAGTCTCCCACCTTGATCAAGGCCTCGAGCCCGGGCGCATCGACTTCGCGGAAGACGGAGCGATCGTTCACGAACTCGGAAACGTAGGCGACTTCCATTCCAAGATGCGACCGCATCAACTGAAGGGCGCGCGCCACGGGGCTGTCTGACCCTGGCGGCTGCGTGCCCTGGATCAAGCTGGTCAATTGCGCTGAAGCGGCGCCCGGCATGAGAGTTCTCCCGATCAATCGGTCTCATGCTGCTGAAAAACACATGAAGGAAGAACGAACGACAGGCACGAGAGCTTGAAAGTTGAACGTGAGCGCATCATTCCGCGCTGTGCCGCACAAAGTGGGCGGATCCTGCCGGCTTCAAGCGCCAGCCCAGGTCGCCGCGCGCCGCCTGCGTCGCCACCGCCTGACGCGCGGCGTGCAGCAAGGCCGGCCCGACGTCCGTCCCGATGGCGCGCCCGATTGCCAGCGACATGGTGCGCACGATCGGCGGATCGATGCGGCGGACTTCGAGTTGGCCGGCTGAGATTTCCGGCAGGAACAGCCCGTAAGGCACGATGGTGAACAGCCCCCGGCGGATCAGCATTTCACGCTTCAACGAGATCGGCGCGATTTCGGCGCGGATGTCCAGACGCACGCCTGACGCCTGCGCGCGGCGCTCGATCACCTGTCGGGTGGCGTCCTGCCGCGCGCCCAGGGCCAGCGGATAAGCCGCGATCTCGGCAAGCATCACACTGCCGCAAGGGGCGGCCCGCCCCTCGAAGCGGCCCACCAGAACGAGATCTTCCTGAAACAGCTCGAACGCCTCGTAGGCCCCGGACCCAGGCGGATCGTAGCAGAAGGCCGCCTGAATCTCGCCGTCGCCCAGCAGGCGCAACAGCTCGCTGGTCAACCCCTCGTGCAAAAGGATGCGCAACGATCCGCCCTGATCGGGGGAGAGCCTGAGCAGATCTTCCAGAAGCGTACGGCCAATCGTCGGCGTCACCCCGAGCGAAACCTCGCGAAGGCCTCGGTCGCGAAAGCCCGCGACGCTGTCTTCGGCGCGCATGACCGCCGCCAGAGCTTCCTCAGCTCGCGCCAGGAACGTCTCGCCCGCGAGTGTCGGCTGAACTCCGCGGGCATGACGCGCCAGAAGCGAGACCCCGAGCCTGTTTTCGAGTTCGCGCACCTGGACGCCGAGCGCGGGTTGCGACACGTGAAGGCTCCGGGCCGCCGCCGAAAACGAGCGGGCGCGCGCCACCGCGCAAAAGTAGCGCAGCTGTTTCAGTGAAATGCCGCCAGCAACACTCAAGATGGAGTTCCTTCGGGGGAACTATAGGATTGTCCTATAGCTCCAGCAAGAAACGATATTGGTCGGCCCGTCCGACGAGGAGTATCCAGGACGCAGAAAACCAAAAAGCCGTTCGGGAGGATTCGAGATGAAGCACGAGCAGAACATGCTTTTGACCCGCACGGGCGCGGGCGAACCGATGGGCGAGCTGTTTCGGCGCTATTGGCTGCCGATCATGCATGATCGGGAACTGCCCGAGAACGATTGCCCGCCGGTGCGGGTCAAGGTGCTGTCCGAGCGGCTGCTCGCGTTCCGCGACAGCGAGGGACGGCTCGGTCTCATCGACGAGTTTTGCGCCCATCGCGGCGTCTCCCTCTGGTTCGGCAGAAACGAGGAATGCGGCCTGCGCTGCCCGTATCACGGCTGGAAATTCGACGTGACGGGCCAATGCATCGAGGTGCCCTCGGAGCCGGCCGAAAGCGGTTATGCGCAGAAGATCAAGCTGAAGTCCTATCCGCTCGTCGAACGCGGCGGCGTGCTCTGGACCTACATGGGTCCGCCCGAGAAGCAGCCCGAGCTTCCCGGATTCGAGTGGGGCAGGCTGCCCGCAAGTCATCTGTTTTTTTCGAAGCGCATTCAGGAATGCAATTATCTGCAGGCGATGGAGGGCGGCATCGACTCGAGCCACGTGTCGTGGCTGCACAAGGGCGATCTGCACGCGGACAAACTGCACCGCGCCACCAAGGGCGCGGCCTACCAGGCCGATGTCGCGCCCAAATTCGAGGTGGTGGAATCGGAAGGCGGACTGCTCATCGGCGCGCGCCGCAATGCGGAGCCGGGAGAATATTACTGGCGCATCACGCAGTGGATCATGCCCTGGTACACGATGGTGCCGCCCTATGGCGACAACGCGCTGAACGGCCACGCCTGGGTGCCGATCGACGACGAGAACTGCCTGGCGTGGAGCTTCACCTATCATCCCACCCGCCCCCTGTCGGACGAGGAGATCGAGGTGATGAGTCAGGGCGGCGGCATTCACGTCAAATACATGCCCGGCACCTTCCGGCCGCTGATCAACAAGGACAACGACTACATGATCGATCGCGCCGCCCAGAAGGCCGGGCGCACGTTCAGCGGCGTCGAAAGCATCGCCATGCAGGATGCCTCCGTGCAGGAAAGCATGGGGCCCATCTCGGACCGCACGCGCGAGAACCTGGTGTCGACCGACAACGCGATCATCATGGCGCGCTTCCGCCTTCGCAAGGCCGCGCTCGATCTTCAGAACGGCATCGAGCCACCCGGCACCAAGCCGTCCTGTCACGCGGTGCGTTCGGCCGCCTTCGTGCTGCCCGCCGACAAGCCCTTCCAGAGCGAGCGGGCCGAAGCGCTCGTCTCGCGCGAAGGCGTGGCGCATACGTCCATTTGAAGAGGGCTGGAGCATGAGCAAGGTCGCGGCCGCGGTTTCATTCGAGGGACGGCGCACCGAGGTGCGCGAGTTCGACATGCCCGAACCCGACGAGGACGCCGGGCTTCTCAAGGTCGAACTCTGCGGCATCTGCGGCAGCGACTGGGGCTATTACGGCACGTATCCGAAGAGCAAGGGGCCGTTGATCTTCGGCCATGAGGCCGTCGGCCATGTCGAACGCCTCGGCCGCTATGCCGCCAGGCGCTTCGGCGTGCGGGAAGGCGACCGCGTCGCCCTGGAAGAATATCTGCCCTGCGGGCATTGCCGCTATTGCCGCGAAGGCGACTTCCGACTGTGCGACGAAACCGACACGATGAACCGGTCCGACTCGATCCGCTACGGCTCGACACCGGTGTCGATCGCGCCGGCGTTGTGGGGCGGCTACAGCCAGTATCAGTATCTGCATCCCAATTCGGTCTTCCACCGCGTGCCCGACCACGTGTCGGCGAAACTCGCCACATTGGCGCTGCCGCTCGGCAACGGCGTCGAATGGGCCTATCTGCAGGGCGGCGTGCGTGTGGGCGAATGCGTCGTCATCCAGGGGCCCGGCCAGCAGGGTCTCGCCTGCGTGATCGCGGCCGTCGAGGCGGGAGCCGGCAAGATCATCGTGACGGGCCTGTCGAACCCGGCCGACCAGGCGCGCCTCGCCCTGGCCCGCAAGCTCGGCGCGCACCACACGATCAACGTCGATCAGGAAGATCTGCTCGAAACGGTCGCGGACCTGACCGGCGGCGCCATGGCGGATCTCGTCATCGATTGCGCATCGGGTGGAACCGAGACGGTGACCAGCGCCATTCAACTCGCCACCAAGCGCGGACGCGTGATTCTGGGCGGCCGCAAGTTCAAGAAGGTGCCGGAGTTTCATAGCGATCTTCTGATCATGCGGTTCCTCACCGTGAAGGGCATGCGGGGCCACAGCTATGAGGCGGTCGAACTCGGCCTGCAGATCATCGCGAGCGGCAGGTATCCGCTGGAGGATCTGTGCACGCATGTCTTTCCGCTGGCCCAGACCGACGCGGGCTTGCACACGGTCGGCGGCCAGGGCGAACCCGGCGCCATCCACGTCGCCATTGATCCGTGGGCATGACATGGTGGATTTGAAACTCAACGCCTGCGCCGCTCTCGCGGCCTTGCGCCTCCCTGGGTAAGCCATGGCGCCGCGCCGCACGACGCCCATCCTGCTGCTCACCGGCTTTCTCGGTGCGGGAAAGACCAGCCTGCTGAAGCGCTGGATTCGCGAGCCCGCGTTCCGGGATGCGATGGTGATCGTCAACGAACTCGGGGAAGTGGGCCTGGATCAGCGGCTTCTCGGCGTCGGCGCCGAGCAGCCGCGTCTTCTGGAAAACGGCTGCGCCTGCTGCCAGGCGTCGGGAGATCTCGCGTCCATGCTGGAAGATCTCTTTTACGATCGGCTTCACCGCAACGTTCAAGATTTCTCCTGGGTGCTGATCGAAACCACGGGCCTCGCCGACCCGGGACCGATTCTCGACCTGCTGCGGGACAGCGATATCGTGCGCGAGCGCTACGAACTCGCCGGCGTCGTGACGGCTTTCGACGCGTGTACGGACACGAAGGATCTTGGTCGCTTTCCAGAGATGAAGCGGCAGGTCGAAGCCGCCTCCACGATCGTCCTGACGCATTGCGATCTTGCCGATGCCGGGGTGGTTGCGAGCGTCGAGGCCTGCCTGTCGGCTGCCAATCCCGCCGCTCGCGTGTTGCGCTCCGCCAAAGCCGGGCTCCCGGCTGGAGAGCTTCTGGAGGCGCTCCACACGGGCGGTCCAGTCGCCTCGCGTTCGGTTGCTGCCGCGGAACACACGCGCGGCGTCACCACGGCCTTTCTGCCGCTGCCCGATCCCCTGTCCGCCGAGGCGCTGCGCGGTGCGCTGAACCAGATCGAAAGCCGGCATGGAAAGGCGCTTCTGCGGCTGAAGGGACTGGTCAAGCTTCGCGACGGAGGGGTGCTTCACGTCGTTCATGCGACGCCTTCCAGCGGGCTCGAGATCATGGACGCGGGGATCGTCGAGCCCGACGGACCGCTCGGCCTGACCCTCATCGCATCGGGCGTGGACGCCCACGCCATGGCCCAGACGCTCGCAGCGCAACTCACCTACCGGGGTCTGAAGCCCGGCGTCTGACGCGCGCGTGGCCGCTCACCTGCATTTGATGCGACGTTTCGTCCTCCCTATACTTAGCTGGTCGTCCGAAGACGGGGCGCGCGGCCAATTCCCTGCGCCATCCGTCCGGTTCGACACGCCTGTCCAAGACCATGCCGATGAAGGAAACCCCATGAAAGCGTTGCCCGCCGTTCGTACCTTTGCCCAGGCTTCCTGCATCGCGCTGAGCGTCGCTCTGATACCCGGTCATGTCTTCGCACAGGCTCAGCCTGCGCCGGCCGCGCCCGCACCAGCGTCCAATTACACGCCGGAAGTCGGGCAGCAGGGCAAGGACGTCGTCTGGGTGCCGACCGCACAGGCGCTCGTCGACCGCATGCTGGACATGGCCAAGGTTACGCCGAACGACATCCTCGTCGATCTCGGCTCGGGCGATGGCCGCACCGTCATCACGGCGGCCAAGCGTGGGCTCAATGCCCGCGGTGTCGAATACAATCCCGACATGGTGGCGCTGTCGCGCGCCAATGCCGCCAAGGAGGGCGTGGGCGGCAAGGCCAATTTCATCCAGGGCGACATTTTTGAAACGAACTTCTCCGACGCCACCGTGGTGACGCTTTTCCTGCTGCCGCAACTCAACCTGCGTCTGCGGCCCATCATCCTCGAGATGAAGCCGGGAACGCGCGTCGTCTCCAACAGCTTCGACATGGGCGACTGGCAGGCGGACCAGCGCGCCGAAGCCGGCAGCACGGAATGCACCAGCTATTGCCGGGCCTTCCTGTGGATCGTACCCGCCAAGGTCGAGGGCTCGTGGAAAATGCAGGACGGTCAGCTCACCCTGAAGCAGACCTTCCAGAACCTGACCGGCACGATGACCGCCAACGGATCGTCGAACGAAATTTCCAACGCCAAGTTGAACGGCGACGCCATCACGTTCACGGCCGGCGGCAAGACCTACACGGGCAAGGTCGAGGGCAATTCCATCAAGGGTGAAGGCTGGTCCGCCACGCGCGGCTGATCTCGACGCCGTTGCACCACGAGGGCGTGTGCGATCCGTCGCACACGCCCTTTTTTCGTCGCTCAGTCCTTGATGGACAGTCGCAGGATCTGACCTTGCGGCCCATCCGTCACGGTGTAGATCGAGCCATCCGGCGCTTGCCGCACGTCGCGGACACGGACGCCGAGCGCAATGCGTTCCTCGGCGCCGAACTTGTCTCCATCGAGCGTGACGCGCACCACGCCCTGAGCGCGCAATCCGCCGATCAGCACCGAGCCGCGCCATTTCGGGAACATGCCGCCATTGTAGATCGTCATGCCCGACGGCGCGATGACGGGCGTCCATTGATGCACCGAACCCGCAAAGTCGGGACGTGTCGGCGGGTCGGGAATGTCGCGTCCATCATAGTGCTTGCCCCAGCTGACGAGTGGCCAGCCGTAATTGCGGCCCGCCTCCGCGCGATTCAATTCGTCGCCCCCTGCCGGGCCCATTTCGGCGACGAACAGGGCGCCGCTCTGCGGGTCCAGCGCTGCCGACTGAATATTTCGATGTCCATAGGACCAGATTTCGCGCTTGGCTCCCGACCGGCCGACGAACGGATTGTCGTCTGGCACGCTGCCGTCGGCATTCAGCCGCGCGATCTTGCCGATGTGGCTGCCGAGATCCTGCGCGGGATCGAACTTGAACCGGTCCGCCATGGTCACGAACAGCTTGCCGTCCGTCGAAAAAACGAGCCGCGAGCCGAAATGGTTTCCGCCATCGACCTTCGGCTCCTGGCGGAAGATCACCTGGGTGCTTTCGAGCGCCGTGGCGGCGTCGTTCAACCGGCCGCGCGCGACGGCCGTCCCGGCTCTGTTGCTCTCTCCGGGTTCCGCGAAGCTGAGATACACCATGCGGCTTTGGGCGAAATCAGGCGCCAGCACGACGTCGAGAAGACCGCCCTGGCCGCGCGCGAAAACCTGCGGCACGCCAGAGACCGGCTTCGAAACTTCACCCTGCGGCGTGACCACGCGAAGCCGGCCGGGCCGTTCGGTGACGAGCATGCGGCCATCCGGCAGGAAGGCGAGAGCCCATGGATTTTCGAGCCCGGTCGCAATCGTCGCGACGTTCAGCGGGCCGGACGAACTCTCGACCTGACGGATGTCGCGTTGAGCGAATGCGACGGACGGAGAGACGAGGGCCGTCGCGAGCAGAAGAACGGCGAGGCTCGCCCGGATCGAAGTGGTCGGAGTCTGGGAATGTGTCATGATGCGAAAATCAAGCACGGCCCCGGTTGGTTCAAATCATCTTCGCGCGATCATGCCGTCACGACGCCGCGGGTCTGTTGCGCCCAGAGCAGCGCGCAGACCACGAGGCCGGACTGGACCACCACGATGGTGGGACCGGTTGCGGCGTCGATGTGGAAGCTGAGCAGGGTTCCGGCCAGGCTCGACAGCACTGCGGATGCTGTGGCGACCATCAGCATGCGGTCGAACCGCTTCGTCAGCAGAAAGCCCACGGCGCCCGGCGCGATCATCATGGCGATGACGAGGATGATGCCCACGGCCTGCAGGGACGCCACGATCGTCAGGGCGATCAGCGACAACAGGCCGAAATGCAGCAGGTTCACCGGCAAGCCGATCGCCCGGGCGTGCGCGGGATCGAAACAATAGAGCATCAGATCTCGCCGCTTCAGCAGGACGAGCCCGATGGCCGGGAGAGCAATGGCCGCCGTCTCGACCACGTCCCGCCACTGGACCCCCAGCAGGTTGCCGAACAGGATGTGGTTCAGATGCTGGTCCGTATCGACCTTGACGAAGAGCACGAGGCCCAGCGCGAACATGCCCGAGAACACGATGCCCATCACGGCGTCCTCGCGTACGCGGCTATGCTGCTTGAGGTAGCCGGTGCCAAGCGCGCACGCGAGCCCCGCCACGAAAGCCCCGATGGCGAGCGGGATCTGCAAGACATAAGCGATCACGATGCCGGGCAGGACGGCATGCGAGACGGCATCGGCCATCAGCGCCCAGCCTTTCAGCACGAGGTAGCAGGACAGCAGGGCGCAGACCGCACCCACCATGGTGGCGACCACGAGCCCGCGCTGCATGAATTCATGCGCCAGCGGGTCGCTGATCCAGGACGTTAGGCCGGTCATGCGTGCGCCTGCGCAGCGCGGCGGGCCGCGATGCGTCCATGCTTGGGCGCGAACACGAAAGCCGTGAGGAACGCGAGCGTCTGAAGCACCACGATGAGGCCGCCGGTCGCACCGTCCAGATAGAAGCTGAGGTAGGCGCCTACCGCGCTGGTCGCGGCTCCAATCGCCATGGCGAGCCAGATCATCGTGCCGAACCGGTCCGTCAGTAGATAGGCGGTCGCGCCCGGCGTCACCACCATGGCGATCACCAGAATGGCCCCGACCGTCTGCAGCGCCGCCACCGTGCAGGCGCTGAGCAGCACGAAGAACAGGATGCGCATCCGCCACGGATCAAGCCCGATGCTTCGCGCCTGGTTCTCGTCGAAGAACGTCAGCATCAGGTCCTTCCAGCGCAGCGCCAGCACGATCATCGAAACGCCCGCGATGATCGCCACCTGGATCAGATCCTCGTCGGAAATGGCCAGAATGTTGCCGAGCACGATCGATTGCACGTCGACGGAGGTGGGGTTCATCGACACCATCATGAGCCCGATCGCCAGCATGCTGGTGAAGACCAGGCCGATGATCGCGTCCTCGCGCAGCAGCGTGATCCGGCGCACGAAGGAAATGCCCAGCGCCGCGATGATGCTGGAGGAGAAGGCTCCGAACGCGTAGGGCAGGCCGAGCCAGTAGGCGAGCGCCACGCCGGGCACGACCGCATGCGCCAGGGCGTCGCCCATCAGCGCCCAGCCCTTGAGGATGAGGTAGCAGGAAAGAAACCCGCAGACCGCGCCCACGAGTGCGCCGACCCAGATGGCGCGTGTCATGTACGAATAGGCGAAGGGCTCGAGCAGCAGGTCGATCACGACACCGCCTCGACGTCCGCCGTCCGCCGCCGTGCGGGGCGGTCCTGCGGGAGCGCGCCTCCGAAGGCCCGGTACAGGTTGGCGTCCGCAAAGGTCGTGTGGGTCGGTCCTGCCGCCAAAATCGTCTTGTCCAGCAGAATGACTTCGTCGCAGAAGTCCGGGATGCTGGCGAGATTATGCGTCGAGACGAAGATCAGCCGGCCGTCGTCACGCAAGCCGCGCAAAAGCTCGATGATCGCAGCCTCCGTGCCGACGTCCACGCCTGTGAACGGCTCGTCCAGCAGGATGATCTCGCTGCCCTGCGCCAGCGCGCGGGCGAGAAACGCGCGTTTCTTCTGCCCGCCGCTCAATTCGCCGATCTGGCGCTTGCGCAGGTCGGTCATGCCGACTCGCTCCAGCGCCGCCGCCACCGCCTCTTTGTCGGCGCGTCCGGCGATCCGCAGGAAGTTCATGTGGCCGTAGCGGCCCATCATCACCACGTCCTCGACCAGCACCGGAAAATTCCAGTCGACGTCCTCGCTTTGCGGCACGTAGGCGACGAGCCCCGCCGCGAGCGCATCCTTGACGGAGCGGCCCGCGATCCGCACCTCGCCGGTCGCAGGTTCGAGAAATCCCATCAGCGTCTTGAACAGGGTCGATTTGCCGGACCCGTTCGGTCCCACGAGGCCGCAGACCGTGGATGGGCCGACGCGGACGGAGACGCCGTGCAGCGCCTTGACGCCGCTCGCATAGGACACGGAAACGTTCTCGACCGCGATCGAGGGAGCGACGCGCGCGCGCGCCGACGCGGGGGCAATCATGTGCCGAACCCCTTGGCGACCGTGTCCACCGTGACTTCGAGCAACTTCAGGAACGTCGGCACGGGCCCCCGGGCGTCCGAGAGCGAGTCGACATAGAGCACCCCGCCGTAGCGGGCGCCGGTCTCGCGCGCGGCTTGCCGGGCCGGTTTGTCCGAGACGGTGCTCTCGCTGAAGATCACCGGGATCTTGTTCTTGCGCACGAGGTCGATGAGCCGCCGCACCTGCTGGGGCGTGCCCTGTTGATCGGCATTGATGGGCCAGAGATAGGCCTCGCGCATGGCGAAGTCGCGCGCCAGATAGCTGAATGCGCCCTCACTCGTCACCAGCCAGCGCTGGGCGTCCGGAATGGCCGCGAGGCGTTTGCGCAAGGGCTCATCCAGCGCCTTGATCTTCGCCGCATAGGCGGCGGCGTTGCGCGCGTAGGTCTCGGCATTGGCTGGATCGGCCGCGCTGAGGGCGCGGCGAATGTTCTCGACGTAGATCAGCGCATTTGTCGGCGACATCCAGGCGTGCGGATTGGGCTTGCCGGTGTAGGAGCCTTCCGAAATCGCCATCGGCTCGATGCCTTCGCTCACGACGGCGCTCGGCACGTCCTTGACGTTGGCGAAGAATTTTTCGAACCAGAGTTCGAGGTTCAGGCCGTTCCAGAGGACGAGATCGGCTTGCTGCGCCTTGACCACGTCGAGCGGCGTCGGCTGGTAATCGTGAATCTCGGCGCCGGGCTTGGTGACGGATTCCACGACGGCCACGTCCCCGGCGACATTCTGGGCCATGTCCTGGATGATCGTGAAGGTCGTGACCACACGCAGCGGCTTGCCGGGCTCACGCTGGGCGGGGGATGACTGCGCCTGCACGGCCCCCAGAACCAGCAAGCCGACGATGGCCAGCGCCAGCTGAACGGCTGCTCGGCGACCCCATAATTTCGTGACGCCAGAAAGATCCATGAACGTACTCCTCGACGCTCAACGAAGCTAATGCGAACGAGTTGCAACAGTCAATGCACATGCGAGTGATCCGCAGGAAGCCTTGCACATGCGTCGCAACTGGACTAGACCTGCATGTCATGAGCGACAGCGATGCACGTTTCGAGCGATTCCAGGCAGACCTGCGGGCCGAGGGTGTGCGCATGACCGAGCAGCGCAAGGTCATCCTGCGCGTGCTCGCCAATGCCGACGATCACCCGGATGCCAATGAACTTTATCACCGGGCCTATGCGCTGGACGGCAGCGTCTCGCTCTCGACCGTCTACCGCACGTTGCGGCTTCTCGCCGATCGTGGGGCGATCCAGCGCCACGCGTTCGAAGAAGGCCGGGCACGTTTCGACAATGCCGACCGGGAGCACCACGACCACTTGATCGCCATCGACCCCGGGCAGGTCATCGAGTTCCGCTCTGAGAAGATCGAGGAATTGCAGGCCCGGGTAGCGTCGGAACTGGGCTACGAAATCGTCCGTCACAAGCTCGAGCTCTACGTCCGCAAAAGCCGGGATTGACGCCAGCGTCCGGAACCTCCGCGCGCCCGCAACCGTTCGCCACGTGTGCACCGCACA
>JAQGJH010000130.1 GCA_028290705.1 Hyphomicrobiales bacterium
GGTGGATCGCTACGTCAAGGAGACCAACCGTCTCTATGGAGTGCTCGACCGGCAACTCGCGCAGCATCCCTTCGTCGCCGGCGACTATTCCATCGCCGACATGGCCTGCTATCCGTGGGTCGTGCCCTATGAGCGTCAGGGCCAGAAGCTGGAAGATTTCCCGAACGTGAAGCGTTGGTTCGAATCCATGCAACAACGTCCGGCCGTCATCCGCGCTTATGAAAAGGGCGAAGCCCTGCGGGCGCAGCCGATGGACGACGAGGCCAAGAAGGTCCTGTTCGGACAAACGGCCCAAACCGGCCGCTGAAACGACGCCTGCCCATCGGCGCCCCGGCCGCGGTTCGGGGCGTCGCGACCGAAACAATCGATTAACTGGATGCCTCTAGCCCTCGATGGTGGGTTACGGGGTTTCATGATGAATTCGGTTTCTGTGGCGCGTCCCAAGTTCGGTTTCGTTCTGGAGCATGACCTTCGCATTCTGTTCATGGCGCACGACCGAGAGGTCCTGGGACTTGCGCGCACGCATTTGGCTCGGCCCGGACTCGAGATCGAAGCTGCGCTTGGGATCGAGACCGGCCTGCAATTGCTCGATGCACATCGTTTCGATCTCGCGCTGATCGATCTCGCGAATGACGCGAGCGGTCTTCGCATGATCGATGAAATCCGCGGACGTCAGCATCTGCGACACATGGCCATCATGGTCGTGACCGGGGCCGAGGACCTCGACATCATCGAAAGCGCCTATGTCGCGGGCGCAACGTCCTTCACCACGTCGCCCATCGACTGGCGCGTGCTCGGATCGCACCTGCGCTACGTGATGCGGGCACAAGGGCTGCTCGCCGCCTGAGCGGCCTTACGGGCAACGGCTCAGAAGACCGGCCGGGATGGATGACAGTTCGGCGGCTTCCATCGGCTTGGCGAAAAGATATCCCTGCAGGAAATCGCAGCCACATTCCGCCAGAAACCGCTGCTGGGAAGCCGTTTCCACGCCTTCGGCCGTGACCTGAAGGCCAAGCGCATGGGCCAGCGCGAGCACGGCCTTGACGATCTCGGCTCCGCGCCTGTCGCCAACCTCTGCAATGAATGACTTGTCGATCTTGACCTTGTCCAGCGGCAATCGGCGCAAGTAGGACAGCGACGAGTAACCGGTGCCGAAGTCGTCCAGCGCGATGCGAATTCCCTTTGCGCGCAACTCGCGCAATGCGGCTGCGGCTCCGTCCGGATCGTCGAAGTAGGCGCTTTCCGTAATCTCGATTTCGAGTTTGTGGAAGTCGAGGCCCGACCGGCTCACGATACCGGTGACGAAGGACACGAAGTCCGGCCGGCGGAACTGCAGAGGCGAGACGTTGACGGCAACGCTGATGTCACTCCACCGCGCCGCTTCCCGGCAGGCATGTTCGAGCACCCAGGATCCCAGATCGTCGATCAGTCCGTGCTGCTCGGCCTGCTGGACGAAGTGGTCCGGTTCGACGATGCCGCGCGAGGGATCGCGCCAGCGCACGAGCGCCTCGGCTGCGACCAACTTTCGGCCGTCCGCCGTGACCTGCGGTTGATAGAGCAGGAACAGGTCATCGTTGCGAATGGCCGCCGCCAGTTCGGGAAGCATCTTCGGTCCGGCACCGTGGCGACGACATCCCTGCGCGGAGACCGGCGCAGGCGTAGCCACTCGCCACTCATGCCCCGGAAATGCGACGAGCGCAAACCCTTGGCCAACTTCGTACGTTTTGCACTGCACGGTCAGCCCTGCTTAACCTGCGGGCCAGCAAATCTTCAATTTACGGCGCTGCGAGAGACCGCTAGCATTCACTCGCGCCTGCAAAAAAGGGCGCTTCGACAAAGCAACAAAAACGACGCAGCAGGGAGGAGACATGACCGAGGGACTGCCCGTCAATTCGGTCACCTGAGTTTCCAACTCATCGACAAATGCAAGCCGTGCGGGAGCGCGATCCCGTCCGCATGCCGGTGCGTCGTTCGTGCATGCCACCCGCCACCCATTCATCGACCGAGGTGTCCCCATGTCGTCTTCTTCTCTTCGCGTGCGTCCGGCGCGGCTGCTTGCTGCGGCGTCGCTGCTGGTCGCCGCAACGACGCCGGCACTCGCCGACATGTCGTTTTCCACCGGCCGCCAGGGTGGCTCGCAATACCCCGTCAGCGTCGCGCTCAGTCAAGTGCTCGAGAAAGTGCCGGGCATCGGCACGGTGAGCCTCGTTCCCGGTGGTGGAGCGGCGAACATCGTCGCGGTCGATCAGGGGCTGGCGCATATCGGCATCACCCTCTCGAACAGCGCGCGCGACGGATTGCTGGGCAAACCGCCCTACAAGAGCAAGACCGAGAACGTCGTGCAATTGTTCGCCCTTCAGGCTTTCAAAATTGCCGTCATCGTTGCGGAAGAGTCGCCGATCAAGACGTTCAAGGATCTTCAAGGCAAGAAGGTCAACACCGGCCCTAAAGGCTTCACGGTGGTGGAAGTCGCGAACCAGATCTTCGAACGCGAGAAGATGAAGGTGAACATGCAGTACCTGCAGGTCGGGCAGGCCGTCGAGCAGTTCAAGGACGGCAACCTCGATGCTCTGTTCTACTCGCCCTCCGACCGTTTCGCGGCCTTCATCGATCTGGCGCAGGCGCGCAAGATCCGCCTGGTGCCCTTGCCCGCCTCGGTCATGGACACGATGATCAAGGAGGATCCGAGCTTCTACAAGACGGAGTGGCCCGCGAAGGTCGCGGATTACAAGGGTCTGTCGGCATCCGTCACAACGCTCGGCTATCCCAACATCATCATCGCCCACAAGACGAAGGTGACGGACGACCAGGCTTACGCGATGACCAAAGCCGCCGCCGAAAACATGGAAACGCTCGGCCAGGTCGAGCCCGATCTGCGCGGTTGGGACTTGAAGAACATGGCGACGGAGGTCGGCATCCCGATCCACCCGGGCTCGATCCGTTACTTCAAGGAACGCGGCTGGCGCTGACGCCGGGGGCAGCGCCGCTCGTCGGTCGGCAGAGACCGCAGCGGCCCAGGGTTCAGAGAGGCCATGCATGACCGAAACAGCAGCGACGACTCGCGGCTCAAAAAGCTTGCTCGTGACGATCGTGGCCGTCGCCATGTCGTTGTTCCACATCTTCACGGGCATTTTCGGCGTCTATGAAGTCGCGATCCAGACGGGCGTACATCTGTCCTTCGCGATGCTGCTCATCGTGCTGCTGAGGCCGAGCCCCCCTCCATCGAGATTGTCGCCGTCGGCGGGGCGCCTCGCTGCTCGGGCGTTCGATGCCTTCGTGGCATTCGCGGCGCTGGCTCCGATGATCTATCGCTTCGCCAATCTCGACTATCTGACGTCCGGCCGATTCGAGTTCGTCACGCCGGTCACACCCATGGAAGCCGCCATGGGCCTGCTGCTCATCCTGGGCATTCTCGAACTCTGCCGCCGGGAGACGGGCTGGCCGCTGGTCCTGATCGTGGCGATCGTGCTCGCCTATCCGTTCACGCCAGGCTTGCCCTGGATCTTCAAACATGCGGGCTATTCGCTCGGCCAGAGCGTCGACGCACAATATCTCACGCTGGCAGGCATTTTCGGGATCCCGCTTTCTGCATCCGCCGAATACATCATCCTGTTCATCATCTTCGGCGCGTTCCTCGAGCGCAGCGGCCTCGGCAAGCTGATCATGGACATTACGGTAGGTCTGGTGGGACGGTATCGCGGCGGGCCCGCGAAAGTCGCAGTCGTGGCGAGCGCTCTGCACGGGACGATCTCGGGCAGCGCGCCGGCCAACGTGCTCACCGTGGGTGTGCTGACCATCCCGATGATGAAGCGTCTCGGCTATCCCGCTTACATGGCGGGAGCCATCGAGGCCGCCGCCTCGACGGGTGGAGTCATCATGCCGCCGGTCATGGGCTCCGTCGCGTTCATCATGGCGCAGTTCATCGGCGTGCCATACGGAATGATCGCCCTCTACGCGCTGATCCCGGCGTTCCTGTACTTCTTCGGCATCTTCCTCACCGTCCACTGGTCGGCCCTGAAGCATGACATCAGCGGGGTGCCCAAAGACGATCTGCCGGATTGGCGCGCAACCCTGCGTTCGCACTGGCACACGCTGCTGCCGCTGATCGTGCTGGTCTACATGTTGATGGGCAGCTATTCGGCGCAGTATTCCGCCACCGCCGCCATCTTTGCCTGCGTGGTCAGTTCGTGGGCGCGCAAGCATACGCGCATGGGTTGGCGGGAAATCTTGCAGGCTCTCGAGAATGGTGCGCGCGGCGCATTGATGGTGGCCATCGCCACGGCGGCGGCGGGTATGATCGTCGGAGTGTTCGAACTCACCGGCGTCGCGCTGAAGTTCACCCAGGTGGCGACCCTCGTGGTCAGTTCCCTGTTCGTGGGCCTTCTGGTCACCATGGCGGTGACGATCATTCTGGGCATGGGCGTGCCGCCTTCGGCGAGCTACATCGTGCAGGTGGCGGTGACGATCCCGATGCTGCAGGTCTTCCTCAAGAACGGCGGCATGCCAGCCGACACCGCGATCATCGTGACGCATTTCTTCGTCATGTATTACTCGGCGCTGGCGGTGCTGACACCACCCGACGCATTAGCATCGGTTGCGGCGGCGGGCATTGCGCAGAGCCCATTCCTGAAGACCGGCCTGCACGCCACGCGCGTCGCATTCGTGGCATTCGTCGTGCCGTTCATGTTTGTCTACAAGCCAGCTTTGCTGACGCTGGGAACATGGGACGAGATCGCCTCGGCGCTCGTCATCGCCATGTGCGGGATCGCGATCATCTCGGTAGCCTTCGAGGGCTTCCTGCTTCGTCGGCTCCATCTGGCCGAGCGACTTCTTGCCTTCGCGGCGGGGGCCGCCCTCATCTTCCCCGGCATGCTCAGCGACATGCTCGGCTTCGGTCTCGCCAGTGTCTTCCTCGTCATCCATTTCGGCCCTGCGCTGGCCGCGCGTCGGGCGCGGACGGCTGCGGCGTCCGAAAAGACGTGAGGGGGAAAATAAAATGCCCGCCTCACGAAGAGGCGGGCAAGTCAAGGGAGGAGTAGCCCTGGGGTGTGACGCCCCTCTGGGGGACGGACGTCACAGGCTATCCCGCACCGGGATAAGTAATCGAATTCGCGAATTTCTCCAGTGGTACGACGCAAACTGGTGGGCGGGTAGCCAAAATGCCACACCCTTTGCGAGGTCGTGGTTAAGCAGATCGCGCATCCGGTGGGGTCTTCGAGCCAGCCCAAGCGCAGAGATCCTGCCGCCGAGTCCAATTCTGCTTTCGAGGGCCCTCCCCAAGAGCCGCGTGACCGTCCGACATCAATCATGCATGCTGACACTTGAAGCCCGCGCCAAGCACGGGCCGTGACTGCGCGAATGGCGCGGCATCAAGGAGGAAGCGGCATGAAAAGCGGTTTCGCATGGGCGATGATCGTCGGAGCGCTCACGGCGCAGTCGAGCGGCGCACTGGCGCAGGACAAGCTGAAGGTCGCGATCGGCCAGCGGGGCGTCTACGAAAATTCCATCTCCGAACTCGGTCAGAACGCCGGCTTCTTCAAGAAGCGCGGTCTCGAGCTGGAGGTCCTCTACACGCAGGGCAGCGGCGAAACGCAGCAGGCCGTGATCTCCGGCAGCGTCGACATCGGAATTGGCGTCGGTACGCACGGCATGATGAGCGCGTTTTCCAAGGGCGCGCCGATCCGGGCGATCGGCGCTACCATGACGGGCGGTTATGAGTTCTGGTACGTGAAAGCCGATTCGCCGATCAAGACGTTCCAGGATGCCGCCGGCAAGACGGTCGCGTTCTCCACAAATGGCGCTTCGACCAACATGATGGTCAACGCCATGCAGAAGCAATTCGACACGAAGGTGCGGCCGACCGCGACCGGCAGCCCGACCTCGACCTTCACGCAGGTGATGAGCAATCAGATCGACGTCGGCTGGTCGGCCCCGCCCCTGGCTTATGCCGCCGTTCTGGACGGGCGGACGCGCATCCTGGTACCGGGCAAAGACATCAAGGCCTTCAACAACCAGACGATCCGGGTGATTGCCGCGAATGCCGGGGATTTGCAGAAGCGGCGCGACGTCTACGCCCGCTATCTCGCCGCTTATCGCGACACGATCGAATGGATGTATTCCGATCCGTCGTCCCTCGACGCCTATGCCAAATGGGCGGAGATCTCCCGCGAGATGGCGGAAAAGGTCCGCAACGAATTCCTGCCGAAGGAAAATCTGGATCCCAGCCGGATGAGCGGACTCGACGAAATGATGGATGACGCGGTCGCGTTCAAGTTCTTGCCCGCGCGGCTGACGCAGGAACAAGTTTCGACGTTGTTCCAGAAGCCCGAGACCAAGTGACCGTGCGACGCCCGCCCCTTCACGGGCGGGCGTCCTTGCGCCCTGTCAAGCTGCCGCCTTCTTCTGCGTGTCAGGCATGAAGAACACGAACAGGTTCGCCACCACGATCGTCGCAGCCAGGAAATAGAAGGCAGACATGATGCCGAATCGGTCGGCCAGCAAACCCGCGCAAAGCGGGCCGATGGCCTGTCCGATCGCCTGGGTGCCGAACAGCACGCCGATGGCGCTGCCGCCGAGGTTGCGCGGCGTGGAATCGAGGAGCCAGGCCTGCAGGACGGCGCGCACCGAGAACAGGAAGAAGCCGAGCAGCGCCACCAGGAAGACGAAAGCCGGCGTACCGCCCGCGAAAATCATCGCCACCAGCACCACGCCCGTCATGGTCATGCTGGAGAGGATGATCTGGCGACGGCCGATCGTGTCGGAGAGATGACCGGCGATCGGTGCGGCGGCGAAGCCTGCCGCCTGCAGGGCGAACATGCTCGCTCCAACCCAGAACACCGGGTAGCCCATCTCACGCGCCAGATAGAGCGGCAGGAAAGTCAGCAACGCGCTCTGCGTCATGGCCCGGAAGCAGGAGCTCGTGCAGAGCATGACCAGCGACTTGCTCTTCAACAGCGCAGCAAACGAGGAGAACAGGGCCTTCCCCTTCAGGCGGTCATGCTTCTCCCTGTTGCCGCCGGCCTTGGTCTCCGCCGAATACACGCGGCCGAGATAAAGCAGGATGAGCCCGGACATGATGATGCCGGGCACGACGTTCATGATGACCACTTCCCGCCATGTGAAGGTCGCCAGAAGCGCACCGATCACCAACGGGGCGACCGCGTCGCCGAAATTGCCGCCCATGCCGTGGAAGGACATGACCAGCCCCTTGCGCTCGGGGAAGCGATTGGCCAGCCAGGGAATCGCGGTGGGATGCCACAGGTTGTTGCCGATCCCGACGAGAACTGCGCAGCCGACCAGCATCCAGTAGGCGCTGGACATTCCCATCAGCAGATAGGGAAAGCCGATCCAGAACAGGGACAGCGACATCAGCACGCCCTTGCGGCCGAAGCTGTCGACCATCAGGCCGCCCGGGATGTTGGCGAGCGCGCCGGCAAAATATTGCGCCGCCAGGATCGAGCCGATCTCGCTATAGCTCAGGCCGAGTTCGTTGCCGATGAGGGGCAGCAGCAGATAGAAGGTGGCGGGGTACCAGTGGGTCAGAGAGTGACCGATGCTGACGACCCAGACTTCCGTGAACGAGCGTGGTTTGGTGGCTTGCGGGGCCGGCTCGACTGTGGCGGGGCCTGTATCGACGGCGGTCATTCTTCCTCCAGTCAGGGGTCTCTGCGGACCCTTCGCGTGGGAACGATGCTGAGATCTCTAAGTGTGGTCTCTTAGGACTAAAAAATCCGTTTGACCAGCGGTCGGCGGCGCGTCACAGCGGCCAGAACAGCAGCGCCCAGCTGAGGATGCCGATGCTTGCGGCGCCGGCCGTGGCGCCGGTCGCCATCGCGCGACGGAACAAGCTTGGCGTATAGAGCTCGCTGACCCTCCAGGCGAGCCAGATCGACCAGCCGAATGCGCCGGCCAGAAGTCCGGCTCGCAGCCAGGCCACGAAATCGAGTTCCACCCCTTCGGCCCGCAGCATGTTGACGGTCAGGGCCGACAGTCCAAGGAACACGCCACAGCCGGCGACGGGAATCAGCGTCTGGGCGAGATGATGGAAGCGCTGGCTCTTCCAGCTTCCGAAGCTTCCCGTGGCGAGCGCCAGACAAAGGCTGATGGCGCCGCCGATCACCATGCAGGCGGCGAGGATGTAGCCGACCAGCACAATGCCATCGAGCGGCGAAAGCGAGTCGTTCAGCTCGGGATAATTGGTGAGCATCCACCAGGGCAGATGCGGCTCCAGCGGCCAGAGCCAGCCGTGAGCCACCAAGCTTTCCGCGAGCGTCTGCTTGACGAGGATATAGAGTTCGCTCGACGTCCAGTGGAACGCGCCCGCGGCGATTCCCATCATGCCGAAAATGATGAGAGCGGTTTCCCACGGCTTGGCCGTGAGGCCCGCCACATGCACGATCTCATGCATGGGCGACCGACGGGACAGCGCGACCGCTCCGCGAAAACCGCTGCAGCGTCCGCACATGTGGCAATCGCTCGCGCCTTTCATCGTCCTGATGGGGACGAGAGGCGCGCAGTTGACGGCTGGACGGTGATGGTCCGCCGGCTTTTCCCACTCGCGCCAGCTTTTCTGGTCGACACGGAAATGAAGCGGCGCGAGCTTTGCCAGGAGGCCGAACACGCCGGTGACAGGGCACAGATACCGGCACCACACACGCTTCGAGCGGCCGTACAAATATCCCACGAGGATGGCTCCCGCGGTGGAGCCGCCGAGGATCAGGAGCGCGGGCCCCGGGTATTGATAGACGCTGACCATCTGACCGTAGATCGTCGTCAGCGCGAAAGCCACGAAGGGCCAGCCGCCCCAGGTCAGCCAGCGCGGAAGGGCAAAGCCTTTTCCGCGGTCGCTGGCAAACTCCGACAATGCGCCTTCCGGGCAGAGAAGCCCGCACCACAAACGCCCCACCAGCACCATGCTGACGAGGACGAATGGCCACCAGAGGCCCCAGAAAGCGAATTGCGCGAAAAGCGTCAGGTTGGTCCAAATGTGCGCCTGCCGGGGCGGCAACGACACGAAGGCCGGCACCGCCACCAGCGCGACATAGACGAGCACGACGCCCCACTGAAGCCGGCGCACGATTGCATGATGGCGCATCAGCCAATCGCCGGTGGATTTCAGCCAACGATCGATGAGCGCTGATTCGACTGCCTTGCCCTGCACGTTCATGCGTCGCGCCGCGTGAGACGTGAGGTCCACCAGAGCAGCGCCGCGACGGCGCCCCAGTAAACTGTGTAGACGAGGACTTCTGCGAGGTCCGGACGAGCCCGATAGCCTGTGAGGGCCGAGACGAGTCCACCGATCGGCCCGGTATCGGACAGGATGGCCGACGTGTCCCAGAGCCGGCCGGCCGGCGCATCGATGTAGCCGAGGCCGATCAGATGATCGAAGCCGGTGACGAGCAACGAGGCCGCAAGGAACAGCAGCATGATCTCGGTGATGCGGAAGAATGTCCGCCAGTCGAGAACGCGACTGCCGACCTGCAACAATCCATAGGTAACGACGCCGAGAGCAAAACCGAGCACAGCCGCCAGGGTCGGCGCGAGCATCGTGGCGCCCGTGGCGGCCGCCAGCGTTCCATACAGGAACACGACGGTCTCGCCACCCTCGCGCGCGACCGCCACGGCGGCGAGAAGGAAGACGCCCCACCAGCTCGAGCGATCGGCCGCTGTCTGCAAGGCCGTTTCCATGTCGCGCTTCAGGGTGCGGCCACTGAGGCGCATCCAGACCACCATCTGGAGGATGAGCGCAGCCGCGATGAAGACCGCCACCGTCTGGTACAGCTCCTGCGCGTCGTCCGGAAGCACCTCGGAGAAACCAAGCAGAAGGCCGGCGAACACGAGCGCCGCGACCAGGCCCGCGGCCACCCCCGACCAGAGATAGGCACGGCCGCTGCGCCGAGAAGCCGGATCGGCCTGGCGGCCGAGCCACGCGCTCAAGATCCCCACGACGAGCAGCGCTTCCACGCTCTCGCGCCAGACGATGAAGACGACGTTGCCGAGTTGCGCACTCATGAGATCATTTCGCGATGAGAACTGCGGGAGGCGCTCCGGGGTGGAAATCGTCGAAGAAGTCGTAGCGCCCCGGCGCCAACGTCCGAATGATCAGCGAAGAGGACGACTTGGGCGCGAGCACCTTCTCCTTGCGGAGTTCAAGGCTTTCGAATTCCGCGGGAGTTTCGCCCAGATTGTGCAGCTCGAGTTTGATCCGCGTGCCGGCCGGGACGACGAGCTCGCGCGGCGTCACCACGCCATCGCGGAACTCGATGCGAAAGACGGGATCTTCCGCAGCCCATGCGCCCTGCCCGGCCGCGACGATCGATACGACCATCGCACCGGCGCCGGCCGCCCGCTTCAGCCAGAACGTCAATCTCATGGCAAACGTCCGTTCAGCGCTCAGTAGGCGCCCTTCTTGCCGGTGCCCGCATAGGTGAATTCGTATTCGACGCTGAACGTCTGGAACCAGGGCGCGACGCCGGTCTCCTTGTCGACGTGGCGGCCGAAATGGGCATGTGGATTGGCGTCGGGCGGCGCGATGGAAAGTTTGAGCTTGTATTTGCCCGGGCCCATCAGCTTGACGTTGTCGCCGTAGTGGGGACCATCGTTGGCGACCATCGGCATGAAATCGCCCTTGACGACCTCATCGGAGCCGACCTTCGTCACTTCGTAGGCGACGCCGAGATAGGGCATCCAGTCTCCTTCGGCGAAGCCATTCTTGTTGTCTCCCGCCGCCTTGATGTCCGCTTCCAGATGGACGTCGGACTCCTTGGCGTCTCGCATCATTCCCGCGGGCGCCATTTCGACGGGCTGCAGATAGACGGCGGCGATCTCCATGCCGTTCTGGATCTTGGGCTTGCCGATCGGATATTCCTTGGCGACCGCGGCCGAAGCCGCGACCAGGCCAAGCAGAATTGAAGCCGAAAAAAGCCGACGCATGGAGATCTCCGAATGTTTGCGGCGATCAGCTTTCGAGGCCGCCGATGTGCTTCTGCGAGTAAAGCTGGATGCCGACCTGCTTGACGAGTTCAAGCTGGGTCTCGAGGAAGTCGATGTGCTCTTCCTCATCCTTGGCGAGTTCTTCGAAGAGGATCTTTGAGACGCGATCGTTGACCGTCTCGCAGTATTTTGCCGCTTCGAGGTACAGCGCGCGGGCGTCGAGTTCGGCCGCAAGGTCGCTGTCGAGAATCTCCTGCACGCTCTGACCGATCCGGAGCGGGTCGAGCGACTGCATGTTCGGGAAGCCTTCCAGGAACAGGATGCGATCCACAAAGCGGTCCGCGTGCTGCATTTCCTCGATGGACTCGGCGCGCCACTGCTTGGCGAGCTCCTTGTAACCCCAGTTGTCGAGCAGTCGAAAATGGAGCCAATACTGGTTGATCGCAGTCAATTCGCTCCGCAGACCACGGTTGAGATACTCGATGACTTTGGCGTCGCCCTTCATGCACTTACTCCGCAAATTTCAATTGCACAGCTCAAGCCATGCAGAACGCAAGAATACGACGGAGCGACCTTATTCGACCATAGCCTCGATGCGGATACTTGATGCACAGCAATCACAACCTGGCGGACACGCGACCGAGCCGGCAAACGCCTCCTGCATGATGGCCCTGATCGTGTTGGCGCAGCGCCCGCATTTCGGCGAGCAGCCAAGACAGGAATAAACCTCGCGCACCGAACGCGGGCATTCCCCGCCATCCTTGAGGCAGGCCTTGATGGCGCCATCCGACAAGACGTTGCAAGAACATACGATCATCGCACATCCGTAGTTTAGAATTGCTCGAAACTGCTTCTGTTTCAGTAGGTTAGGCGTTGATGCCGTGGATCCGCCCGACTGTCAACAGCCGCGTTGGGCACGGCGTACGGCTGCGCCCGTGTGCCGCAGGGACAAGCCGGGAGTGAACTGTGCCAGGGACAGCGACGTCAGGCCGTGGCTTCACGGCCGTGGCGACGAACCTCGATGACTTTGAAAACAAGCAGGTTCAGGAGGAGGATGAGGCTGACCGAATTGGCCACGACGATCACCCAGTCGCTCTTGATAAAACCATACACGACCCACAGGAAAATTCCCGTGGCGAGGATGCACAGCATTTTCAGCGACAGGTCGCCGGTCTGGCGAGTCTTCCAGCACTTCCAGACCTGCGGGATATAGGACAGCGACGTGCAGGCTGCGGCAAGCGTGCCGACGATGGTTTCGAACATTGAGCGACCCCGGATTGAGCCGTTCAACAGGCCCGTCACGGCAAAGTTCCGTGGCGGGCCCTCGTTGCGCGGAACCGGACGCAGAAGAGACCAGTCCCGTCTGCACCAACGTTTCCGATCTCAGAGCATGGTGGTCTTGCCGTCGGGTTGCACGCGGCCCTTGAAGGTCACGTAGCCGCCATCGATCAGCAGGTCGGTCCCGGTGACGAAGGATGCGTCCGACGATGCCAGATAGGCTGCGCCGGCGGCGATCTCTTCGGGCTCGCCGGGCCGGTTGAGGAGATGTCGCGGCCCGTTGATCACGCGCGCCTTGTCCTTGCCGCCGACCCGCTTGCTCGATCGCTCGGTGAGGATGAACCCCGGCGAGATGGAATTTGCCCGGATGTTGTCCGCGGCATGATCCATGGCGAGAATCCGGGTGAAAAAGATCAGCGCCGCCTTGGTGGTGCAATAAGGAGAACGGTTCTGGACGCCGAGGTGCCCGAGCTGCGAGGCGATGTTGACGATGCTGCCGCCGCCAGCAGCCCGCATGTGCGGAACGGCGTATTTGCACATCAGGAACGCGCCCGTCAGGTTGACCCCGATGGCTTTGTTCCATTGTTCGAGCGACAGCGTCTCGACCGTCCCGTCTGGCGTGACGGTCGCGGCCACGTTCACCAGTGTGGTGATCTTGCCGAACGCCTCCATGGCGCCCGCGACTGCCGCAGCGCAGCTTTCGGGATCTGAGACGTCGACGCCGAGGCCTACAGCCTTGCCACCCGCTTCCACGACCTTCCGCACGGTTTCTTCGGCCTTCGAGGGTTCAAGATCGGCGACCGCGATGGACGCACCCTCCGACGCGTAGCGGAGCGCAATGGCGGTTCCGATTTCACCGCCGCCACCGGTGATCAAGGCGATATGGCCGGCCAGTCTGTCATTCAGCATCGTGGTTTCCTTTTTGTTAGCGCGTGAGACAGGGCCCCATTCTACAGGGCGCGAGCCGCTGGGCACGAGTCCCGACGGCAATCCGGAGCCCTTCAAAAGCGAGGATCGTGCCGAGGACGAGACTTGAGCTCAGGAACCTTGGCGGGCTGCCCAAGTTAGGTACTGCAACGTTTAAAAGGAACATTCTCATGCGTACTATGATGATCATTGCTACCTCCGCCCTGATGATTGCGGGCGCAGGCGGGTTGGCTCAGGCGCAGACTGGCGGCGCGGCAGCCGGTGCGACGACCGGTGCGGTCGGCGGCGCCATCGTGGGCGGCCCCGTGGGCGCAGTGGTTGGCGGCATCGGCGGCGCGATCGTCGGCGGCCTGGCCGATGACACTCGTCCGCGCTTCCGCGAATATGTCGTCCGCGAGGGTCGTCCTTCCTACAGCTATCGCGAAGACCTCCGCGTCGGCGCGGAACTGCCCGAGAGCGGCGTCCAGTATTATGAAGTCCCGGCGGAATACGGCGTTCGCGACTACCGCTACACGGTCGTGAACAACCGCCCGGTGCTGGTCGATCCGCGTACGCGCCGCGTCGTCCAGATCGTAGAGTAAACCAGCCGCTGATCGGTCCTCCCGGCTCATCCGCGCCGGGAGGGCCCATGATCGTTATGCCGTGCGATGCCGCTTGCGTAGCGGCTGCAAGTACGGCACTTGTCGGAGCCTGACGGGAGGGCTTCCGATACCATGGTGATGCCACTGACACGCGTGTTCGCGCATCGCAATTACGCGTGGTTCGTCGGCGGCGGCACACCCAGCTACATGACTTCGTGGATGCAGCGCGTCGGCGTTGGCTGGCTCGCCTGGGAACTCACGCATTCGCCCTTCTGGCTCGGCATCGTTGCGGCGGCGGACCTCGCTCCGATGCTGGTGCTTTCGCCCTTTGCCGGCGCCATCACGGACCGCCGAAATCCGCTGAAGCTGTTGAGGCTGACCGAGAGCCTGCTGCTCATCCAGTCCATCCTGCTCTTCGCTTTCATGCTCGCCGGCCTTCTGTCGATTGAATTGCTGGTGGGCCTTTCGCTGTGGTCCGGCCTGATCTACCCGTTTCATCAGGCTTCACGGCACTCGGTCGTCCCCTCGATCGTTCCGCGCGAGGATTTTGCGACCGCCATCGGGTTGGACTCGGCGCTGTTTCAGGTGTCGCGCTTCATCGGCCCGTCGATCGCAGCCATCATCATCCCGTTTTATGGCGTCGGCGGGACCTTCTTCGCCCATACACTCGGCAGCGCTCTTTACCTGTTTTCGCTCTTTCAGGTGAACTACCCGCCGCCGGTCCGCACGCGCGTCGAAGGCCGCAGCATTCTGGCGGATGTCCAGGAGGGGCTGGCCTATGTCGCGGGCAACATCGGGATCTGGCCGCTTTTCCTTCTGCTCAGCGTCGCGTCGATCTTCCTGCGCCCCATCCAGGAGATGATGCCGGGTTTTGCAGGCCAGATCTTCAACTCGGGCGCCGTTGGCCTGGCTTGGCTGACTTCGAGCATGGGCATCGGCGCGGCGGTGAGCGCCGTCTGGATCGCCAGCCGCGGCCGGCTCAAAGGCCTGACCCTCGTGGTTTTCCTGGGCTTCCTTGGCCTGATCCTGTCGACGGCCGCCTTCCTTCTCTCGCCCGTGCTTTGGCTCGGCGCGATTTTTACCGGGCTGACCGGTTTCACCCTCAACACCATGTCGACCAGCATCCAGGCGCTCGTGCAATCGTCACTGCCTGACCACATGCGCGGACGGGTGATGTCGCTTTACGGCATGATCTGGCGCGGCGCCCCTGCCCTCGGTTCGCTGGCGGGAGGCCTCGCGGCTGAACGATACGGCTTGCGCATGACGTTCGCCGCCGCATGCGCGTTCTGCACGCTCGTCTGGTTGCTCGCCCTGCCGTCGCGTCGCGCCATCGCGCTCGTGGCGGAACGGGGCCGCGACAGACCGGGCTCGAAACGCAGTTGAGATCCAGGCCTATTTCCCCAGCAACTTCTTGACGCGCTCGACCACCGGCTTGGGCGTCGCATACATGGCGCTCACGATGGCCTGGACCTCCTCCCCCGTTGTCGGTTCCACGTCCGCCTGCATCGCGGCAGCTTCAGCCAGGAAAGCGGGATCGCGCATGGTTGCGTCGAAAGCGCGGCGCAGATTGCGCGCCTTGCCGTCAGGCACACCCGGCGGAGCCACGAACGGGCGTGAAATTGCAGTGGTGCCAAGCAGGAGCGTCAACAATTGCCGGTCTTCGGCGCTTTTCGCCAGATCGAGCACCAGCGGGACGTCCGGCAAGTCGCCGCTCTTCTTCAGTCCCATCTGCAAGAGCACGTTCACCCGCTTGTCGCGGAGCCAGTCGGGTTTCGTGCTCTTCAGCGAGGACAGGCTCCAGCCGCAACGCCCGTCAACTTCTCCGCTCTCGATCGCCAGAATGGTCTGCTGGCTGCCGAGATAACCCGTGACGACCTTGAAGCGGGTTCCCAAAAGCTCGTTGAGGACGACCGGGAACGTATCGGTTTCCGAGCCCGCGCCGGTGCCGGCGACGATCACTTCCTGGCGGCCGGCTTCCTGAATGGTCTTCACCGGCGATTCGCGACGCACGATGCACAGACTGACATCCTTGCTGATCGCTCCGATCCAGGTGAATTGACTCATGTCGTAGCCCGGATTGCGGTCTCCGATCAGAGGCTCCAGGATTGGCCCACCGGCAAAAATCGCCATGGCGGTTCCGTCGCGGGGCGCAGCCTGAACCATGTAATTGGCGGCGCGTATTCCACCCGCGCCGGGCATGACCTGCACGACGACTGCGGGAGTTCCCTCGATGTGACGGCCGATGTGCCGTCCCAGGAGGCGACCGAAGAGATCCACGCCGCCGCCCGCAGTGCCGGCTGCATAAATGACCACCTGAGAGGTGATCGGCGTCGTTCCCTGGGCGACTGCGGCGGTCGATGCGCAAAGGCACAGCGATGCAAATGAAATCCATAGGCGCGCGATGGCCGGCATGATGTCCTCCCTTCCGCTGAGCGCTCTGCTGGCGCCTCACCGGTTCTTCGCCCGCGAGCTTACCCCGCGCCTGAGTCTTCAGGAAGCAGGCTTCTTTTTCTTCTCGGACAGGACGAGATAGATCGACGTCGCGGCGATCAGCGCCATGCCAGCAAAGCTCCAGACACCCGGTACTTCGCCGAACAGGAAGAAACCGAGAATGGCGGCATAGATAATCCGTGAATAATCCAGCGGCGCGAGCGCGGAGGCTTCCCCGAAATGCAGGCCGCGGGTGATGAGTCCCTGCCCCGCGATGCCGAGGAAACCGAGCAGCGTCAGAAGCGCGAATTCTCTCAAGGTCGGCGTCACCCAGACGAAAATGGCGGGCACGAGCGCGAACAAGGCGTTCCAGAACGCGTAATAGAACATGATGACGCGGGTCGGCTCGGTCTTCGAAAGTCGCTTGATGGCCACCACAACCAGGGCGGCGAAGAGACCGCCGAGTGCGCCGATCAACGCATTGGGATCGAAACCGGCGGTAAAGGGCCGCGCGTACATCCAGACTCCGACGAAGCCGACGAAGGCCACAAGGGTTCGGCGAAGACCCACGATCTCACCCAGGAACGTGAAGGCGAGCGGTATCATCCACAGCGGTCGCGAAAACTGCAGCGCCATCGCATCGGCCAGCAGCATGTGCGTGATGGTCCAGAAGAAGCAAAAGTTTCCGGCCGACCCGAGGGCGCCGCGGATGAGATGCATGCCGGGTCGCTTGGTGCGGAACGGCTCCATCGGGTCGCGCAAGAACAAGGGCAGAATGAACAGGAAGCCGATGCCGGATCGGAAGAACAAGAGCTCGAACGCTGGGATCCGGCCGCCCAGGAACTTGGCCAGGGCCGCCATGGCGACCAGCATCAGAGAGCCGAGCGAGACATAGGCGGCGCCGCGCGCATTGTCGGACATCGCATCGAACCGCCCTCGGGCGCGGGACACACGCGTGTCGCGCGAGGGCGCAGCTGGCTGAGAATCCCGAGCATCATTCATGAGTCGACCCTAGGGCACGCCTTGCTGCGTCGCAAACACCCAGTCGGATTTTTTCTTTCCAAACTTCGCTGCATTGCAAACCCCTGCGGGCGGAATCGTCGTCGCGATGCGATGGCGTTGCACGATTACGTGGCGCAGCGCGCGATATTGGATCAACAAGTGCCGGAAATTTCCGCTCATCGGCCGGGCCGAACCATTCCGTCCCCGGCGAGAGCGCGCTAGCGTGTTGACCATCCAGTCAAGTCCGGTACGATCCCTTCATCGGTCGTTCGGCTCTGATCCAAGCACACCCGTTGCCGGCCATATCAACCGGCAAGATCGCAATGCAGATCACGCCTTTGGAGGTAGACGAATGTCTTTGACGAGTAGGATCGATAGTCGTTACGCAAGCCATTCCCGAGCCGTTCGCAGCCTGCGCCAGATGTGCATGATTGCGGGCATGGTCGGCGCGACATTTGCCGGCGCAATGCGCCCCGCTTCGGCGGATCCAATCGAAGAGTTCTACAAAGGCAAGACACTGCGGGTCATTGTCGGCTACGCGGTCGGCGGCGGCTATGACATCTATGGCAGGGTTTTCGCGGAGTTCTTCGGCAAGTACATCCCCGGCAATCCGACCATCATCGTGCAGAACATGCCCGGCGGCGGCAGTTTCGTGGCCGCGAAATACCTTTATGGCGCAGCCCCACGCGACGGGACGGTCTTCGGCAGCGTGTCGCAAACGCTGGCTCTCGACGCGGCCATGAACGAAGATCCCAAAACCTTCGACGTGACCCGACTGAACTATCTCGGTCGTCTGCTCGACAACGTCGACGTCGGAAGCGGTCGGCCGGGAGCGAAGTTCAAGTCCTTCGAGGATGCACGCAAGCAGGAAATCGTCGTCGGGGCGACCGGAGGAGCATCGCCAGGCTTTCTCGTCCCCGCAGCATTGCAAAAATACGCCGGCGCCAAATTCAAGATCGTGTCTGGTTACGGTGGCAGCGCGGATGTCTATCTCGCGGCGGAACGAAGCGAGGTGGAACTGATCGGCTCAGTCGGTCTGACCTTCATCATGCAGCGCAGCCCGACATGGATCACTGAAAAGTCCGCACCCATCATCTACCAGACATCACTGAAGCGCCACCCGTTGATTCCCGACGTGCCGACCATCGCCGAACTCGGCCAAAGCCCCGAGGGCACGAGCGTTCTGCGGGCGATCGCCGCTTCGTCTGAAATCGGCCGCTCGATCATCACGACGCCGGGTGTTCCACCCGAGCGCCTGGCAGCACTGCGGACCGCATTCCAGAAGATGGTCAACGATCCGGCGTTTCTCGACGCCATGAAGAAACGCGACGTGCCGATTTTCGGGGCAACCGGCGAAGAGATGGACGACGTGACGCGCGAAGTCATGAAGACACCGCAGACGGTGCTCGACGCCACAAAGGCGCTTCTGAAGAAGTAAGCCCACCACGATGAAAGAACAGCGGCCGGGGCGACCCGGCCGCAACGCGTTTCAGACCAACTGCCCTTCACCGAGCGGGATGTCCCGAAGCGTGCTCGGGGCAAAGAGTTCTTCCATTGTCAGCAGTCGATCGCTCAAGCCCTGCTCATAGGTATATTGCAGCAACGCGCCAAGCGACTCCTTGTTGGGCGTCAGGCCGTAGGGATACCAATCCTGGCCGATGATCTTCTGCTCTTCCTCGATCATCGGCTGAAGCCACGCGAAAGACGCCTTGGGCGATCCCGTCTCCATCAGCAGCCTGTACGAGCGCTCCTTCGCGGCGCAGAACGCCTTGTAGAGGCTCATCGCCACCCAAGGATCGCGATCATAGATCTCTCGCTTGATGACCACGGTGTGCATGATCGGATAGATTTTCGTGCGCCGGTAGTAGTCCTTTTCAACCTCGGCATAGTTGGGAAACAACCGCCGCACTTTGGGCGAGCCCTTGCGAAACGAGATCGGATTGTTGGCCGTCATCATGAAGTCGATCTCGCCTCGCTCCAGCAGATCGCCGAGTTCCACGCGCGGATCTCCCTGCTGCAGGCGGATGTCTAGCGGCAGTTTGCGGCCAAGCCGGTCCGTCCGGCCCTGAATCCAATCGATCTGGTTGGGCATCACGCCGTATTCGTGCTGCAACAGCCCCCTCATATAGACGCCCGCCGTCATGGAATATTCGGGAACTCCTCCACGCTTTCCGACGAGATCGCGCGGGTGCTCGATGCCTTTGTCGGTGTTGATGAAGAAGTATCCATGTCGGAAGACGCGTGACGGAAAGACCGGAATGGCAATGAAGGGAGAGTTACCCTGACTGACGAGCGTCGTGTAGTTGGAGAGCGACATTTCGGAGATGTCGAACTCTTGGTATTGCAGCATTCGCCAGAATATCTCGGCGGGCTGCAGCGTCAGATACGTCAGATCGATGCCGTCCGGCCGTATGGAGCCGTCGATCAGCCCCTGCGTCCTGTCGTAAGGACCGCAGGCCAGGGTAAGCCGCAGATTTGCCATTCCGATCTCCCGTTCGATTGTGGTTCGTCGATGAATTCAGGCTGCGCGGGTTGGACGAGCCGTGAAGTAGGCGTCGATGGATTGCACCACGCTGAGTGCCGTCACCATCGATGTTTTCGGGTTTGCCGGCGAGGGCTCGTTGATGAATTCGAAGCGCGCCCGTCCGGCGGCGCTGCAGATCTCGATTTCATGCGTGTTGCCTGCCGCTTCTGGATCGACCACGACGCGAACCGAGATGCTTTGGCATGTGCCCTTGACGAGGGCCAATGTCGCAGCGACGTTCAAATTGCGCGGGTAAAGTTGCGCGGCCTCCTGGACTGAACCGCGGAACAATTCCGTCGGCCTGGATTGTGCTTCTGCCCACTGCCCCCGCTGCTCGAGTTCATCGCGCCACGCCGCCGGTGGTTTGCGCGATGTGTAGATCACGGTTGTATTCGGGAGGGCCGCCACCGCCGCTAGGTAATCGAGCCCACCGATGGCGCCGGACGGTATGATGAGCCGCGCACCGCTGGCCTTTGCTTTCGCCGCAAGCACCTCACCGAGCGTCCCGTCGCCTGTGCTCTGGACAAGCGCACCCGCAGAGGCTGCCACCAGGCTGACGCCGGCGTCGAGGATGACAGGTCCGATCTGCTCGAGGGCGGCCTGGCCGGCAGCCTCGACGACGAGGTCCGGCTGCATCTCGAGCAGCGCTTCGACGCTTGCGACGTCTTGCACGTGTGAGAATCGTTCCTCACCATCGCTGGAAACTCGTCTCAGGACCAAGATCATCGGGGGGTTCTCGCGCGCGGAAAGGCAGGACACGACGTCGCGGCCGATCGCTCCCAGGCCGATCAATCCGACGCGAATTTGCCTCATGGCGTTTCCTTCAGTTCCGGTCCGAATTGTTGATACCGATCATAGCGCGGAGCGTGCGCCGCCCAAGCGTTTTTTGCAGGAATGCCCGCGCGCATACTTGTGGCGCGTCATCGCCGTGATGCAGTAAGTCTTGTGGAGCCAAACGCGGGAGCGCCTGAATGTCTTCCTCAGAATATGTCTCTTTCATCGACGGTCGCAGTTGTCCAACCGGTCAACAGAGCTTTCCCCTGATCGCTCCCGAAAGCGGCGCGCGTCTCGGCGAACTTCGGGAGTCTGGCGCCGACGGAGTCGAGGCTGCGGTGAAGGCCGCGGCCGGGTGCTTTCGAATTCATCGCTTTGCCCCGGTCCACCAGCGCATCGCCTGGTTGAGTCTCTGCGCGAAGGCGATCGTCAGTGCGGCAGACGAGCTGGCGGCTCTGATTTGCGAGGACGTCGGCAAGCCCATTCGCGTGGCCAAGGTCGAGGTGAAACGCGGCATCGAATTCGTCGAGGCGTGTGCGGCAGCTCTTCCGCAGTTGAGCGGCGAGGTTCTCCCTCTGGACGCCGTCGTACCGGGAACGGGGCATATCGGCTTCACCCGTCATGTGCCCTATGGCGTCGTCGCCGGCATCACGCCTTTCAACGCACCGATCAACCTGCTGATGCAGAAGGCCGCGCCCGCCATAGCGGCCGGCAATGCGTTCATCGGCAAGCCGGCTCCAGCAGGAACCAGGACCGCACTTCGGCTGGCCGAGTTGTTTGCCCAAGCAGGTTTGCCAAACGGCATGTTCAACATCCTCACGGGCGACCGAGAAACCGCGGGTGCGCTCGCCGGCCATGCAGGTGTTGGAGTCGTATCCTTCACGGGTGGCACAGAGGGCGGGCAGGCGCTCGCCCGGCTGGCGGGCGCGAAAAAGTTCCTGGCGGAACTCGGATCGAACGCGGCCAACATCGTTCTGGAGGACGGGCGTGTCGTGGAAGCCGCGCAGAAGATCGCGCCTGCGGCATTCGAGGCGAGCGGCCAACAATGCATATCGGCTCAGCGCATCCTCGTGGCTCGCGGCATTCTGCCGGAGTTCGTTCAGGAGTTTGCCGCGTCGGCAAAGAAATTGCGGGTCGGCGCCGCGTCGGACCCGGCTACCGATGTCGGACCGATGGTGAGTGCGGCCGCGGCGGAGCGCGTCATGGATTTCTGCACCGATGCGGTCGAGCGAGGCGCTCATGCCATTCTCGCACCCGAGCGACGGGGTGCGCTCGTAAGCCCCGGCATTTTTACGGATGTTCCTCGTGAGGCCCGTCTTTGGCGGGAAGAGGTTTTCGGGCCCATTGCCGTCGTGACGCCGTTCGACACCGTGGATGAGGCCCTGGGCCTCGCCAACGACTCGCCTTTCGGGCTGCAGGGAGCGGTGTTCACACAGTCCCTCGCGCACGCCATGCGGTTCGCAGATGAATTCGACGTTGGCGCGCTGTGGATCAATGAAGCCAGCCGGTTCAGGCTCGACGCCTATCCGTTCGGGGGCATGAAGCAGAGCGGCGTCGGGCGTGAGGGCGTTCGTTATGCGATCGCCGAATATTCGCAGGTCAAGTTCATCGGCATCAAGCCATAAGACGAAGGGCCGGCAGCGCGCCGCCGGCCCCTTCCCTCACTTCAACTTTGAGAGATCGACGCTTTTCGCCTCCGAGATGACGGCCGCGCGATCGTAATCATTGATGGCGTCGATGAACTGGTTCGTGACGACTTTGTCCGGTTCCACCGCCGCCGGCATGATCTTTTGATCGACCATGAATTGAACGAGCCGCTTCCAGTCATCAGGAAACAACTGGCCATGCTTGTCGCCCGCCTTGGGCGTGTTCCAGATTTTCATGCGACCCTGGTTCACCATGACGCCGGCCGCCAAAGCCTTCGCGGGGTCAGGATCCTGTACGCGCGCTTCCGGATAGGCCTTCCAGGTGATCAGAACGGCTGCTTCGGGATTGGCCATGGTGAAGTCATAGCCTTTGGCCACAGCTCGTGCGACGCCGGTCAGCATTTTCGGATTCTTGGCAATCGTCTCAGGCTTTGCCAGCAGGCCGACGTCCGGAAGAGTCGCGAGACTCTCGGGCGAAGGAATGATCCGCAGGTCGAGACCGGCGGTGATGAACTTGGCCAGCGCTGCATCCCAGTAGACGACGCCGTCCACCATCTTCTGCTTCACGGAGGTAATCGCCTGCGCGCCCATGCCGATGGGAAGGAACGCCACGTCCTTCTGCGGATCGAGGCCGGCGTTGTTGGCGAAGGCACGGCCGAAAGTGGTGCCGGCGCTTCCCATGGACTGCACGCCCAGCTTCTTGCCCTTGAGATCCGCCATCGTCTTGATCGGGCTGTCCGGCAACACTGCGACCGACCAGATGTTGGCATAATACAGGGAGTAGAAGTAGCGGATGTCGAGCTTGCCGGACTGGATTCCGACGAGCGCCTCACCGGGCGACGCGGCGCCGATCTCTCCATTCCCGGCCGAGATCTGGATGGCGGATTCGTTCGAGCCGCCGACGGCGAGAAGCGTGACGTCGTATCCTTCCTTTTCGAAATAGCCGAGTTGCTTGGCGACAACGAAGGGCGAGAAGGCCTCGTCGATGGCGCGGACTGGAATCAAAAGCCGGACCTTCTCGAGCGCAACGGCTGAGCTTATCCCGCCCGCGATCGACAGCGTCATCGCGATCGCCGCCGCCAGGCCATTGCGCAAAGTTGCTCGCTTCATGTTGAACTCCTTACCAGTGTCAGGTGACGATGGGCGTTTGCTCCCGACGGATCCAGAATACATATCGGCGTGCGCCGGCACGCACGATGGTGTGCAAGCTGATGCCGATGAGAGAGAGAAAGATCAGGACCGCGAAAACACCCGGGACATCGAGGCTGAAGTTCAGCGCGGTGATGAGATACCCTAGTCCCTGCTGCGCTCCGACGAATTCGCCGACGACTGCGCCAATGACGGCCATGACCGCGGCGATTTCCAGGCCTGCGAAAATGAGCACGAGCGCGGAGGGAAGTCGAAGTCGCAGCAGAATCTGCATCCGCGTCGCCCCGAACGCCTTCATCATGTCGAGTTGGTCCCGGTCGGTCGAATGGAAGCCCGCCATCACGCTGACGAGAACCGGGAAGAAGCAGACGAGCGCCGTGATCACGATTTTTGACGCTACCCCATAGCCGAACCAGATGATGAACAGAGGCGCGATGGCGATCTTCGGCACGGTCTGCAGCGCGACGACGTAAGGATAGACCAACCGCTCGACGGCTGGCACCAACGAGATCACCGCGCCCGATACCAATCCGGCAACGACGCCGAGACCAAAGCCCGACAGGACGGCCGTGAGGGTCGCGGCGAGGTGCGGCCAGATCGTGCCGGTCAGAATCAGATCGACGAAGCGCACGAGGATGGCACTCGGAGCCGGAAGGATGAGGGAAGAAATGCCGACTAGGCGGCACGAGAGTTCCCAAACCAGCAGCACCGTCACGATGACGCCGAGGGATTGCAGCCGGTGGGCGATGTTGACGCGCGCCTTCATAGGGACACGGCCGAGTGATGCTCGGTCCCGAACATGGTGCGAATCTGGTCGCAGAGTTCGCCAAATCTCGGAAGGCCCATGGTCCTCAGGCTTCGCGGTCGAGGAATGTCAATGGGAACCACGGCTGAAATTCTGCCGGGGCGCGGCGACATGACGACCACCCGGTCGCCCAGAAGCACGGCTTCCGGAATGGAGTGCGTAATGAAGACGACCGTCTTCCGCTCCTCCGACCAGACACGCATCAATTCCATGTTCAGCATCTCGCGGGTCATGGCATCCAATGCACCGAAGGGTTCGTCCATCAAAAGGATTTTGGGATCTCGCATGAGCGCGCGGCAGATGGAGACGCGCTGCTGCATGCCGCCCGAAAGTTCAAAGGGATATTTTTGAGCGAAATCGCCGAGGCCCATGAAGGAAAGCAGCTTGCGTGCCCGCTGCGTCGACTGCTCGGATTTGTCTCCTTTCAGATGCAGGGGAAGCAGGACGTTGGCCAGAACGTTGTTCCAAGGCAGAAGCGTTGCCTGTTGGAAAACCACGCCGACATCGTGCCTCGGCCCCGCGAGGGGCTGACCGGAGATGGAAGCAGAGCCGGAACTCGCAACATCCAGCCCCGCGAGAATCCGTAGAAGCGTGGTCTTGCCGCAGCCGCTCGGGCCGACCACCGAGATGAACTCATGATCGGCAACCTCGAGGGATACATCCGACAAGGCATGAACGGTCTCGCCGGAGCGCGTCGCGAAAAGCTTTTCGAGATGGCTGATGCGGATCAGCGGGGCCGCCCCTTCGGAGGCCGGCGACTGCATCGACCTCGGATGCGGCATGTTCGACAATGACGCCTCGTTTCCTGACGCTGGAGCCCGCACGTGGAACAGACCCGGATGATCGGGACCAAACCGAAACTTAGGCCGCTCTTGACCAGACAGTCAACAATTTGCGGACGTTGCCTGGTCACCTGCCGCGCCTGCTTGACGGAGGTGTGGGAATGGTATCGAAATAGCCGACAAACATGCTCTCCAGCTAGCCTCCGCTGTGTGCAAGTGTCGCTCGCTCAGTGCCTGCAACATGTGCTGCATGGCTGAAAGAGCGTCACGTGAACCTGGGTTTTTCGGCAACCATGAATGCCGGCGCGATCGTGCGCTCGCCGCGATGGCGCCGACGCTCTTTAGGACAATCGAGTTCCGACATGAAGCTTGCACCGTTTCAGTATGCTGCACCCAAAACTGTCGCCGAGGCCGTGGCGCTGCTCGGATCTTGCGATGCGAAAGCGCTATCGGGAGGTCAGAGCCTGATGCCAATCCTCGCTTTCCGACTTGCCGCGCCCGAAATGCTGGTCGACCTGAAATACGTGGAGGGTCTGGACCGCATCGCCATCGATAAGGATGGCGTGACACTCGGGGCGAAGGTTCGGTGGTGCGACATAGAAGCGGACGAACGTCTTGCGACGGCGCATCCCCTGCTGGCCGAGGCGATCAGACATGTGGCGCATTATCAGATCCGGAATCGCGGCACGGTCGGCGGATCTCTCGCGCATGCCGATCCTGCCGCCGAGATGCCGGGCATCGCCGTGACGTGCGACGCCGTCCTGACGCTCGCGGGACCGACGGGTGAACGGCAGGTCGCCGCAGCGGGTTTCTTCGAAGGAGCGCTTCAGACGAGTCTCGCGGCGGACGAACTCATCACGCAAGTGCATTTGCCCGCGTGGCCGGCTGCGCGCCGCTGGGGATTTCGCGAGTTTGCGCGACGCCGCGGCGATTTCGCGCTGGCAGGCATTGCCGCCTTCTACGACGTCGATCCACGGGGCCGCGCGGTCGATCCGCATATTGGCGTCATTGGCGCATCGGATCGTCCGCGCCGGCTCGCGCGCGCCGAAGCCGCCCTCTCGGGCAAGGTCGTCGACTCCGCGAGCATCGCAGAGGCAGCAGCGGCCGCCAGCGCCGAGGTCGATCCGCCTTCAGACATCCATGCGCCGGCGGATTATCGTCGCGCGCTCGTAGCAACCATGGTCGAGCGCGCGCTTGCGCATGCCGCCCGTTGATCAGAGCCGGTGACATGATGAAGATCGAATTCGAAGTGAACGGCAAGCCGGTGAGCGTGGACGTCGATCCGCGTCTGAGCCTTGCGGATTGCCTGCGGTCGGAGCTTGGCTTGACCGGAACGCATCTGGGCTGCGAGCACGGCGTCTGCGGCGCCTGCACGGTCATCGTCAATGGCGCGGCCGTTCGATCCTGCCTGATGCTTGCGGTCCAGGCGTCGGGCGATTCTGTTGTGACAGTCGAGGGACTTTCCAACGACGAGGCGTTGACCCCGCTACAGGCCTCGTTCCGCAAGCATCACGCGCTTCAGTGCGGGTTCTGCACTCCCGGAATGGTGACGACCGCGCATGCTCTCCTGACGCATGAGCCGGATTGCGATGAAGACCGCGTGCGTGACGTGCTCTCGGGCAACATCTGCCGCTGCACAGGTTACGTTCCGATCGTCGAGGCGGTGCTCGATGCCCGCGCGGCTTACGGGAGCAAGGGAGAATGAGCGTGCGGCCGGCAAATTCGTTCATCGGGAGCCCCATCGAGCGCGTCGAGGATCTCCGCTTCCTCCGCGGACGCGGCACATATGTGTCGGATTTGAACCGCCCGAACCAGTTGCATGCGGTGCTGCTTCGGAGTCCGGAGGCGCACGGCCGTTTGCGCGGCATCGATTGCACGCGCGCGCTCGCGCTCCCGGGCGTTCACGCCGTGATCAAGGCCTCGGATCTGGGTGCGCGCGTTCCGCACATCCCCCTTCGCCTCCAGCCACTGCCGCAACTCGAGCCCTTCCACCAGCCGATGCTGGCTTTCGACAAGGTACGGTACGTCGGGGAGCCTCTTGCCGTCGTCATCGCCGATAGCGCCGGGATTGCCGAAGATGCCCTCGAGTTGATCGACGTGAGCATCGATCCCCTTCCGGCCATCACCGACAAGTCCAGTGCGGATGCGGCTGCGGCCGTCCTGTTCGAAAGCCACGGTTCCAACCGGGCTATGGTCTGGACCGCAACGCGTGGGGATGCGGATGCGGCTTTCGCATCGGCCGATCTGGTCCTGAAGGAATCATTTCGTGTGCAGCGGCATGCCGCCATGTTCATGGAGCCTCGCGGCTTCGTGGCCGAGTGGGACGTGGAGTCGGAACGGCTCACGGTCTGGGGCGCCGCCAAGGTGGCGTGGACCAACCGCCGCATTCTCGCAACCGCCATGGAGATACCCGAGACCTCGGTCGAAATGATCGAGGTGGACGTCGGAGGCGGGTTCGGGTCGCGCGGGGAGTTCTACCCGGAAGACTATCTCATTCCGGCGGCTTCCCGCATCGTCGGGCGACCGATCAAATGGACGGAGGATCGCCGCGAGCATCTGATGTGCGCCAATCACGCCCGTGACATCGAGTGCGACGTTGAAATGGCGGTGGCGAAGGATGGTCGGATCCTGGGCCTGCGGGGCATGGCTTACGCCGACATCGGCGCATACTTCCGGACCAACGGTTCGGTCGGGCCGCGCAACGTCGCGCAGTTCATGTCCGGCCCCTACAAGATCGAGAACATTCATCTGCAGACGACGCAGCTGACGACGAACAAGACTCCGAGTGGCACATATCGCGGGCCGGGTCGGTTCGAAACGGATTTCATTCGCGAGCGCATGATTGATCTAGCGGCGAAAAAGCTTGGGATCGACGGGGTCGCCATGCGACGGCTCAATCTCGTGGCCGATGCGGACATGCCGTATCCCCTTGCCTCGATCACCCCCTACGACAGTTCGACGGAGCTCGACAGCGGCGACTATCACCACGTTTTCGATCTTTGCCTCGAAAAGTTCGGATGGAACGAGAAGTCTGCTTTGCAGGGAAAGTTGATCGATGGCCGCTATCACGGTCTCTCGGTCGGCAGTTTCATCGAAGGCGGCGCCGCCGGGCCCAAGGAAGACGCACGGCTCGTGCTCGAGACCGACGGCTCGCTGACGGTCTACCTCGGCTCTTCAGCCGTAGGCCAGGGTCTGCAGACGATCATGACGCAGATCGCGGCCGATGCGATGGAGTTTCCGTTCGAGCGCATTCGCGTGCTGCACGGCTCCACCTCGCACGTCACCGAAGGGTTCGGCTCCTACCATTCGCGCTCGACCGTGATGGGCGGGTCCGCGATTTTGCTGGCGGCCGACAAGCTCAAAGCGATGATCCGGGAGAGCGCGGCATCTAAGCTCGGATGCGCGGCCTCAGAGGTCCAGATCGATGGCGAGACGGTCGTGACCAAGGGGGCCAGCCATCCCCTGGCGGGCCTCGCCGATAAGCCGCTCGAGGCCGAGGCTACGTTCTTCAACAAGAAATACACCTATGCTTATGGCACGCAGGCGGCGCATGTCAGCGTCGACCCGGGCACGGGCCACGTCCAGGTCCACGATTATCTCTCGGTCGAAGACGTCGGCCGGATGATCAATCCCCTGACTCTGCACGGCCAGGCAATCGGCGGCATCGTTCAGGGCCTTGGCGGCACCTTCCTCGAGCACCTGATCTATGATGAACATGGTCAGCTCCTCACCGGCTCGCTCGCGGATTACCTCATGCCGACGGCCAGTGACTTTCCGGTGATCCGTTCGATCACACTCGAGTTGAAGCCCTCGCCCAACAATCCTTTAGGTGCTAAGGGAGCCGGCGAAGGTGGCATTATCCCGGTGGGCGGGATCATCGCCAATGCGGTGGCGAATGCGCTTTCGCATCTCGACGTGCAGCCGATGGAGCTTCCCCTGTCGCCGCCGCGGGTGTGGCGGCTCATCCGCGACGCGCAAGAGGCGAAACGCAGCATGTAGCGTCGCGTCTGAGCCCTTGCCGCCTGAGCGCCCCGCCGGCCGACTTCTGACGAGTTGGCCGGTCCAGTTTGGAACGAAGGTGTCAAATGGCAAGCCGCAGCCGCGATCCAGCACGAACGCGCGAGAAAATCCTCACGCACGCCACGACGGAGTTCGCCAAGAAGGGCTTCGACGGGGCGCGCGTGGACTCGATCGCCGTCCGCTGCCGGCTCAGCAAGAACATGCTGTACTATTATTTCAAGTCGAAGGAGGGTCTGTTCGTGGCCGTCCTCGAGCGAATGTACGAGAAGCTGCGCAGCCAGCAGAAAGACTTGACCGTACGCGCCAGCGATCCGGTCACGGCGCTCGAACAACTCGTGCAGCACACGTTCACGGCGCTTCTGGACAATCCGGAAGCCATTCGGCTGATGAACGAGGAGAACCGCCACAAGGGCCGTCACATCCGGCAGTCGCGGCGCATGCGCGACCTCTACAATCCGCTGGTCGACACGATCCGCTTCATTCTGGAGCGAGGCCGAGACGACGGCGTCTTTCGCGCCGGGATCGACCCTGCCTTCGTGTATCTCTCGCTCTCGTCGCTTTGCTACCACTACCTCTCGAACCAATACACGTTGGAGGTTGCGCTCGGCGTCGATCTCGGTTCGGAACAGGCGCGCGAAAACTGGCTGTCGCACATCACCGAACTCGTGATGATGTTTTGCACATCGGGAGCCCCCGCACGGGATCTTCCCCTGCTGGAAGCGAAGCCGGGGCGCATCACGAAGCGCGCGAGCGTCAAGAAGCCGGCGCGTCAGAGCGCGTGAGGCGCTATCCTGGAACGACTCCGGTGTAAGCAGTCCTCTCATTGTCTTGTTGACTGCCTGGTCAACAAGCGGCTAATTTACATCATTCCAATCTCATTCAGGAGCCATGCGCCATGGCAGTCGCCCGTCATCCCCGCCCGCCGGAACTCGTTGGCGTTCCGCTCGAAGACATCATGAACCGCTATGTCGGCCGCTTTCGTGATCGCAAGCCGGACTGGGCCGCCTTCGAAGACGCGAAGATCGAAGGCTACAAGCGCGCGCAGCACCGCTTCATCGGAGCTGGCGGATCCGGCAAGCACGGAGATCCCTCCGTCATCCCGGCCGGCAACTTCACGCTGTCGATCATGTTCGTCAATCCCGGCCAGGGAAATGCGCCTCATACGCATGAGGTCGAGGAATGCTTCTTCGTCCTGCAGGGCTTCCTCGACGTCTTCGTCGAAGATGAAGATGGACGGCGCCTCACGACGCGTCTGGGACCATGGGAGTGCATTTCCTGTCCGGCCGGCGTGATCCACGGCTATGACAACAACAGTCTCGAGCCCGTCTATTTCCAGGTGATGCTCGGTCGCGGAAAGCCCGACACGATGGGCTATGCCGACGACCGGCTGTTCCAGAGCCGCGATGCGCATCTGCGCGACTGACGGTTCTCGAGCCTGCCCCGGCGGCGGCTTCGGCCGCCGCTTTTTTTTAAGGCTCAGACGGCCTGGCGCTTCGCCTCGATCATGGCCCAGACCCGCGAAGGCGACAGCGGCAATTCGTTGGGTTGCACGTCAAAGCTCGCCAGCGCCGCCGCCACCGCATTGGCGATCACGCCGCCCACGGGAATGATGCCGCCCTCGCCCGCGCCCTTCGCGCCGAGGGGATTTGTCGGCGAAGGCGCGAGTTCCAGCGCCACGACCTTGATGTGGGGGAAGTCGGTCGCGGTCGGAAGCAGGTAGTCGGCGAACGAGCCCGCAACCATCTGCCCGCTGTCGTCGTAGACGAACTGCTCGAGCAGCGTTCCACCAAGTCCCTGCACGATGGCGCCGACGCATTGTCCGTGCAGCGTGTGAGGATTGATGATCCGCCCGACGTCCTCGACCGCCACATAGGAGCAGATCTCGACGCCGCCCGTCTTGATGTCGACCGCGACGTGAGCGGCATGCGCACCATAGCTGTACGTGCGCTTGGGCGACGAGAACGAGCCGTCGAACGATGGCAGTTCTTCGGCAAACTCGCCAAAGCCAAAGCTCGCGCCGGCAGGCCCGATGGCGTGACCGTCGGCCAGGCGCACCTCGGAGTCTGCGCATGCCAGGCGTGTCGCTGCCGCCGACACGATCGCGGCCTTCAGTTTGTTGGCCGCGTCGAGCAGCGCGGAGCCGCCCATCACGACGGATCTGGAACTGAAAGAGCCGACGCCATCCTTGACCAGATTGGTCGAGCCATGCTGAACCGGGCGGATGGACGAAAGCGGAAGCCCCAGGGCGTCTCCCGCGATTTGAGCCACGACGGTTTCGAGCCCCTGCCCGATCGCGGATGAGCCGGTGAAGACCGACACTGTTCCGTCGCTCTCGAGCCGAATGCGCACACTCTCGCGTCCAGACCCCGCACCTTCGACATAGCATCCGACCGCGAGCCCATGGTAGCGCCCGTCGACGTGCCTTCCCTGAAATGCGATCTTGTCGCTCCATTGAATTTCTTCAAGGCAGCGGTCCAACGTGGTTTCATAGTTTCCGCTGTCGGTTTCGCTCGAGACCTTTCCGACAGTGGGCATGGACCACGGCATGTCACTCTCGCGGATGAGATTGCGCCGGCGGAATTCGATCTGGTCCAATCCAAGGTCGGCGGCGACGAGATCGAACAGACGTTCGCGAAAGAAGTCGGATTCGTATCGGCCGGGGCCGCGGTAGGTTCCGCTCGGCGTCTTGTTGGTGACGAGCAGCGTGACGTCGCTGCGCACGTTCTCGATCCGGTAGGGACCCGGCAGCACCTGGGCGATATTGCGGGCCGGCGTCGACCCCGTGGTGCGCAGATAGGCCCCGCAATGAACCGCTGAATGCGCGCGGAGCCCAAGAATGCGTGCATTCTTGTCGCAGGCGATCTCGATCTCGCATTCGGACTCGCGTGCATGGTTCGTGGCGAGCAAATTCTCGCGCCGGTCTTCCACCCACTTCACCGGCCGACCGAAGCGGCGGGCGCTGTAGGGGACGAGAAAGTCCTCCGGATAGAATTCGCCGCGAACGCCGAAGCCGCCTCCGACGTCGTTTTCGACCATGACCACCTGGTCCTCGGAAAGCCCCAGATGAGCCGCGACCGCTGCGCGATTGTGAAACGGTACTTTGGCGGCGCCATGCACCGTCATGATTCGCGCAGCATCGTCCCATTCCGCCAGAAGTCCGCGGGTTTCCATCGGCACTGCCGAATGGCGATGAACCTTGAATTTTTCCTTTCGGGTATAGAAGGCGTTCGCGAAGGCCGCGTCCACGTCCCCCCTGATCCCCGAAATCGTGGCGGGCGAGTTGGTGCGATTTTCCTCGAACAGCAGGACATCTCCCGCCAAGGCTTCGTCCCGCGAAAGGACCGCAGGGAGAGATTCGATTTCGACGGCGATGAAGTCGAGCGCGTCCTCGGCTTGCGCAGCGGTTTCCGCGAGAATGAGGGCGAGGGGTTCGCCGACGTAGCGGACTTTGCGATGCGCGATCACCGGTTGCTCGAAGGCCTTGAATTCCGGCAACGGATCGAGCCGCAGTGCAATCTTCGGCACGTCGGGAGCGAGGTCGGCCCCCGTTACGACGGCGTGAACGCCCGGCCGGGAAAGGGCATGCGTCGTGTCGATGGCGACGATCCGGCCGTGCGCGACCGAGCTTCTCAGGACCACTGCATGCAGAAGATTGTCACGAGTGAGATCGCCGACGTAGATTCCCTGCCCGCGCAGAAAGCGCATGTCCTCGCGTCGTTCGATCGGAGCGCCAATCAGCGCATTCACGGCCTTCATCCCACAACCTCGAAGATCAATCATCCCAAGGTTGCAGGCTCGCGCGCGAGGCCCCGACTGTCAACCGGCGACCTCGAGCGCATGACGGAAGAGGGTGTTGACCGGACGGTCAACATGACCGCTGGCAACCCGCAGCGGTGGAGGATAGTCTCTCCATAAGAGACTGGCGGCGGCGCGTGCGCCGCTTCGGCGATCAACACACGAGGATCCCACATGTACCGCAACTGCCCCGTCATCGCGCTCGAGGAACATTACTGGGACGAAGAAATGTCGTCCAAGTTCGTGGGCCCCGAAGGCGTCTCGCCCGTGTCCAACCTGCTGCATGAGTTGGGCGAGGTCCGGCTTCGCGCCATGGATGAAGCCGGCATCGACATGCAGATCCTGTCACACGGCGCGCCGGCGGCCCAAAAGCTGCCGACCGACATTTGCGTCGATGTGACGAAGCGCGTGAACGACCGGCTGGCAGAGGCTTGTGCTCGGCATCCGGGCCGGTTTGCGGGCTTTGCCGCGCTGCCCACGCCGCGCCCGGATGAAGCGGCGCGCGAACTCGAGCGCTGCGTCAAGGACCTTGGCTTCAAGGGCGCCATGATTCACGGGCTGACGCATGGCGTTTTCCACGACGACAAGCGTTTCTGGCCGATCTATGAGGTCGCGGAGAAGCTCGACGTGCCGATCTATTTTCATCCGGCCGTGCCGCATCCGGACGTCATGAAGGTGTATTACGACGCATATGCCAAGGAATTCCCGACTGTCATCCGTCCTGCATGGGGCTTTACGGTCGAGACCGCCACCCAGGCCATCCGGCTCATCCTCAGCCGGGTTTTCGAAACGCACACCAAGCTTCAGATCGTGCTCGGGCACTTCGGCGAGACCCTGCCCTTCCTGCTGTGGCGCATCAATCAGGCGCTGTCCCGTCCGGGCCAGGAAAGTCTCGGCTTCCGCGAATCGTTCTGCCGCCATTTCCACGTGACCACGAGCGGCAATTTCTCCACGCCCGCGCTCGTCTGCACCATGATGGAGCTCGGCATCGACCGCATCATGTTCTCGGTGGACTATCCGTATGTCGTGAATTCCGATGCAATGGACTGGATTTCATCTCTGCAGATTTCGCCTGACGACCGGCGCAAGCTTCTCGGCGGCAATGCCCAGAAGCTTTTCCGCCTGTGACGTGACCGCGCGGCCACTGGCACGCGGCCGCGCTCTATCCTACAAGGCGCTCAGATCATTCGGGAGCCGGACGCAATGAGCCTGCGCGCAGAAAACGGGATCGCGGCAGCGGCCGAGGTCGAGCCGAAGCCGGCCCTGCCCGGCACGGCCTATGCGGTTCTCTTCGCCATTAGCTTCTGCCACCTGCTCAACGACATGATGCAGGCGCTGGTGCCGGCCATCTATCCGTTGCTCAAGGAATCGTATGCGCTGGATTTTGGGCAGATCGGGCTGATCACACTCTGCTTCCAGATGACCGCATCGGTCCTGCAACCCGTGGTCGGAGCTGTCACCGACAAAAGACCCAGCCCGCGTTCGCTCGCCGCCAGCATGGGCTTCACCTTGATCGGCTTGCTGCTGGTGTCGCGCGCGTCGAGCTTCGGCATGCTGCTGTTGGCCGTTTCGTTGATCGGCGTGGGTTCGGCGATTTTTCATCCTGAGTCGTCGCGCATCGCCCGCATGGCTTCGGGCGGCCGGCATGGCTTTGCCCAATCGCTGTTTCAGGTCGGGGGCAATGCCGGCACGGCGATCGGCCCGCTGACGGCCGCATTCATCATCCTGCCGGCCGGTCAGAAGGCGGTCGCGTGGTTCGCAGCAGTCGCCCTTCTGGCAATGCTGATCCTCTCGCGCATCAGCACCTGGTACACGACCCATCAGGTTGCGCGCAGCAAAGCTGCGGGACCCGTGCGTTCCACCGGTCTCTCCCGCAACAAGACGCTGCTCTCGCTCGGGGTGCTCACCGCCCTGCTCTTTTCGAAGAGCTTCTACACCGCCAGTATGTCGAGCTACCTGCAATTCTACCTGATTGAAACCTTCGGAGTGAGCGTCGCGATGGCGCAGCTCTACCTGTTCCTTTTCCTCGGCGCCCTCGCGGTTGGCACGATGGCGGGTGGTCCGCTCGGCGATCGTATCGGCCGCAAATACGTGATCTGGTTCTCGATCCTCGGCGTGCTTCCATTCACCGCCCTGCTGCCCTACGCTTCCCTGATGTGGACGGGCGTGCTGGTGGTGCTGATCGGCCTCATCCTCGCCTCGGCCTTCTCGGCCATCGTGGTCTTCGGGCAGGAATTATTGCCGGGTCGGATCGGGATGGTCTCAGGCCTGTTTTTTGGCCTCTCGTTTGGCATAGGCGGGGTGGGCGCAGCGGTGCTGGGGGAAGTGGCGGATTGGACCAGCATCGGAACGGTCTTCAAGATCTGTTCTTTCCTGCCAGCCATCGGCATCCTGACGATCTTTCTGCCGAACATGCGCAAGGCCTGACGAAAGACACGGGGCGGCCGAAGCGCGCCCCGTGGCGCTCACGTCATTTTCCGGCCGGGTTGGCGATGCGGCGGAGGCGCTCGACGATGGCGGGCGGAGTTGCATAAGCCTCATCGACCAGCGTCTTCATCGTCTCCGGCGAACGCGGCGTGTTGACACCGAGATTGAGCTTGTCGGCTTCGGCCAGGAAGTCGGGGTCGGCGAACGTGGCCATCATGGCCTTCTGCATCAGTTGGACGCGGTCGGCCGGCACGCCGGGGGGCATGAGGTACGGACGCCCCAGAGCCAACGGTGCAATGGCTGCCCGAAGCAGCAACTTGTCCTCTTCCTTGGTCAAAAACTGCTCGACGGTGGGCGTATCGCCCGCGTCCTTTTCTTTTTCCGGGCCGTATTGCACGACATACTTGACCCTGTTGTTCTTGATCCAATCGGGCCGCGTCGCCGCGAGCGAACTCCAGAAGATGCTTGGATAACCGTCCACCTCTCCGCGCTCCATCGCGATGAAGGACTCGTTCTGGCCGGGATAGCCGACGACGATCTTCAGCTTCAGGCCGAGAAGTTCGGTCAGGAGCCGCGCAAAGAAGCTCGGGGTCGAATTGGCGCCGGAGGAACTGACCGTGATCTCGTTCTTCCGAACGTCATCCACGGTGGTGAACTTCACCGTGTGCCAGACGATCAACAGGCCGGTTTCGTAGCTGGGCGAGCCGATCCAGTTGAACTTCTTCGGATCGTAATCCGCCTCCTTGGTGCCGAGCAAGGGCTCGAACGGCGTGTTGTTCTGCACGCCCCCGATCGTCAGCCCATCCTTCGAGGCGATGTTGTAGAGGAAGTTCGTGGCGACGATGCCGCCGGCGCCGGGCATGTTGCGGACGGCAACGGTCGGAGAGCCCGGGATGTGCTTGGGCAGATGACGGGCGATGGTTCGCGCCAGCGTATCGTAGCCGCCACCGGCGCTCGAACTGACGACCATCGAGATGGTCTTGCCCTTGTAGAAATCGGCTGCGCTTTGCGCGGCGGCGGGAACCGCCGAGATCGACAGCGCCATTGCGCCGGCCATTATCTTGAGAAGCGTCGTCATTCTTGTTCCTTTTTTGCAGTGCCGATCGGCTCGGTCGGGTCGATCATGCAAGAATATCGCCAGCTGCGATCTATGAAGCTGCCGGCTCACCCGAGGGAGGCGAAGACGACGGCTTGCCGGCCAAGGGCCGGGTGCGAATTCGCCCGCGCGCCAGACGCGTCGTGACGTGCCCGCAATGAGGACATCGCATGTCTTCCGGCTCGGGAGAGGTCATGCCGCCGCCGATTTCCACGACTTCGAACGGCTGACGACATTTGCTGCAAGTCACGACATCGGTCACGGAGCCTCCGGCGGCAGACACTGGAGCACCAGTCTGCCACGTCCGGGCTCCAGCGCAATCGACTTCGGGCTGGGTCAGGCGGCCGTCTTCAATTCGGGTTCTTCGTCGTCGCTGGCGGCGAAGCGCTCGAGTTCAGCAGACCCGGCCACACAGTTGCGGCCGAGTTTCTTGGCGATGTACAGCCGAACGTCGGCGGCTTGCATGATATCGCTGGTGGAGCGCGCTGATTCCGTGGCGACGGCCGCACAGCCGATGCTGACCGTGACCCGGCCGATCTTCGAGCCCATGTGCTCGACGTCCAGCGCATGGATGGCGGCGCGGATGTTTTCGGCGACAGCGTAAGCCAAAGCCTCGTCACCCGAGACAATGACACCAAACTCCTCGCCGCCGAGACGGGCCGCGAAGGCGCGATGTACTTCGGCGACGGAATGAATGCGATCCGCCACGAGGCGGAGCACGACGTCTCCAGCCTGATGGCCGTAGCGATCATTGTAGTTTTTGAAGAAGTCCACGTCGATCATGACGATCGCAAGTTGTCGCCCTTCATCCATCCAGCCTTCCCAGGTTTCGGAGAGTTGCTGTTCGAAGCAGCGGCGGTTGGCGATCTGGGTCAGCGAGTCGCGGAACGCCAGGCCGACGAGTTCGTCGCGCGCGGAGGCGAGCATCTGTTCCCGATTGGCGATGCGCTCGGCCATGGCGTTCATCGATTGCGCCAGAAGGGCGAATTCACTCGACGGGCGCCCCGGCAGCACGGCGCGCGCGTCGAGCTTACCGGCGCCCCAATCACGGGCGGCGCGCCCAAGCGCATGAAGCGGCCTGACCAGGAGCACGTCGCCCCCGAGCCCCATGGCTGCGGCGATCAAAATGGCCAAGGCCAGAACTTCGAGCGCAGTCCGCCAGTCGCGCTGCAGGACGTCCGACAACGCGACGTCGGTTGGCATGCCGACGACGAGCGTGGCCTGCGTATAGGGCAATGTTCTGACTGCGTAGATACGCTCGATGCCGTCCGACCCGGCGCCCACCACGGTTCCGTTGGGCGACAGCTTCGCCCGCCCAATGAGTTCAGCCGACAGGGACTGCTCGCCGTCGGGACGCGACAGGAAGGCCACGCCGCCCACGACCTTGTTCTTGACCTGAGCCACGGCCTTGTCGAGTTGCTCCAGATCGAGCGTCGCCACCAGGACGCCGCCGAGGTCGCCGTCGACGATCATCGGCATGGCGGTTGCGATGGTCGGCCGGCGCGTCACCCGGGCGATCAGCAGATCGCTCACGGAGTAGAGCCAGTGGGCGATCGTCTGCTGGATGTAAGGACGGTCGGCGAAGCTGACGCCGACGGCGGCCGGACCGGTCGAGCAGCGCGCGACCGCGTCCGTATCGAGGACCGTGATCGTGATCGCCCAGGGCCGGCTCTCCAGGATCTTGGCGAGAAACTCGGGGCATTCGCGCGCGGCGAACTTGTTGACCGCCGGCACGTGAGACAGCACCTCCAGCGTGCCACGCGCTTCCTCCAATACGTTCACGGCAGCGGAGAGGCCGCGGTCTGCCAAGCTCGACACCAATTCGCTGGCGCTGGCGACGGCGCGATCTGCTTCTCCGCTCCGTTCTGCGAGCCGGACCAGGCCCAGCGGAACGATGGCGAGCAGAGCGAGGCAGTAGAGCCGCGCCCTCAGGCTGGACAGTAAGGGTCGGCCAAGCTTCAGACCTGAGACGTTCATGGGGCTGCCGTTGTTTGACTACAGCACCATCATCCCACTCGAATATTTAAGAAAAGGCGCGTTAAGCCATGTTGAATAGTAACCGTGGGCCTGGCCATAGAAGTCGCACGCTTCAACGACGCGGGAAGACCTACGGGGGCTAAACCAATGCCAAATCCGGCCTTTTGGGATACGTCGAGGCATTTTACTCGCCCCGAGCCTGTTTTCTGAGGCTGCTCAAAGTCAAGCTCTTTTAACCATGAGCGCAGCTTGTGAGTTATGTGGGTAAGTCGATCGTTCGCGATTGCGTGAACGGGCCGAATCACGCTGTTGTTGGGTCGATCCAGCGGCGGCGGACAACATGACCCATTTTCATATGCACCTGCGCATGGGGGCCGACATTCGGCCCGATATCGACGGTATGGAACTGCCGGATATGGAGGCAGTCTTCGACGTCATTCGGCTGGCGGCCAGCGATGCGGAACGATCTCCCGGTCTCTCGTACGATCGGTACGAGGTCACGGACGACGGAGGGCGGCTTCTCGCCATCATTCCGCTTACCCGTGTGGTTTCGGCCCTGCATTGAGGCAGGGCCTTTGGCCAGCGCGAAAAATCGTTTCGAAAACGGCTAAAAGCGCTTGTGGTTATACACAGGCTTGGCATTGTGGGGGACCATCCTGTTCGGGGGGTCCCAATGCCCGCGAGGCTGCCTTCGGAATGTGTCGTGCTGGTTCTCGAGGACGAGATTTTCATCTCTTCGCTCATCGAGATGATGCTCGAAGATCACGGGTGGTCGGTCGGCGGCCCCTTTCGCAGTAATCGGTTGGCGCTCGACTTTTTGGATCAAGCGCGACCGGACGTTGCCCTTCTCGATTTCAACATCGCAGATGGCAGCAGCGCCGAGACGGCGCATCGGCTGCGGGAGTTGGGCATTCCGTTCGTGGTCGTTTCCGGCTATCCGAAGTCCATGACGAAATCGCCGGATCTCCAGCAGGCCGAGTGGCTGGACAAGCCCTTCAGCGAAGACAGGGTCATCGAGAGCCTGGCGACGGCCATGCGGCGGGGCGTCGCCGCCTGACCTCACGCCTGCTTCCTGCGGCTCTTGGTCCGCCCTGCCGGTCACGACAGCACCCGCAACTTCATGGTAGAGACCTGGGTCGCCAACGACACGGGAGTCTGTCGCCGCATGTCCACGCCCATGATGATCGCGGTCTATTTCACAATCTGGTGGATCGCCCTCTTTGCGGTGTTGCCGTTCGGCGTGCGCTCCCAGCACGAAGAGGGCGACGTATCCGAGGGCACCGATCCGGGTGCGCCGGTCGCACCCTTGCTGCTCAAGAAGGCCATCGCCACGACCGTGCTGTCGGGTGTGATCTTCGCGGCCTTTTATCTGTTCGTGAAATGGATGGATTGAGACGGCGCATCGCCGGGGCGCTTGACCCTGGCGACGCAGCCGTTTAGTTGAGGCGCACCCTCGACGGCCCGGGCTGCAGCAGTTCCTGTTGAGTGCCAAGCAACGAGGGTTCGACGAAGAGACGTGTCGCATCCGACACGAGGTGAGAGCGCGTAGCTCAGTTGGTAGAGCACGTGACTTTTAATCATGGGGTCCTGGGTTCGAGTCCCAGCGCGCTCACCATTCCTTCAGCCTCGCGGCCTCTTACCGGAGCTGTCAGTTCGCAGAGCGTGTCCGGACGACGCGCTTGCGCTTGGTCGTGCGCCGCGGCTCGGAGACGCCGGTTTCGCGCGCGACGGTTGGGCCCGTCGCCGCGCCAACCACACCGCCCGCCACGGCTCCCACCGGACCGGCGACCGCCGCTCCCGCAACGGCGCCGACACCTGCGCCTCCGGCGCGTTCCTGGGTCGTGCTGCAGGCCGCGAGCGCAAGCGATGCGACTGCGAGTGTCAAAAGAGCTGGCTTGTTCATGACGACGGTCTCCGGTTCCGGACATGCCAGTCCGTGCCTCCGAAACATTGTCCCGCAGAACTGGTTCCGCAGCTCCGCTGAACCCCCTTCGCCTAGTTGCGCCGTTCTCTTCTCCGATCCATCCCGGTGTCGAGGTAGCGAAGCCTCTTCTGTTCGTACATTTCAAAGTCAGCCCGCCTGATGAGCGATTCCATGCGCTCACCCGGTTCACTGGTGGCGGCCCCGACCGACAGACGCAGGACGGGCTCTCCGTAGAACTGATTGTTGATCTCGATGAGTTGGCCAATGCTTTGAATCAACGCTTTGCCGGCCTGCTCGTCGCACCCTGGCATGATGACGGCGAATTCGTCGCCTCCGATGCGCGCTGCATTGGAAGGCTTTTCAACGAGCCCGTTCAACACCTCTCCCAGCCGGGCCAGCAGAGAATCGCCGACCGCGTGTCCGAGCTGGTCGTTGACTCCCTTCAGTCCGTCCAGATCGATCATCACCATCGTGACGGGCTGTGGCCCCTTTCGATCGAGCCTGTTGAGCTCGTCGACGTAGAAGGATCGATTGTGGAGCTTGGTCAGTACGTCGTGCTTGCCGAGATATTCGAGGTAAGCCTCGGCCTTCTTGCGCGCTGTGATGTCCGTCAAGGCAATCTGCACCTGGGACCATGTCTTCTCATAGCCGGGCAAGACCGAAAATTGCATGTAGAGATGCAGTTCCGTCCCGTCGAGCGCGTAATTGACGACTTCGCGCTGCTGGAACAATTGGTCGTTCCAGAGATCGATCAGCTGCTCGCGGAAATGCCGACGCATGTCGTCTCGGAATGCATCATCGAGCCGCTGCAGCAACGTGGCCTTGTCGGGAGCTGCAAAGAGCTCGAGCGTCTGCCTGTTGACGTCAATGACGCGGATCTCGCTCATGCACCGATCGACGAAATCCGGATGGACGTCGGTGAAGACGCGAAAGTCCTCGATGCCGCGCGAACGGATATCTTCCAGCAATCGCTTGATGACGCTGAAATCCTCCACCCAGAGCGAGACCGGCGAATGGGTGAAGAGGCCGCGGGCGTAGGCCTCGCTCGCCGTCAGCTGACGCCGCGCAGTCTC
>JAQGJH010000136.1 GCA_028290705.1 Hyphomicrobiales bacterium
CGCGCGTCCTGGTAGCAGGCATAATTCAACGCATCGAGGCCGCGCTGGATGAAGGGATCGTAGAGCGTTCCAATGGGCAGGACTCTCTCGCCATTGATCGCATGCGAGAGACCGAAGGCGGAGAGCAGGATGAAAAGATTCATCTCGGCAATGCCGAGCTCGACATGCTGGCCCTTCGGCGAAAACTCCCATGCGAAGGTGGAGGGGATCTTTTCCTTCTTGAAAAGATCGACCTTGCTCTCGCGGGCGAACAAGCCGCGGCGATTGACCCAGGGTCCCAGATTGGTCGAAACCGTGACGTCGGGCGCCATGGTGACGATGCGGTCGGCGATGGCTGCGTCCGACCGGGCGATTTCGTTGAGGATCAGCCCGAAGCCCTGTTGCGTCGACATGGTGGCGGCGGGCGTGTAGTGCAGCTTTTCCGGCACGTCATAGACCGGAGCGTCGAGACGCCGCGTACCCGATTTGAAGAATGGAACCTGGTCGAGAAACGCCTGCAACCGGCCTTGCTCCAGCGACAGTCCTTCGAAGCGATCCCATTCGTGTCCCGGACGCACCTTCTGCTGCTCGCGCCAGACGTCCATCTGGGTCGGCGTCATCAGGCCGGCATGATTGTCCTTATGTCCCTGGAACGGCAGTCCCACGCCCTTGATCGTATAGGCGATGAAGCAGACGGGGCGATCGTGATCAATCGCCTCGAAGGCTTCGAGCACGCCTTCGACGTCATGCCCGCCGAGATTCGACATGAGCGCCAGCAATTCTGCGTCGCTGCGCCGTGCGATCAGTTGCGAGACGTCGCCCTGGTCGCCGATCTCCTCATCGAGCTTGCGCCGAAACGCCGCCCCGCCCTGAAAGCAGAGCGCCGCGTAAAGCTGGTTCGGACATGTGTCGATCCAGTGCCGCAGTTTTTCGCCACCCGGCTCGGCGAATGCCGCCTGCATCAGCTTGCCGTATTTGATGATGACGACGTCCCAGCCGAAGTTGCGGAACATCGTTTCGAACTTTTCCCACAGACCTTCGCGGATGACGGCGTCGAGCGACTGGCGATTGTAGTCGACGATCCACCAGGTGTTGCGAATGCCGTGTTTCCAGCCGTCGATCAGGGCTTCGTAAATGTTTCCCTCATCCATTTCGGCATCGCCCACCAGGGCGATCATGCGGCCCTCGGGGCGGTTTTTCATCCAGCCGCGCGCGGTGACGTAATCCTGCACGAGCGAGGAGAACAGCGTCTGGGCGACGCCGAGGCCGACCGAGCCCGTGGAGAAATCGACGTCATCCACATCCTTCGTGCGCGAAGGATAGGACTGCGCGCCGCCGAACCCGCGGAAGCGCTCGAGCTTGTCGCGCGTCTGGTTGCCCATCAGATATTGGATGGCGTGGAACACCGGGCTCGCGTGCGGCTTGACGGCAACGCGGTCCTGCGGCCGAAGCGCGGCGAAGTACAGCGCCGTCATGATGGTGGCAAGCGAGGCGGACGATGCCTGATGTCCTCCGACCTTCAGGCCGTCCTCGCTCGGTCGCAGATGATTGGCATGGTGAATCATCCATGACGACAGCCACAAAACCTTTTTTTCGAGCGCCTTGAGGTACTCGATGCGGTCTTTGGAGTCGCTCATGCGTTCGCCCCGGCTGACATGGTCCAGCCGCCAGCTTACCCAAGGCGCATTGGCCAAACTTACCAAACTTGGCTTCTGCATCCCCGACCTTTAGGATGCAGGGCAAGATTATCGCCTTTGATGAGGACAGGATTCCAATGAATGGTTTCGACGACATCGATCGAAAAATCCTCGCGCAGCTTCAGCTAGACAGTCGCATTTCGATGCAGGCGCTGGCCGAGAAGGTCGGGCTTTCTGCCTCGCCCTGTCACCGCCGCGTCAAGCTCCTGGAGGATCGGGGCATCATTACGGGCTATATCGCGACCGTCGACCAGAAGGCCGTGGGCCTCCCGGTGAGCGTGTTCATTTCGATCAAGCTGGCGCGTCAGCGCGAGGAAGACCTCGATCGTTTCGCGAAGGCGATTTCGTCGTGGCATGAAGTTCTCGATTGCTATTTGATGACCGGGCACAGAGATTACCTGCTCCGCGTGGTCGTGCCGGATCTCAGTGCGTACGAGCGGTTTCTCAAGCACAAGCTCACGCGGCTCGAGGGTATTTCCTCGATCGAGTCGAGTTTCGCGCTGGACCAGATCAAATATTCCTCGGCGCTGCCGCTTTGAAGCGAGCGCCGCTCACGCACCTTGACGGAGTTTCGATGTCGGTCGATTTCAGCAAGCCCATCCTCGTCACCGGCGCATCGGGAAAGACCGGGCGCGCCGTCATCGGCAATCTCGTCAAGGCTGGGGCGCAGGTCCGCGCTTTCGTCCGCCGCGCCGAGGCGGGAGACGAGTTGGTGGCAGCCGGCGCGCGCGAGTTCTTCCTGGGCGACCTGCAGGACGCCGCCGCCCTGCGACAGGCGGTTTCGGGGGTCGAGCAGGTCATTCACATCAGTCCGCCCATGCATCCCGCCGAAGACGAGATCACGCAGCGGCTGATCGGCGATTGCGTGCAGGAGAGCGTCGCACGCCTGGTGCTCTACTCCGTGCTGCATCCCGCCGTCGACGTGCCGCATCACCAGCGCAAGGCGCGGGCGGAACTCGCGCTGATCGATTCAGGGCTGCCCTACACCATCCTGCAACCGTGCCGGTACATGCAGCATCTCCTGCCGATCTGGAAGCAGGTGGTCGAGAACGGCGTCCATGCCATGCCGTTCGGCGTGGACGCGAAGTTCAGCCTCGTCGACATGAAGGATCTGGCGGAAGCCGCGAGCCGGGTGCTCACGCAGGGCGGGCATGAGTTCGCCACCTATCAGCTCTGCGGGCCACAGCTGCTCTCCCAGCGCGATTGCGCGCAGATCCTCAGCGCGTATCTCGGCCGTGAGGTGCGGGCGGAGGAGAAGTCGCTGGACGCATTCAGGGCCGAGGCGGAAAAATCCGGCATGCCCGACTGGCGCATCGCCACCATGACGAAGATGAACGCGCATTACGGCGCGCATGGCCTGATCGGCAATCCGAACGTGCTGCGTTGGGTGCTCGGGCGCGAGCCGACGACGTTCGAAAGCTTCGTGGCGAGTCAGTTTCCCCGCGCCTGACGCGCGGGGTGGAGGTCAGGCCTTGGCGAGATGCGCCATGACCTGCTCGCTGGTGAGCAGGTCGGCGTATTTTTGGCCCATGTCGAACAGATTGGCCTCGTGTGGCGCCATGGCGCGGTCGCCGACGCAATCGGTGACCACGATGGTGCGAAAGTTCGAGCTCATCGAATCGACCACCGTGGCACGGACGCAGCCCGACGTGGTGCAGCCCGTGACCAGCAACGTGTCGACGCCTTTCGAGATCAGCCAGTGCGTCAGCGGCGTGTCGAAAAAGGCCGATGGCTGAGTCTTGCGAATGATGAGTTCACCGGGTTCCGGCGTCAATTCAGGAACGATCTGGCTCGCGTGCGCCGTCTCCGTCAGGACGGAGAGGCTCGGAGCCTTGAGGCGAAAGACCCCCGCGTCCGAGCCGTCTTCGGCATAAACCACGCGCGTGTGCGCAATCGGGAGACGCTGCCGACGCGCGAAAGCCAGGAGCTTTTGCGTCGCGGCGATCGCCTCACCGATATTGCCGCCTCCGAACAGGTTTGGATCGTTGAAGCCGTTGACGAAGTCGACCATGACGAGAGCAACGCTCCGGCCGAAGCCGGAGCTGTTGCCGAAGCCTTGCTTGGCATAGACGTCCTGGTCGCTCATCGCTGCCTCCAACGCTCCTATCCCGGCAGTGGCTCAGGGTTTCCAGTACTTGGAGAACTGCGTCGCCACGACGTCCTCGTAGGCGACGTCCGCGTCGAGCAGGCCCATGTTGCGCTGGAACTCGACCATGCCCTTGACGAACTCCGGGCTGATCGAGGCGTCGTAGAACGGCAGGTCGCGCTCGACGACGTCGGCGATCAGCTCGGCCTCGGCCGCGGGGAAATATTTCTGGCCGACGCGGGTGGCGAGCTTCACGTCCGCCTTGAGGGCTTCCTGCGTCTTCACCAGCGCGCGCACGGCAGCCGCGACCGCATCGGGGTTGCTGTCGATGAGCTTCTGCGAGGTGATGAGCGCCGGCATCGTGTAGTGGATGGCCTTCGGCGGACCGTCGCCACGGCGGGCATCGATGACCATCGTGCCGGCGCCGCTGCGCACCGCCACTTCCGCGCCCATGCCGTTGGCCCAGAAACCGTCGATCAGGCCGGCCTGCAGGGCTTTCGCGGCGGCGACGCCGAAGTTCTTGTTCTCGCCCAGGAAGGCGCCGGGCACCGGACCGATCGTCACCTTGTCGCGCTCGACGTCGATGCCGGCCTCGATGAGCAGGCGCTTGAGGCCGAGATCGACCAGCGGGGCCGCGCCGATGTTGAGGCCCTTGATGGCGTTGATGTCGCCCTTCTTGGCGTTGAGATCCGACCGCAGGATCAGGAACCAGTAGGTGTTCTGCGCCAGCGCGCCGATCAGTTTGCCGCCCTTCCAGCCCGGGAACGCGAAGGGAACGCTATGCGCCGAGCCGCCGACGAAATCGATGCCGCCGTCGCGCAGGACCTCGAGGGTCTTGTTGACCGGGAAGATCAGCTCGAGCTCCATGTCGAGGCCCTCTTCCTTGAAGAAGCCGAGCTCGACCGCGGCCACGGCCGGAAAGTAGGAATTCGAAATCAGGTCGGGAATGGCGATTTTCATCTGGTTTCCTTCACTCGAACGTCGTTGCAGCGCAGGGATTTTTGCCCCGTCAGGTGATTGAGTTGGCCCGCTCGATGCCCTCGATCATGGCGACGCGGCGCAGATAGGTGCGCAGCTTCGACCGGTCGGCGACGATGCCGCGCAGCTCATCATAGAACTTCTCCTGCGCGGCGGCATCCTTCTGCTCGATGTTTTTCTTGTTCTCGATCGTCTGTCGCTGAAGATATTCCTCAGCCACCGTGCGGCGCTGGCGATCGTATTGATCCAGAATATCCTCGCTCTCGCCGTCGAGCATGATGCGCCCGAGCTTGTCGACGAGGTTGAAGGCGTCGTGCAGGCCGAAATTCATGCCCATGCCGCCCAGTGGATTGTTGATGTGGGCGGCATCGCCGGCGATCAGGAGACGGCCGTTGCGGTAGCACGAGGCGACGCGCTGATGGACGTCGTAGAGGTTGCGATGCACCACGTCATAGGGGCCGTCCTTCGGATGGAAGCCCTGGATGCGCGCCTGTACGGAGGCCTCTTCGAAGATCGTCTCGGGAGCGGCCTGCGCATCGGCCGGGAAGACCACGCGCCACATGCCCTTTTCGTCATTGCCCGGCACCTTGAACATGGCGCACCACTCGACCGGATCGGCGATGTAGTTGGTGATGGCGTAGCCGGCCTTGCCGAAATCGTAACGCGTGCTGAGAACCAGGAAGCGCTCGCCATAGGTGAAGCCGTCGAATTTGACGCCCATGGATTTGCGCACCTGACTGCGGCCGCCGTCACATCCGATGATGTAGCGGCCCCGGAAGGTCTTCTCGCCGTCCGGAGTCTCGACGGTTGCGGTCACGCCCGAGCCGTCCTGCTCGACCTTGGTGACGCGATGCTGCATCAGAATCTCATTGCCTGAATATTCTTTCAGCAGATCGCGCAAAATATAGCAGATCTTGTGCTGCTCGAGCATCAGGCGGAACGGAAATGGCGTATCGTCCTTCAGCACGTTGAGATCGAAATCGGCGATCAGTCCCTGCCGCCGATCGCGATAATGGTAGTTGTTGACGATGAAGCCGCGTTCCATAAACAGCTTGGTGACGCCGATATCTTCGAACATTTCGAGAGTGGGCGGATGGATCGTACCCGCGCGCGGATCGTCGAAAATCCTGTCACCGCCCTCCAGGAGGGTAAATGGAATTCCGCGGCGCGCGAGGTTGAGGGCGGCGGTGAAACCCACCGGGCCGCCACCTGCGATGAGAACCCTGTCCAACTCACTCATGCGTCACCTTCGCTCCAGGAATGCCAGCATCAAACACCTATACAGCGGCTTGCAGGCATTGCAAAATGATTGCAAATGTAACCATCAGGAGATCGCACATGAACGAGGCAGTCAAGATGCTCAAGCCACAGGAACCCTGGATCGGCTCGCGGGGACGGATCGGCGTGATCATTCCGTCCACCAACATCGGCGTCGAGTATGACTGCCAGCGCATCATTCCCCCGGGCGTGACGTGGCATTTTGCGCGGTTCTTCGTCGAGCAGCCGGATCTGTCGAGCGACGACATGTTCCTGGCGTTCATCGAGGCGATCCGCAAGACGATCCCTTATTCGATGCGCGACATCATGACCTGCGAGCCGAGCTACATCATGATGGGCATGTCGGCCGAAACGTTTTGGGGCGGTCTCGAAGGCAACGTCGAATTCGAGGCGCGGCTTCGCGACGACATCGGTCCGGACATCGGCTTGACCAGCGGCGCAGCGGCGTTGAAGGCCGCGCTCGATGCGTTCGGTGCGAAGACCGTCGCGGCGTTGACTCCCTATCAGCCCGTCGGCGACATCCAGGTCCGACGCTTCCTCGAGGAATCCGGCTACAACGTCACCAACGTGGTCGGGCTGAAATGCGATACCGCGACGTCGATCGCGCATACGCCGCCCTCGCAGGTGATCGACGCGATCCTGAAGCAGCTCGACGGCTCGAACGTCGATGCGATCGTGCAGGCCGGCACCAATCTTTCGACGCAGGACATTTTTCCGACGCTCGAAAAGCAGCTCGGCAAACCGATCATTCCGATCAACATCGCAACCATCTGGCATGCGCTGCGCGCCCATGGCATCAACGACAAGGTGTTCGGACACGGCTGGCTGCTGGAGCGTTTCTGACGTTCCGCGCTCGACGCATCGGCCTTTCCGTTGGTGCGTCGGCGGCGGCCTGCTAAACTCGGGAGCAGGACATCGGCGAACCGGGAGGGTTGCATGTCGAGACTGCGGGACGACGATCCCGGCGCCCTGCGCAGTTCGGTCAGGATCCGGGCGGCGCGCGACGCGGACATGCTGGAGATCTCGTGGATCTACGCTCATCACGTGGCCCACGGTCGCGCGTCGTTCGAGGAGATCGTTCCGTCGCGCGAGGAGATGCAGAGCCGCCGGCAGGCCGTGCTGACGCATGGCCTGCCCTATCTCGTGGCGGAGCGTGACGGGCGCATCCTCGGCTACAGTTACGCCGCCCCCTATCGTTCGCGCAGCGCCTACAGGTTCACGGTCGAGGACACCGTCTACGTGGCGGACGGGCTGACCGGTCAAGGCATCGGCTCGGCGCTGCTCGGCGCCCTGGTGGCGGCCTGCGAGGCGGGACCCTGGCGGCAGATGATCGCGGTGATCGGCGACAGCGGCAACGAGGCTTCGATCAGGCTGCATGCGCGGCATGGTTTCGCCCAGGCCGGGCTTCTGCGTGACGTGGGGTTCAAATTCGGCGGCTGGGTCGATTCCGTGCTGATGCAGCGCGCGCTCGGCCAGGGCGCGCGTTTGGAGCCGGAGGCGGGCTGACCTTGGCCGCCAATGAAATACACGTGGGCAGGAAACAGAAATGACCGAAACCCGGACCGTTTTTCGCGTAAAATTGCGTCTGGCGACGTTTGAGACTGGCATTTTGACGTGGCAGCGGCTCATCGTCGACCGGCCGAGCGCCGAGGAAGCGAGCGACCTGATCAAGTGGGCACATCGGCTGGATCACGAGAACGGCGTCCAGCGCCCGCACGAGCAGAACTGCTCCGTGGACAAACGCAAGATCCCGAAGCCGGACGAGCCCTTGATGCCCCTGCCCCAGCTTTTTGCTGCTCTGGAGGACAGCTTTACGCTGCGGAAACCCTGACGGGGACATTCCACCAAAGTCGGTGACGCAAAAGTCACGGGCGCCACGATTTGATGCAGCCGGGCGTTTTGCACCTTGCGACGAAAACGAACAGGTCTAGCGTGGTGTTGCGCCTTGGCGCGTTTCCTCCCGGACTATAGCCGCCCCGCGCCATCGCCAGGGCGGCTTCTTTTTCTCTCCGGAAGCTCTCTCCGGGAGTTCTCTCCGGGACTTCCTGCGTCGGTCTCCGGATGTCAGGGCAGCGGCACGCTGACCTTCTGAGGCCGGCCATCCGGAAGACTGTCGTAGAAAACCAGGACGTTCAGGCGGTTCCCCTCGGCGCCGAGCGGCAGCACGGCCTCCGCCTTGCCGGACCGGCCGCCTTCGGCCAGTTCGGGCAGTTCACCGAGTTTGAGCACGGCGCCACTCCTGGGGTCGAGTGTCGCAAGACCGTAGGGAACGCCAGGCTGATCCTTGTCGGATCCGTAGAGAACGAGCAGGCGTCCGTCCGGCAGAGCCGCCAGGTCGCGGACCCCGGTGTTCTCGCCAAGCCGCATGGTGAGCAGAACGGGCGGCTCGTCGGGACCCCGCCGGGCGTCGAACAAAGCCTCGACCTTGGCCCCGACGATGAAGGTCTCGCCGCCGAGTGCCGGCGCCCGGAGACCCGCATAGAGCATGTCCCCGATGACCGCGACGCCCTCGACGTTCAGGCCGCCGAGATCGAGATCGCGGCCGAACCATTCGCCGACCCTGGGCGCGGCGGCCAGCACCGCGCCCAGGCGATAGGTGAGTTGAACGGTATCGCGGGCCTTGCGGTCTCCCGTTGCTGCGCGGCCACGGGCATCGACGGCGCGGCCTTTCGCATCGGTTCGCAGGCGCGCGAGCAGGAAAATGGAATCGCGCGACTTGCCGTTGCGCGAACAGGCATGCGAGCCGACGACGTAGAAGTAAGGCGCGGCGAAGGCGACGCCCTCACCGTCGAGGTCGCGGAACGGCGCAGCGCCGGACCGGCAGGTGACCGGCTGGGGTTCGCCGGGCGTCCCCGCGGGGGCGCTACGCCCGAGCAGCGGGATTTTGGGGCCGACGATCACGCGGCCGGCCTGGTCGAGATTGGCGGTCTGGGCGGAACGGTCTTCATCGTTGACCAGCAGGCAGCGACGCATGCCGTCGGCCGCTGCCGGAGCGCAGGCGATGCCGCTGATGTCCACTGCGGGCTTTCCCTCGTCGTCGCGCATCGTCCCGACCACTTCGGCCGGCTGCATCTCGAGCCGCGCCGGCTCGGCGGCAAGCGGCGAAAGCGCCGTCAGGGAGAACAAAGCCAGCCATGCGCCCGCCAGCTTCGCCGCCCCGGGCCGCCTTCCCGCATCCGATCTCGTGCGCATTTTCAAAACCTTCCGCATATCCATCTCCGTCCCTAGCACGGACGGGGATTTCCGCCCATGCGGCTCCAGGACTTCGAACTCATTGCAGCCCCATGAATTTTGCTGAGAGACGCAACAGACCGGGAGCGAACGTGTCACGAGCGCAAGACTCCACCGTCCATCTCTGCATCGACATGCAGAGGCTTTTCACGCGCGAAGGGCCGTGGCCGACCCCATGGATGGACCGCGTCAAGCCGAATGTCGCGCGACTGGTGGAGGCCGCACCCGGGCGGACGATCTTCACGCGATTCATTCCGCCGCACACGGCCGAAGAAGCCGTTGGCGTCTGGCGGGACTATTATGCGCGCTGGCGCAACGTCACGACCAGCGTGCTCGACCCGCGTCTGCTCGACCTCGTCGATCCGCTCGATCGCCACGCGGACCGGGCGACCGTCATCGACAAGGGGACCTATTCCGCATTCGGCGAACCGCGGTTGCTGGCGCATCTTCGCGAGCACGGCGTCACCGGAGTGATCGTGACCGGTTCAGAGACGGATGTTTGCGTGCTGTCGAGTGTCCTCGACGCCGTCGACATCGGCCTGCGAGTCACGGTCGTGGAAGATGCGGTGTGCAGTTCGTCTGACGACGGACACGACGCCCTGATGATGCTGTACCGGAAGCGCTACTCGTTGCAGATCCAGACGGCTTGCACCGACGAGATCCTGGCCGACTGGACGTGAATGCAAAAGGCCCGCCACAGGGCGGGCCTTCGCGATGCTCTGGCAGGTCTTCCGAAGCTGTCTTCAGACGGCGGGGCCGATCGACTTCGGCGTGTGGATCGCGCCGGTCATCTCCTCTGGCTTCAGGGCGCGGATCTTCGCTTCGTCGAAAATGTCGCCCATCATGGATTCCACGCCGCTCTGGTCGATGGCGTCCAGCCACTTGCGATGGATGCGCGGATCCTGATCTTCGTACTCGACTTGGCGACCGCCCTGCTGGATCGACGTCGATCCCCCGCCCTCGGCACTGCGCTTGCGCAAGGCGATGAACGGATAGCGACGGCTGCCCATGCTGCAGGCGAGGTAACGCGCCGGCTCGCCGCAGGTGTTGAAGTGCTGGTGGAACATCCAGAACGGCGGCACGTACATGATGCCGTGGCGCCAGGGGATTTCCTTGAACTCGGACTCGCCCTCGTACCAGAGCAGCGAATAGCCTTCGCCGCTGACCGCATGGACGTGGGTGCCGGCGGCATGGCGATGCGCCTTCTTGTAACGGCCCATCGGAATTTCCGACGAATGCGCGTGCATCGTGCCGTTGGCGAGAACGAAGGAAACGTTCATCGATCCCTTGCCGCGCTCATTCAGCTCATAGAGCTTGAAGCCGGTGAGATCGGGCACGAAGTTCGTTTCCCAAAGATTGAGCTTCGCGGTGTCCTTGCCGCGATTGATCTCGAGGTGCTCGCCTTCGCCCTGGAACTGATTGGGCGAGCCCATGCGCTCCGGAAACTTGAACGGATTGTCGAAGACGAAGTCTTCGTTGTGGTAGAGGTTCAGCGTCAACGGCGCGTCGTTGGTGCACGACAGGCGCGCGGTCTCGCGGCCGGACGAATTGAAGATCTGGTATTCGCAGTTCAGCGGAATGGCGAACAGCGCCTTCGGGCCCCATTCGAACGTGTGCTTCTCGCCGCCCGGCATCCAGACCGTCGTCGAGCCAAAGCCCGAGAGTACGTAGAAAAAGCCTTCGTAGAGATGCTTCACCGGCCGCGTCTTCTTGCCGGGCAGAACTTCCAGCACGTAATTGGCCATGAAGTCGCCGCGACCATGCGCATGCGCGAAACAGCCGCGTGCGTCGTATCGATCCCATGTCGCCGTCTCGAGCGCCAGCAGGTCGTGTCCGAAGTCCAGATGAACCGGAATTTTCTCGCCCTGCACCCAGTTCATGTAGGGATCGACCAGGAACCGACCTTCGAGATCTTCTTCCGGGGTCACTTCGTCTGACATGGTCTTTTCCTTTTCTTGAGCGGGAGACGGTCGATGCAAGACGCGCACCGCCTTGGGGCGATGCGCGTCCGCCTGATTACTTCTTGGGAGCTTTCAAGGCCTCCGACAGCAGCGCGCGGGTTTCGTCCGACTGATTGATCGCCGCCGTGACGGCTTTCAGGACCGTGTCGCCGTAAGCCGGATCGACCGGCAGGCCGAGCTTTTCGGCGCGGGCCTGCATTTCCGGATCTTCCATGGCTTTCTTGTAGGCGCCCACGAGTGCATCCAGACGATCGGCCGGAATGCCCGGAGGGCCGGCGGTCAGGCGCGCGATGTCGCCCTGCGACTGCACGAGCGCGATGAGGCCCTGGGCCTTCTCATCCTTGACGAAGCTCGCGAGCTGCGGAACGTCCTTCTCGGAGCCGCCGATCTGGGCAATCATCCGGCCATAGCCGTTCTCCACGAAGGCCTTGTAGGACGAACGCGAGGCGATGGAGCCGACGATCTCGCCGCGACGCATGGCGAGCTGATCGTCCGTGCCGTTGTAGCCCGACAGCATCTTGACCGGCATTTTCAGCGCATTGGTGAGCATCACGGTCTCGACGAAGGAGGCGCTGCCCGGGCCGGCGACCGCAAAATTCTGCGGCTGCTTCTGCGCCATCAATTCCTCGAAGCTCTTGATGGGCGATTGCGACGCGATGACGATCACGCGCGGGTCCGCCGCCGCCTTGCCGATCCAGCTCATCTTGGTCAGATCGAACTTGACCGCGGATTCCTTGGTGATCTGGTTGTAGATCAGGCCGGTGTTGAAGGTTCCGATGGTCAGGCCGTCGGGCTTCGAGGCATAGATGGCGTTGGTGCCGATGATGTGGCCGGCGCCCGGCATGTTCTTGACCACGAAGGTCGAGCCCGGCAGGTTGCGCTGCATGTATTCGGCGACGAGGCGTCCGTAGGAATCGTAACCGCCGCCCGGCGCAGTCGCGACGATGTAGTTGACGGTCTTCCCCTTGAAGAATTCAGCACCCTGCTGGGCGACGGCGGCAGTCGCCTGCATGGCGATGCAGGCCGCGCCCGCAAGCATGAATGCGCGTTTCGACATGGCGTTGTTCATCTGCTTTCCTCCATTGCGGCGCTATTCCGCGCCTTGTCCGAGCCGGGTTT